>NZ_PSRR01000162.1 GCF_004296405.1 Bradyrhizobium sp. Leo170
TCACTATGCGCATGAGCACGGTCCCGGATTGCGATTCGCTCCATCCGGGCTACGGGATTGCGCGCTTACTTGCCCGTCAGCCTCACGCCGAGCCGGCCGGCCAATTCCTGCGTGAACTGCCACGCGACGCGGCCGGAGCGGGAGCCGCGGGTGGTCGACCATTCCAGTGCCTCGCGCTCCAATTCCTCGCCATCGATCTTGATGCCAAAATGGTCGCAATAGCCTCTGACCATGGCGAGGTATTCATCCTGACTACAGCGGTGGAAGCCGAGCCACAGGCCGAAGCGGTCGGACAATGAGACCTTCTCCTCGACCGCTTCGCCGGGATTGATCGCGGTCGAGCGCTCGTTCTCGATCATCTCACGCGCGAGCAAATGCCTGCGGTTGGAAGTGGCATAAAGGATGACGTTCTCGGGACGTCCCTCGATGCCGCCCTCCAGCACTGCCTTCAGCGACTTGTACGAGGCGTCGTTGCCGTCGAAAGAGAGGTCGTCGCAGAACACGATGAAGCGGAAATCGGAGGCGCGCAGCACTTCCATCAGCATCGGCAGGCTCTCGATATCCTCGCGATGGATCTCGATCAGCTTCAACCGATCCGCAGGCTTGCGGTCGAGATTGATGCTGGCATGTGCGGCCTTCACGAGAGACGACTTCCCCATGCCGCGCGCGCCCCAGAGCAGCGCGTTATTGGCGGGCAGCCCATTGGCGAAGCGCTCGGTATTTTCGATCAGGATGTCGCGCATCCGGTCGATCCCCTTGAGCAGGAAGATCTCGACGCGGCTGACGCGGGCGACCTTCGAGAGCCGTCCGTCCGGATGCCAGACGAAGGCATCGGCCGCGCCAAGCTGCTCGCTTGCATCCGCGTCCGGGGCGGCGGCGGAGAGGTGGCGCGAGATCGCCTCCAGGGCGTTTGCGATCCGCTCCGCGGTGTCGCCGTTGAGCTCGCTTGCCGGACCTTTTGTCGCGGTTTTGCGGGGGCCTTTGGAGGCCAGTTTGGGCATGGCGCGAGGCGCTGATTTTTTGGCTTTTTTCGACATTTGCGCAGTTCCTGACGGGGCAGGCTTTAACGGGCCTTGGCGGCTGCCGCAAGCGGCCTAAATGAGGGGCTGTTAACGTTGCAATTGGGCCGGCCGCCGCTATAGTCCGCGCGAATTTGCCCGGACCGGGCTTGACGCGCCAGGCGTCGCCGGTCCTTCTCCCGTCTCACGAGGATTGTCCGAATGCTGATTACTCCTGCGTTTGCCCAGGCCGGAGCCGGCGGCGATGCCAACAGCATGTTGATGTCGCTTTTGCCGTTCGCGCTGATCTTCGTGATCATGTACTTCCTGATTCTGCGCCCGCAGCAGAAGAAGGTGAAAGATCATGCCGAGCTGGTCAAAAACATCCGTCGCGGCGACACCATCGTGACCTCGGGCGGCCTCGTCGGCAAGGTGACCAAGGTGGTCGACGACGACCAGATCGAGTTCGAAATCTCCGATGGCGTCCGGGTGCGGCAGATGCGGCAGATGATCTCGGGCGTGCGCACCAAGGGCGAGCCGGCGAAGGAAAAGGCCGAGGCCAAGGACGAGACGTCAGCGAGCTGATTGTCGCGCCGCAATTTCCGATCTGACAGGTCAACCCGATGTTGTATTTCACGCGGTGGAAGGCGCTGGGAATCATTCTCACGGCGCTCGTGGTGTGCCTTTGCGCCGTGCCGAACTTCTTCCCGGAATCCCAGGTCAAGACCTGGCCGGGGTGGGCGCAGCGGCGCCTGGTGCTCGGCCTCGACCTGCAGGGCGGCTCCTATCTGCTGCTCGAGGTCGATTCCAACTATGTGAAGAAAGAGAAGCTCGACCAGATCCGCGACGACGCGCGGCGCGTGCTGCGCGACGCCAAGATCGGCTACACCGGTCTCAACGCGCGCAATGATGCCGTGGAGGTACGGATCAGCCGCGATACCGACCTGCCGACCGCGCTCTCCAAGCTGCGTGAGCTCTCGCAGCCGCTCGGCGGCCTGCTCGGTTCCAGCGGCCAGCGCAGCCTCGAAGTGTCCGATGCCGGCGGCGGGCTGATCCGCCTGACCGTGCCGCAGGCCGCCATCACCGAGCGCATCCGCCAGACCATCGAGCAGTCGATCCAGATCGTCGAGCGCCGCGTCAACCAGCTCGGCACTGTCGAGCCCGTGATCCAGCGCCAGGGCACCGACCGCATCCTGGTGCAGGTGCCGGGTCTGCAGGACCCGACACGCCTGAAGGAGCTGCTCGGCAAGACCGCGAAGATGGAATTCCGGATGGTCGACACCTCGGTGTCGCCCGACCAGGCCCAGCAGGGCAGGGTTCCGCCTGACTCCGAACTCCTGATGAGCGCGTCGACGCCGAAGATCCCGTACGTCGTCAAGAAACAGGTGCTGGTCTCCGGCGGCGACCTGACCGACGCGCAGCCGGGGTTCGACCAGCGCACCGGCGAGCCGATCGTCAGTTTCCGCTTCAACACCTCGGGCGCGCGGAAATTCGCCCAGGCCACGACCGAGAATGTCGGCCAGCCCTTCGCCATCATCCTCGACAATGAGGTGATCTCCGCGCCCGTGATCCGTGAGCCGATCACCGGCGGCCAGGGCCAGATCTCGGGCAGCTTCACGGTTCAGTCCGCCAACGATCTCGCGATCCTCTTGCGTGCCGGCGCGCTGCCGGCGCCGCTGACGGTGATCGAGGAGCGCACGGTCGGTCCGGGGCTCGGCCAGGATTCGATCGAGAAGGGCGAACTGGCGGCCTATGTCGGCTCGATCCTGGTCATCGTGTTCATGCTTCTGACGTATCGGCTGTTCGGCGTGTTCGCCAACATCGCCGTGGCCGTCAACGTCGCGATGATCTTTGGCCTGTTGTCGCTTTTGAACGCCACGCTGACGCTGCCCGGCATCGCCGGCATCGTGCTCACGGTCGGCATCGCGGTGGACTCCAACGTGCTGATCTATGAGCGTATCCGCGAGGAATTGCGGGGCGGGCGCAACGCGATCTCGGCGATCGATGCCGGCTTCAAGCGCGCGCTCGCGACCATCCTCGACTCCAACATCACCACCTTCATCGCCGCCGCGGTGCTGTTCTACATCGGTACCGGTCCGGTGCGCGGCTTCGCCGTCACGCTCGGGATCGGCATCATTACCACGGTCTTCACCGCGTTTACGCTCACGCGGCTGATCGTCGCGTGGTGGGTGTGGTGGAAGCGGCCGCAAAAGACCGTGCCGATCTGAGAGGCCTGTTGTGACTCATTATGTTCTCATTGGCCTTGGCATCCTGATCGCCGTGCTGACCGTCGTCGCCGCGCTCGGCATCCTGCCGCCGCTGCGCATCGTCCCGGACAACACGCATTTCGATTTCACGCGCTTCCGCCGCATCAGCTTCCCGATCTCGGCGGTGCTCTCGATCATCGCGATCACGCTGTTCTTCACCCACGGCCTGAATTTCGGCATCGACTTCCGGGGCGGCACGCTGCTGGAAGTGCAGGCCAAATCCGGCAACGCCGATATCGCCGCGATGCGCGCCACGCTCAGCACTTTGAACCTCGGTGAGGTCCAGTTGCAGCAGTTCGGCGGGCCGGCCAACGTGTTGATCCGCGTCGCCGAGCAGCCCGGCGGCGACAGCGCGCAGCAGGAGGCGGTGCAGAAGGTCCGCGGCGCGCTCGGCGATTCCGTCGAATATCGCCGCGTCGAGGTGGTGGGCCCGCGCGTCTCCGGCGAACTCCTGGCCTACGGCATGCTCGGCCTGATGCTCGCGATCGTCGGCATCCTGATCTATCTCTGGTTCCGCTTCGAATGGCAGTTCGCGCTCGGCGCCATGATCGCCAACGTCCACGATATCGTGCTGACGATCGGCTTCATGTCGATCTCGCAGGTTGATTTCGACCTCACCAGCATCGCGGCGCTGTTGACGATTCTCGGCTACTCGCTCAACGACACGGTCGTGATCTACGACCGTATCCGCGAGATGCTGCGGCGTTACAAGAAGATGCCGATGCCGCAGCTCCTCAACGAATCGATCAACTCGACGCTGTCGCGCTCGATCATCACCCACGTCACCGTGACGCTCGCGCTGCTGGCGCTGCTGCTGTTTGGTGGTAACGCCATCCACAGCTTCACCGCGGTGATGATGTTCGGCGTGGTGTTGGTCGGCACCTACACCTCGATCTTCATCGCGGCGCCGATCCTGATCTATCTCGGCGTGGGCACCGTACGTGGGGACGCGCCGGAGACGCCGGCCAAGAAGCCGGAAGCAGCGGCAAAGAAGTAGCTGGTCATGGCTCAATCCTCGGACGCTCCACATCTTCCGAGGTCGGCGCCGATCGAGGCCTACGGCAAGGGCGGCTTCGCCTTTGCCGACATGTCGCATCGCGGCTCACTGCTCTGCCTGCCCGATGGGATCTGGGCCTGGCCGGTGACGACTCCGCAGCAGATCGACCGATACTCGCTCGAGCGTGTGTTCGCGAAAGCCAACATCATCGACACGCTGATCATCGGCACTGGCACGGAAACATGGATAGCGCCCAAGGCGCTGCGCGATGCCTTGCGAGCTGTGCATGTGGTGCTGGATACGATGCAGACGGGGCCTGCGATCCGCACCTACAACATCATGATGGGCGAGCGTCGGCGGGTGGCGGCGGCGCTGATCGCTGTGCCATGAGCGAGCCCGGCGGCACGGACGCCGCGGCGTTCTGCGCCGAGCTGGTGCGCACCCATGATTTCGCGCGCTATGCCTCCACGCTGTTCGTGCCGGCGGTCGAACGCCGCGCGCTGCTCGCGATCTACGCCTTCAACGCCGAAATTTCCCGCGTTCATGAACTGGTCAGCCAGCCCTTGCCTGGCGAGATACGCCTGCAATGGTGGTCCGACATGCTCGCAGGCAGCGGCCATGGCAGCGTCGAAGGCAACCCTGTCGCAGCAGAGCTGTTGCTCGCGATCAGGAATTTCCGGCTCCCCGTCGAGCCGCTGTCGCGGTTGGTCGAGGAGCATCAGTTCGATCTCTACAACGATCCGATGCCGTCGATGGCAGCGCTCGAGGGCTATCTCAACGAGACCGCCTCGGCGCTGTTCTCGCTCGCTGCGCGCGTGATGGCGCGGCCGTCAGAAGAAATTGATCACCTCGCGCGGCACGCCGGGCTCGCGCAAGGTATCGCGCAAGTGATCGCCGCATTGCCGCGCGATGCTTCGCGGCGGCAATTGTTCCTGCCGCTGCAGTTCCTTGAGCAGCACGGCGGCGGAATCGAAGACGTATTCTCCGGCAAGCAGACGCCGCAACTGCGCGCTGCGATCGACCAGCTCATCGGCGAGGCGACGAGCCATCTGAAGACCGCGCTCTCGCTGTTGCCGACGGTTTCGCCGGCGATGCGGCCGATCTTCCTGCCATTGGCGCTCCTCGAGCGCGATCTCGCGCGGATGTCGCGGACCAGCACGGACCCGTTCGCCCCACAGGTCACATCGCGGCTGCGGGTCCTGTGGACGGTGTGGCGGGCGTCGCGGCGACGGGAGTTCGGCGGCTAGAGCATTTTCGGTTCTGATTGAATCAGAACCGAAGCTCTAGATTCTTGCTTTGACGCGTTTTCTTCACGCGAACCGGCGTCCACTTCGCTCGAAAACGCTTTAGCCCGCGCGCTAACTGCCGATGTGCTTGGTAAAGATCCTGATCGTGCGGCCCTTCACGACCGGGCCGGCATCGAACAGGCCGGACGCGATCTTCTCGATCTCGTCGCGCAGCGACACAAACTGTCCCTGCCGCGCCATGCTTGGCGTGCCGCGCGTCCCGGCAAGCTCGTCCATCGCGGCGTCGCTGATCTGACACTCCACGGCTTCGCCATCGTTCAGCATCGTGAACGTGAACGCCAGTCGTTCGGAATCATGTCCGCCAATCTTGCCACGCGCCAGCGGCATCGAAACACTCTCCTTGGGGATGATTCCAAGACTGCTTCGCAACGATGGCTTTGTCGAGGTAACGAGTTGGGATGGTTAGAGCGCTTTCGAGCGAAGCATGCCCTCGGACTTGATCCGAGGGTGGACGCCGGTTCGCGTAAAGAAAACGCGTCAAAGCAAGAATCTAGAGCTTCGGTTCTGATTCCATCAGAACCGAAGCTCTAGCGCGTGAGCCGGTCCATCTCGGCGACTTCGAAATTGAAACGGTCGCGAAGATTCTTGCGCTGCTCAAGGATGTCCTTGAGGAAGGCGCGGTCGGCCTCGTTCTGCATCAGCGGCTCGATCAGGTCGATCTGGTTCATCGCCACGAGCTGCAATATCTCCGTGCGCGGCTTGCCCGCGGCATCGCGCGGCAGCGCATGGACGACTTGGATATGCTCGGGCGGCTTGACACCCTTGGCTGAGGCAAGCGTGTTGCGCAGCTTCTTCTCCAGCGCGACCTCGTCGGCTTCCACGAAGGCATAGAGCCCGACGCCGACCCGGCGGTCTGCGAAGGCGACGATCGCGGTGTCGCGGACTTCCGGGTTCTTCCGGATCAGATCGATCAGGACCGGCGCGTCATTGACCAGCCGCCGGCCGCCGCCTTCGCGATCGGTGAAATTGAAGAGTCCACGGGTGATCGCCTGGTAGACCTTTTTGCCGGTCTTGAGCCAGACGCTGGCGACGACTGACTTGCGAGCGAGGATCTTGCGTTCCTTCGGGGTCAGCGCATCGGGCGCATAGCTGCGCTTGTGCTTCAGCAGATGCCGCAAATCCTCATAGGCCGCGATGCGGAACAGGCGGCTGCGGCGCTTGAAGCAGGCGGCGAGCTGGAAATCGGTGAGATAGGCGCGGCCGTTGCGGCCGACCAGCCAGTTCTGCTCCTTGGCGAGATCGTTGTGGCAGATGCCGGCACGATGCAGTCTGCGCAGCGCATCCTTGGCCGAACGGAAATAGGCGACATCGCCATGCGGCTTCGCCAGGTGCAGCGCCACGCCGTCGATGAACCCGCGCACCAGCGCGCGTTGTCCCGCCCAGAGCAGCTTCGGTCCGACGTCGAGGTCGCGCGCCAGCGACAGCGCGCGGCGCTCGCGCGAAAACAGGTGCCGCGCCAGTGGAAACGACCAGAACGGCACCAGGTCGAGCCGGCGCAGCACCGCATCGGTCTCGCCGGTCTCGATGCGGAAACGTCCGCGCTCGACGGTCGAGAACACGTCGCGCTTGAGCAGGACTCCTTCGCGCCATCGCGCCGACAGGGTGGCGGCGTCGTCTTTCGGCAAGCTCATGGCTTAAGCCGCCGCCGCGACGTGCAAATGGTCCGATATCCAGCGGTCAAGATCGGCAAGCGCGCGGGCTGATATCGCCTGCTTCTTCGCTACCGTCTTCTCGTTGCCGCGGAGCCGCGTGCCGTCGGGCTTCTTCGTTGGCGGGCTGGCCAGCGGCGGGAACAGGCCGAAATTGATGTTCATCGGCTGGAACGAGCGCGGACCCGTGTCGACGGTCTCGATATGGCCGCCGGTGATGTGGCCCAGCAGCGCGCCTAGCGCCGTGGTCGAAGGCGGCGGCGCCAGCGAATGGCCGCGAGCGTCCGCCGCGGCATAGAGGCCGGTGAGCAGGCCGATGCTGGCGGACTCCACATAACCTTCGCAGCCGGTCATCTGGCCGGCGAAGCGCAATCGCGGCTCGGCGCGCAGCCGTAGTTGTGAATCCAGAAGCTTGGGCGAGTTCAGGAAGGTGTTGCGATGCAATCCGCCGAGCCTCGCGAATTCGGCGTGCTCGAGACCCGGAATGGTGCGGAACGCGCGCTGCTGCGCGCCATGCTTCAGCTTGGTCTGGAAGCCGACCATGTTGTAGAGCGTGCCGAGCTTGTTGTCCTGGCGAAGTTGTACGATCGCGTAGGGCTTGGTGGTGGGATCGTTCGGATTGGTGAGGCCGACCGGCTTCATCGGCCCGTGCCGCAGGGTCTCGCGACCGCGTTCGGCCATCACCTCGACGGGCAGGCAGCCGTCGAAATAGGGCGTGTTGGTCTCCCAGTCCTTGAAGTCCACCTTCTCGCCGGCCAGCAGCGCGTCGACGAACGCGTCGTACTGCTCCTTTGTCATCGGGCAATTGATGTAGTCGGCTCCGGTGCCCCCCGGCCCAACCTTGTCATAGCGCGACTGGAACCACGCCACGCTCATGTCGATGGAATCCTTGTGCACGATCGGCGCGATCGCATCGAAGAAGGCGAGCGCGCTTTCGTCGGTCAGCTCACGGATGGCATCTGCCAGCGGCGCCGAGGTGAGGGGGCCCGTCGCAACGATGACGTTGCGCCACTCGACGGGCGGTAGGCCCGCGATCTCCTCGCGGCGAATCTCGATCAGGGGGTGCTCGTTGAGCGCCTTGGTGACCGCGGCGGAAAACCCCTCGCGGTCGACCGCCAGCGCCCCGCCGGCGGGCACCTGGTTGGCGTCGGCGGCGCGCATGATCAGCGAGCCGAGCCGGCGCATTTCGGCGTGCAGCAGGCCGACTGCATTGTTGGCGGCATCATCGGAGCGGAAGGAATTGGAGCAAACGAGTTCGGCAAGGCCATCGGTGCGATGGGCCTCGGTCATCCGCTGTGGGCGCATCTCGTGCAGCACCACGCGCCGGCCGGCATTTGCCACCTGCCAGGCGGCTTCAGAACCGGCAAGGCCGGCGCCGATGATGTGGACAGGATCAGGAGAAGGCTTGGTCGCGGTCATCGCGCAGGGTTAGCGCGTTTTTCCCGCGAGCGCATCTGAAACCGGGCAGAGAAACTGGGGAGAGAATACGAGAACGCCCGCGTAAAGGAGCGGGCGTTATCCGTTCATTGATGGGCTGACAAAGGATCAGCCGTTGAAGTGCCCAGAGGCCACGCGCGGAATATCAGAGCGATCAAGGCCGATGTCCGCCAGCTCGCGATCGCTAAGCTGGGACAGCTCGGCAACATTACGCTGATAATCACGGAACGCCCGGATCATGCGGATGAGCGAGAGTAACATGGTAGTCTCCTAGAAATTACGATTCAGCTCTATGGCAAGCGTCATCGTCGATAGAATGAACATAGGTTGAGTTGATGCAGTGCGGTAGTTCCTATGTTGCGGTGCAGCTAAGTGAAAAATGCATGACGTCGGTAAGGCCTGATTAACCCAACAGCGGAGCGGCCCGACGAGGCGTCAGCGGGTTGGTGAGAACGCGTGCCGGTATTGGAAAAGGTCCGTAAAATCACGGGCTTGCGATGAGGGGCGGCACTTCCGTCGACGCTTGGCATATGGGTGCGCACGGACGTGAAATCAAATGCTCGGCCTTGAGCCCCGCCCGGCGCAACGCCGGAGACCGATTCGGGGTGGCTAGCTTCTCATGCGTGATTCGCATGCGCCTTGGCCCTTAGAAATGAAATTAAACTCATTTCTTCTGGGGTCGATCTAGAAGAATATTCCTCGTGGTCCCAGGATTTGGTGCGGAATGCCGAGTCCGCGAAGCCGGGCCAAGACCGACGGATCACTGAAGCATGTTTGCAGTCCGAAGGCTGCCTGCGGCCGATGCCGCTGCCGAACCTTCAACTCCCTATCCTCCGGGGTACGGTTCGCGAGCGGAGGGGACCGGATACCGCAGTAGCGGCAACGATGCTTCGCGCGGCTTGCCCTTCCTTACCAAGCTGTAATGAAAAATAGATGCAACGCATGCGTGCTTTGCTCGCAGCGTCGATCACATCTCTATCGCGCGGAATTCATTCTGAACTTTTCGATGATGAGCGAACAATGGTTGTCACGGATTCCGGCAATCACGTCGGCTTCCGTTCAAATAATACGGAAAATGGGGAAAAAACCGATGCGCAACAAACTGATTGCAGCGACTGCGATGGCTTTCATTGCGTATGCCGCCATTCCCGCCCACGCGGCTAAGGTCACCGTCGGCTGCAGCGGCGACAATCTCGCCAAGACCGAATCCGCAGTTGAGACAATGGCGGACGGTCCAGGCAAAATCGTGGCGCAAAAGGAGATTGCGCAAGCGCAGGACGCTCTGCTCGGTGGCAAGATGGGCGTGTGCGCGGCGCATCTGAACAAGGCGATGCACGCCGGCGAGGCGAAGTAAGGAGCAAGGCTTCTCACAGGCGCCGATCGTCCCGCGGCGATCGGCTCCTTAAAGCGAGAGGGAGGGAAGCGCTACGGTACGCGGGTGAGTTGGGTGGCAAAATAGGCGACGGTGCGCGCATAAACCTCGCTCTTGTTCCATTGCTGGATTACCGCGAAGTTCGGATTGCCTGGCTCCCAATTCTTGCCGCGTTGCCAGCCATGGTTGGCGAAGAAATTCGCGGTCGAGGCCAGCACATCGGGCGCGCTGTGCAGGAGATCGCGGCGGCCATTGCCGTCGAAATCGACTGCGAATTTGATGTAGTTCGACGGCATGAACTGGGTTTGGCCGATCTCGCCGGCCCATGCGCCGCGCAGTTCCTGTGGAGGGACATCGCCGCGTTCGATGATGCGGAGCGCATCCAGAAGCTCGGCCCTGAACATATCGGAGCGGCGGCAATCATAGGCGAGCGTCGCCAGCGCCCGCAGAGTTGGGAATTTGCCGATGTTGACGCCGAAATCGGTCTCCAATCCCCAGATCGCCACCAGCACTTCGCCCGGCACGCCATAGGTCTCCTCGATGCGGGACAGCACCGAGCCGTACTGCTTCATCATGTTGGCGCCGCGGGTGAGGCGGGGCGGCACCATGCGTCCGGAGAATTCCTCGAAGGTCTGACTGAACACCTTCTGCGACTGGTCGCGCGTGAGCACGTTCTTGTCGAGGGTGACGCCGTTCAGGCCGACCTGGATCGCGGACTGCGAAATCCCCTTCGATGCCGCTTCCTTCTTGAAGTCGTCCAGCCACGTATCGAACGAGCCGCTGCCGCAGGTCGCGGCGAACGAAGGCGTGCTGAGGGTCAGGAGCAGGGCTCCCAGTGCAGTCCGGAGGGAAAAGCGAAAGCTCATGAAATCGTTCACTCCATGTCGACGCATCATCGACACTAATCTCGAAACGCTACCAAAATGTTTGCGGCAAGAGCGGCCAAAACAAGGCTTGTCGGCGTTGCACGCGCAAGTCAATCCACCATGCCGGGGCGATGTCACGTGCCGGAGCTCGGACGAACCCCAGTCTGATGCTGGCGCACCAGACCGGGATGATGGAACAGATTTGCCGAAGATCTACGCGCTGTTTTTCCGACGCCACGGGAACAGGTTAGCGGGGAAGTCGGCAGCAGGCTTGCGCGCGCGCGGACGTGGCGGGAGCGGCTGCACATTGGGGTCGGGAACGATGATCTGCCGGTAGAGATGCCAAGTGGCGTGGCCGAGCAGGGGAATGACGATGGCGAGGCCGAGGAAGAAAGGCAGCGTTCCCAGCACCAACAATGCTGCGACGATCAGGCCCCAGGCGGCCATCGGCACCGGATTACGCGCGACCGCGCGCAGCGAGGTGACCATGGCTTCACCGGTCGTAGCGTGACGGTCGAGCATCATCGGGAACGACACCACGCTGATGCAAAGCGCGAGCAGGGCGAAGAGGAAGCCGACGCCGCAGCCGACCAGGATCAACCACCAACCCTGCGCTGTCGTCAGCACCTGCGTGAGGAAATCGGGGATCCCCGCCGCCGTCGCATAACCGAATGCCGAGACATAGATGGCCTGCGCCGTGGCGATCCAGGTCACGAACAGCGCGAACAGCAGCGTGCCTAGTCCAAGCATGGCGCCGAATGACGGAGAGCGGACGATCTCGATTGCGCCCCATGCAGAAGGCTCTTCGCCATTCTCGCGGCGGCGGCTGAGTTCATAGAGACCGATCGCCGCGAACGGGCCGAGCAGGGCGAAGCCCGCGGCCAACGGGAACAATAACGGCAGCACGGAATAGCCGTGCACGACGCGGGCAAGCACCAGGCCCAACACCGGATAGACCACGCACAGGATGACGGCGTGGCTCGGGACCGCCTTGAAATCCTCCCAGCCGAGCTGCAAGGCGCGATGCAGATCGCCGAGACTGATGGTACGAATCTCGGGCGCAGCCGCGACTTCCTGTCCGCTCTGCGTCAGTGATGTGACATTGTCGTGATAGGTGGCCATAGTCGTTGTCTCCCTGCGCGGCCGCATTTCTGTGCCCGCCAGCGAGGGGCACAACGTGCCGTCTCCTAAGCGATCACGAACAGGCCAGACGCGAAGACACCCAAGCGGCCATGTCGCGAAGTGAGATGTCACGGTACTCCCAAACCGGGACAGACGCACTCACGCTTCGGTGAATGTCGCATTGGCAACCTTGGCTGGTCCGGGTAAAATCATTTTGCGACCCCGGCGGGTGCTGCCGGTCGAAAAGAGCCCCGAGAGAACCACCTGACACCACATCTCAAGTCCTTTGGAGTGAACGATGAGCATTTTCGGAAAAATCATGAGCTCGATCTTCGGCAGCAGCACAGCGACTGCAGCGCCGGCTAGCGGTGCGCCTGCGGGGAGCGCGCCCGCCGCCGGGGCCTCGCCGACCGCTCCGGCTGCCGCGCCTGCGCAGAGCGTCGACGTCGCTCCGATTTTGGATGCAGCCGTCGCCGCGAAGAAGGAGAAGCTCGAGTGGCGCACATCGATCGTCGACCTGATGAAGGCGCTCGACATCGATTCGAGCCTGTCCGCGCGCAAGGAGCTTGCCGAGGAACTCGGCTACACCGGCGACACCAATGATTCCGCGAGCATGAACATCTGGCTGCACAAGCAGGTGATGACCAAACTTGCGGCCAATGGCGGCAAGCTGCCGCCGGAAATCAAGCATTAAGGCGACGCTGGTACTTGAGCATTCGAAGGCCCGCGATCGTCGCGGGCCTTTTTTGTCGACCCCGCCAGATAATAACAACAACGAAGGAGAACGCCCATGAATACGATTGATCGCAGGACCATGCTCGCCACCGGCGCGCTCGCGCTGGCGGGAACGGCCGCGCAGGTTACGTCCGCCGACGCGCAGGTCGGGCCGAAGGCGATGTTTCCGGTAGCAGCGACGACGATCCCGATTGTCGGCGAGACCGAGGTATTCCAGGTCCGCCGCATCTATTGCATCGGCCGCAACTATGCCGCGCATGCGATCGAGCGCGGCTCCGATCCGACGCGCGAGCCGCCGTTCTTCTTCCAGAAGCCGACCGATGCGATCCAGAACGTTGCGATCGGGACGGTTGCCGATCATCCCTATCCGTCGCTGACGAAAAATTATCATCACGAGGTCGAACTCGTCGCCGCGCTGAAATCCGGCGGCGCCAACATTCCCGCCGATAAGGCGCTCGATCACGTCTATGGCTATGCGCTCGGTCTCGACATGACGCGCCGCGACCTGCAGAACGGCATGGCCGCGGAGAAGAAGCCGTGGGAGATCGGCAAGAGCTTTGACCATGCCGCCGTGATCGGTCCGATCCATCCGGCTTCCAAGACCGGACATTTCACCCAGGGCGCGATTTCGCTCGCGGTCAACGGCACCATCAGGCAGAACTCGGACCTGCGGAACATGATCTGGAGCGTCGCCGAGCAGATCGCAAAACTGTCGGAAGCCTTCGAGCTGAAGGCTGGCGACATCATCTATTCCGGCACACCGGAAAATGTCGGCCCGGTGGTCAAGGGCGACGTGCTGTTGTGCAAGCTCGAGGGCCTGCCGGACATGTCGATCCGGATCGTGTAGCAGGCCGCCCGACTCTCACGCCACGAGATCCCGGTATTCGGGATGCTTGCTGAGATAGTCGACGACAAAACCGCAGCCGGCGATCACCTTGTGGCCGTCGGCGCGGATCAATTCCAGCGCGCCCTTGACGAGTTCGGAGGCGATACCGCGGCCGCGCAGTGCACGCGGCGTTTCTGTGTGGGTGATGATGATAGCCGACGGCGTCGCGCGGTAGTTTGCGAACGCGATGCGGCCTTCCACGTCGAGTTCGAAGCGGCTTTGTGCCGTGTTGTTGCGGACCGATGTCATGTCTGATGTCTGCGCTTTCAGTGTTTCAGCAGATCCTGGTAATCCGCATGTTTCTCGATGAAGGCCTTCACGAACGGGCATTGCGCGATCACCTTCAGGCCCTCGGCGCGCACCTGGTCCAGCGCGCCGCGGACCAGCTTTGAGCCGATCCCCTTGCCGCCAAGCTCGGCCGGCACCTCCGTGTGGACGAAGGTGATCACACCGTCCGCTTTCTCGTAGTAGGCCGCGGCAATATGTCCATCGACCGCGAGCTCGTAGCGCTTGCGCCCGGGGTTGTTGACGACTGCTTCGTTCACACGTCCATCCATCATCTCATTCCCGTTGTTTGCATCGCCGCAATCGCCCGCGGTTGTTCGCAAGTTGGCGATCGGCCGGCCTTGCAAGCCGATCATAACCGGCCTACGTTTTTTTCAAGACATACGCCCCGAAGCGGCCAGACGGTCGTTTGGTACTGCAATGTCATGATCGCTGGCTGCTGACGTATGCCTCTTTTCCAGGGAGGTCTACCATGTCGGATAAGCGTTTCTTTAGCACCCATAGACCTTGGGAGGACTGGTTCGGCATGTTGCTCGGCGTGCTGATCGTGGTCTCGCCGTGGTTTCCGATGCAGGCCGGCCGCGACGTCGTCGATGCTGACCGCAGCATCATGATCCTCAACACCTTCGTGATCGGCATGCTGGTGTTCGGACTGGCCCAGCTCGAATATGTCGCCCTGCAGCGCTGGGAGGAGGTGGCAGCGATCGTGCTCGGCTGCTGGCTGATCGCTTCGCCGTTCCTGTTCGGCTATTCCGGCGACACCCTGCTGCAGGTCTGGCACGGCATCCTCGGGGCGCTGGTGGTCTTGCTGGGTGCGCTGCAGCTCTGGCAGGACTGGGGCAGGAGCGATCAGGAACTCGCCAACCATCCGCAGTGACCGCCCACGTCGCGGAGCGGTGGCTGGGCGGCCGCAGGCGCCGGGTCCGCCCTTGCCGAACCCCGTGCGGAGACGATAAACCGCAGAGGGGCAGCCAGAAGCCCCGCATGATGAAACTCCCGATGGGACGGAAATGAGCGGAGAGACGGGTAGCGTGGCCGCGCCGCGCGGCGATCAGTTGCGGATGTCGCGCCGGGTGATGAACCTGGCGCATATCGTGACCCAGAATGCGCGCCGGCATGGCGATCGCGCAGGATTCATTTGGCGGGACCGGAGCTGGACCTGGCGCGAGATCGATGGCCTCGTCTCCGCACTTGCCGCCGCGCTGGCGGCGCGGGGCATCGTCAGGGGCGACCGCATCCTCGTCCACTCCAAGAACTGCGACGAGATGTTCTGGTCGATGTTCGCCGCCTTCCGCCTCGGCGCGGTCTGGGTGCCGACCAATTTTCGCCTGATGCCCGACGAGGTCGCCTATCTCGCCGCAGCCTCCGGCGCCAAGGCCTTCCTCTGCCACGGCGACTTTCCCGAGCATGCCGCGGCCGCCGCCAATCCCGCGCTGCAATTCACCTGGCGGATCGGCGAGGAGGGGAGTTTTGGCGAGCGGACCGTCACTGAAGCGATCGCGGCGCACGCCGGCGCGAAGGTCGACAATGTCGCGGTCGAGCATGACGATCCCTGCTGGTTCTTCTTCACCTCCGGCACCACTGGCCGCTCCAAGGCCGCCGTGCTGACCCATGGCCAGATGGCCTTCGTGGTAACCAACCATCTCGCCGACCTGACGCCCGGCGTCAGCGAGCGGGATGCCTCGATCGTGGTCGCGCCGCTGTCGCATGGCGCCGGCATCCACCAGCTCATGCAGGCCGCGCGCGGGGTGCCGACCATCCTGCTGCCTTCGGAGAAATTCGATATCGCCGAAACATTCCGGCTGATCGAGCAGCACCGCGTCAGCAACCTCTTCACGGTGCCGACGATCCTGAAGATGATGGTCGAACATCCCGCCGTCGAGCAGTTCGATCATTCCTCGCTGCGCCACGTGATTTATGCGGGGGCGCCGATGTACCGCGAGGACCAGAAGCTTGCGATGCGAAAGCTCGGCGCCGTGCTGGTGCAGTATTTCGGCCTCGGCGAGGTCACCGGCAACATCACCGTGCTGCCGCCGGCGCTGCACGATCCCGAGGACGGCCCGCATGCGCGGATCGGCACCTGCGGCTTCGAGCGCGTCGGCATGCAGGTCTCGATCCAGGACGACCAGGGCCGCGAACTGAAGCCGTTCGAGACCGGGGAGATCTGCGTGATCGGCCCCGCGGTGTTCGCCGGCTACTATGATAACCGTGAAGCCAACGCGAAGGCGTTTCGCGACGGCTGGTTTCGCACCGGCGATCTCGGCCACATGGACGAAGAGGGCTTTGTCTACATCACCGGCCGCGCATCCGACATGTACATCTCCGGCGGCTCCAACATCTATCCGCGCGAGATCGAGGAGAAGATCCTGACGCATCCTGCTGTCGGCGAGGTCGCCGTGCTCGGCGTGCCCGATCCCTTCTGGGGCGAGGTTGGCGTTGCCGTCTGCGTCGCGCGCGAGGGCGCCGGCGCGGTCGGCGAGGCGGAGCTTGCCGCGTACCTTGCGCCGAAGGTGCCGCGCTACAAGATGCCGAAGCGCTTCTTCTTCTGGGATGCGCTGCCGAAGTCGGGCTACGGCAAGATACCCAAGCGCCTGATCCGCGATGAGCTGGAAGCGCGCGGGCTGCTCGACGTCTCCACCAAGCAGACCGGGTGATGCGCAGCATCGCCCAACCGGGTCCCTCTGCGCGCGAGCGCATTCAATGGGTGGAAGCGCGCGGGCGCGCATTTTCCTTCACGCTGCAGGCCGGCATTCCGCTGCTTGAAGCCGCACGCCGCGGCTTTGCGGCGGAAGGATTTTCGGGCGGCGTCTTGAGCGTAAGCGGCGGCGCGCTTGGCCCGTTCGCCTACGTGATGCCGGCACTGTCGAAGACCGGCGCCAACGCGGCATTCTACAGCGAGACGTTTCGTCCCGACGGCATCACCCGGCTCAAGCTCGCCACGATGACGCTGGGCGAGCGTGATGGTGCACCATTCTTCCACTGCCACGGATTGTGGACCGAGGCTGACGGCCGTTTCAACGGCGGCCATATGCTGCCGGAAGAGACTGTGGTCGCCGAGCCCTTCGAGGTGCAGGCCTTCGGTCTCAATGGGGCGATGTTTGTCGCCGAGGGCGATGCCGAGACCAATTTCAAACTGTTCGGCCCGATGCCGCGCCAGGCGACGAATGCGGAGACCACCAGCCGCGCCTTTGCGCTGCGGCTGCGCCCCAACCAGGATTTTGCCTGCGCGCTCGAGAAATTTTGCCGCCAGCACGGCATCCTGCACGCGCGGCTGCATGGCGGCGTCGGCTCGACCATTGGCGCCTGCTTCACCGACGGCCGCACGGTCGTGCCGTTTGCGACCGAGCTCGCGGTCCGAGCGGGGACGATCGCTCCCGATGCCGATGGCCAGCTCGAAGCCGAGCTCGAGATCGCGCTCGTCGACTATCTCGGAGGCATCGCCGAGGGGAAATTGGTGCGCGGCGACAACCCGGTGCTGATGACGATGGAGCTCGTGCTCGAAGTGCTGGACGAGGAGGGGTAGGCTGTTGTCCCGGCCTTGATCCGGGACGACATCGTCATTACGGATGCAGTTCTCTCCGTCGTCATTGCGAGCGTAGCGAAGCAATCCACCCCTCCACGCGCGGAAGCATGGATTGCTTCGCTGCGCTCGCAATGACGGGGATGTTGCTGATTCATTTGTCAAACAGCGGAGAGGATACACGTTCGCATTCTCGCGGCGCATTGCGTCCGAGGTTTGCGTCGCTTCTGACCCTCTCATTGAGCAGAGGGCGCAGGGAAAGCCGGGTGCTGGTTGCACCCGTGGGTCCCGTGCAACAAAAAGCACGGGGGTAGGACCACAGGTTCAACCGGAA
>NZ_PSRR01000163.1 GCF_004296405.1 Bradyrhizobium sp. Leo170
TGCGACCGGGTATCCGCCTGCGGCGAACCGGCGAGCGATCGCCGCACCCACCCCCTCGGTCGCGCCGACGCCCGCGATCAGCACGCTGCCTTGCGCGGCCGTCGGTTCGAGAATGGATGGGCTACCCATGCTGGATTCCCCGGCTTTGAATGACAGGCATAATACAAGCAGGGGCTGATATAGGCGGGCCTCCCGTCAATGCGAAGCTCTGGCGATCACCTTTTTGGGAAAGCTCCAGTCTGTAAGGTGGGCAAAGCGAAGCGTGCCCACCTTTTCTTGCTCTGATCGTGAATGGTGGGCACGCGGAGCCTGTCATCGGGCGCGCGTTCGCGCGACCCGTTGGCTTTGCCCACCCTACAAGTCGCTTGGCCTGCATAAAGCGCTTTCGAGCGAAGTGGATACCGGGTCGCGTTAAGAAAACACGTCAAGACGAGAATCTAAAGCTTCGGTTCTCATTGGCCGTCATTGCGAGGAGCGAAGCGACGAAGCAATCCATGCCGCAGCCAGCGAAGAGATGGATTGCTTCGCTTCGGTCGCAATGACGGCCAATCAAAAATCGCAGCCCTAGGCGTCCTCCGGCTTCTGCGGATTGCCGAGCTTGGCGAACAGCACCGCGAGGATGCATCCTGTGACGATGCCGAAGGTGAGATCCTTGAAGATCGTCAGTGCGAAGGTCGGCACCAGCACCACGCCGCTCCGCCAGTCCTTCACCAGCCGGACGAACTCCTCCTTCTCTGCCATGTACCAGCAGACCACGACCAGGACACCGGCGAGAGCCGCGAGCGGGATGTAGCGCGCCAAGGGGGCGGCAACGAGCATGAACAGCAGGAGATAGACGGAATGCAGCATGCCGGAGAGCGGGCTGCGGCCGCCGGCGCGGATATTGGTCGCCGTGCGCGCGATGGTGCCGGTGACGCTGATGCCGCCGAACAAGGCGGAGGCGATGTTGGCAATGCCCTGTGCGACCAGCTCCATGTTGGAACGGTGCTTGCGGCCGGTCATGCTGTCGGCGACTTTGGCCGACAGCAGGCTCTCGACGCCGCCGAGCAGCGTGAACGAGAGCGCCGCAGGCAAGACCTTCAGCAGCAGGTCGTATGAGAACTCCGGCACCTGCGGCGCTGGCAGGCTGTGGGGGATTTCACCGAAACGGGTGCCGATGGTCTCGACCGGCAGTTGCAGCACCAGCGCCAAGACCGAGGCGATCGCAATGGCGATCAGCATTCCCGGCCAGGTCGGCCGCCATTGCCGGAGCACGAAGATGATCGCGGCCGTGCCTGCGCCAATGCCGAGTGCGGCCCAGTTCAGGGTCGGAAGCGCCCGGCCAAGCACGATTAGCTTGGCGAGCAGGGGCCCCGGCTCGGGACCGGCAAGCGTCAGGCCGAACAGGTCCGTGATCTGGCTCGCAAAGATGGTCACGGCGATTCCGCAGGTAAAGCCGACGGTCACGGGATGCGGCATGTAACGGATCAGCGAGCCGAGACCCGTCGCGCCGACAAGGGTCAGCATGACGCCGGACACCAGCACGGTCAGCAGCAGGCCGTTCACGCCGAGCTGGGCGACGGTCGCCGCCACCAGCACGATGAAGGCGCCTGCCGGTCCGCCGATTTGAAACCGGCTTCCGCCGAGCGCCGAGACCAGGAAACCGCCGACGATGGCGGTGAAAAGCCCCCGTTCCGGCGTCACGCCGGAGGCCACCGCGACCGCCATCGAGAGCGGCAGCGCAACCACGGCCACGGTGAGACCGGCAACGGCATCCTGGCGGAGCTTGTCGGGACTGTAGCCTTCGCCCAGCGTGGTCATGAGTTTCGGGCGATAGAGATGGGCCGTCGAAGAACCGTCGGGCATGCTGTCAACCAGGAGAAATGCGAGTTTCTTGAATGGAAACTAGCCGAATCGTGCGGTGCAAGAAAATGCGCTCGATCAACAAACCTGCCCGGACAAATACGGGGTTGACCGCAATAGCTAGAGCGTTTTCGAGCGAAGTGGACACCGGTTCGCGTGAAGAAAACGCGTCAAAATAAGAATCTGGAGTTTCGGTTCTGATCCAATCAGAACCGAAACTGCCCTAGGCTGCAATCCTGCGGTATGCGACCGCAGCGCGCTGGAGCAGCCGCTCTTTTTCCTTCTTGTCCAGCAGCTCGAGCGGTTTCCGCTGGCGGCCCGCGCGGCTCGTCTTGATGCGTTGTTGCAGCTCTGCCGCGAGCGCCCGCGCAGCCTCGGCGTCGTGCAGTTCGCCGAGAATCTGCTGTGCCTTGCGTAGCTGCTTCACGATCGCGCGCCACCGCGCAAAATCGTCCTTCGGCAGCACGTCTTCGGAGAACTCGATCGCGTAGCGCAGCCGTTTGCTGGCCAGGCGGACCCGGTGCTGCTTGCGCCCGCCCATTCCCTGCAGGCCGCGGCTCCTCTTGACGAGCTTTTCATGCCAGCCGGCGAGCCGGCGCGCGTGGTACTCGCAGGCCGGCGATGCCCGGAGCCGCACCAGGCGGTGGTCGCTCATATGAGACCAGGGACCATGGTTGACCCAATCGACGATATCCTTGAACCACCGGCGATAGCGGTCCGACGTCAGCGCCCGTCTCAACTGGCGCTGGCTCTCGGCCCGGGCTGTCCTGAACAGCCGTTCGCGCGGAGCGTTCCCGATCGCGACATCAAGGTCGCGCGTGGCGCCAAGATATGCGTTGAGCCATTTCAGCTCGGACTTCAGGCGGGTCCATTCGGGATCCTCCACCATGGGTCCGAAGAAAGCGATCGCCGCGCGAAAACGGGTCAGCGCCACGCGCGTCTGATGCACTGCAACGGTATCGCCATTGCGGGCGCCGCGATGGTGAGCCTTGACATCTTGGAGGCAGGCGGAGCCCACCAGACGAAACACGGTCGCGCAGGGCATTTCGCCGCTCAACTGCGCGCGGGCCCGCTTGGGGCGGGATATACGCGCCTTCGCGGACCTTTTCGATCGCTTCATATGTGGCTCACGTCCCGGATTCGGATCTACAGACTTCGCCCGACGGTTCCCTGCCTCGATCAAACGGTTTCTGGAGGCAGGCTGTCAAATAGGCATTGCGCCAGATCAAGCAGCAATGCGTCGCACCTGCGAAGACTGTCGCGCGGGGCGTTAGCCAGCCTCGCATCTAATCACATTCGTGCGAGCAACCTCGACCTTCGCGTGCGCGGTGCTGCTCTGCTTCGGCTGGTCTGAGCAACGCGGCGTCTCGCTGTCGATCGAGAGTGCCCAGGCGCGAGTCGGTCGTCCCTTGACTCCAATGAGCGTTGCGGTTTTGCACGCCGACAAAATCGGCGCGCTGCGTTGAGCTATTGTTGTTGCGGAAGATTCTTTTGCGCATGCGCAGCTGGCAGAATTATGCCTTCTTCGAAGCGGTGTAGGATATTGCGCCCGCTTACCAGCCGCGGACGGAGGTAATCCGGAAGCCGGAGCAGATGTTACTGGCGCATCCGAACAACTACACTCAACCTTCAACGAGGCTCGAAGTATGACAGTCTCACTGTCAATTTTTTCGCCGGATTTCTGAAGCGCAGGAGTATATGATGGCGGTCCTGCAAGTCGTCTGCTGTTGCCGTACCAACATGCAGAGATTTACGCCGATGTGCCGGTTCATCCCGTCGAGTACAGCCTTTTCCGGTTGAACCTTCATTGCTTCAACTCTGTGCGGGCAATCTCTCTGACCCGCGCAATGCGTGCCAACACCAAAAGACGTCGCAAAAATGGGGCAGAAAAAATGGAGGAAGCAATATGACGCAGACCACTGTGACAAAAGTTGCCATTGCGATCTCGACCTTCGCCTGTGCGGCGCTCCTTTCATTCAACTGGTCTGAACAGCGCGGCGTGACGCTGTCGGTCGAGAGCGCCCAGGCACGGGTCGGTCGCCCGTTGACGCCCGTGAGCGCTGCGGGTGTTGCGCGTCGGCAAACCCGGCGGGCCGCATACGGTGCCGGTATGGCAGGCGCCGCGGCGGTCGGAACGGCTGCGGCAGTCGGAACGGCTGCGGCGGTCGGTGCCACCTCACCCTCCTGGGGATGGGGAGGCGGCCCTTACTACACAGGGACAGGCTACTATGGCGGTGGCCCCTACTATTCAGGCGCTTACGGTGCCCGTCCGATGTACTCGAACGCATTTGCGGGTCCGCCTCCGGTCGGCTGGCAGGGCGGTATGAGCAGCCAAGACCGCGACATGTATTTCCGAAATCTACGCGACTCCGGGTACGACAAGAAGAAGGACTTCAACGCAACCGGGAACATCGTGAATCAATAGCGTCTGATCTCTCGTCGTCCATCTTCGTCTTGCCCTCACCTCAGGCTGGGATGACAGCATCTTGGGGTGAGGCAAGGGTTGTTGAGGGCGTGGCGGTCGCCGTGCGCGTTGAGCGCTGTTTATAGACGCGCCGAGAGAGGCGGTTATTTGGAGTGTGAGGGGCTGCTGGCGTTCGATCTATCACGACCGGACGCCAGTATTTCGGCACGAGGGAAAGCCGGTCTCCGTGTTTCCGGTTCATGCTCTAACGCTCACGCTCACTTCTCGATCCAGGCGTCGCGAAAGCCGTCATTGACACCGATCGCGGTGGTGATCAGGTTTTTCACCTTGCAGCGGGTGATGGTCGGAAACTGCAATTCCAGCATCCAGGCAACCGGCACGTCCTCGACCAGGATCTTCTGCGCCTTCTCGTAAATCTCCTTGCGCTTGGAGTCGGGCGTTGCGATCGCGCCTTCAGCGAACAGCTTGTCGATCTCGGGGTTGGAATATCCCTCGACATTGTTGAACATCTGGCCCTTGGCGATGGCGCTGGAGACGTAGTTGCGGCCGACGCCGAGCGCCGGATCGCCGTACTGATAGAGATAGGTGAAGGCGATGTCGTAGTCCCAATCGCTGATCTTCTGGTTGCCGCCGGGTACGTCGGTCGCGATCATCTCGATGTTCATGCCGACGTCGACCAGGTTCTGCTTCACGGCTTCGCCCCAGCGTTGCCAGGTCTCGCCATAGGCAAGCGGCAGCAGGCGCACCTTCTCGCCATTGTAGCCGGCCTCCTTCAGCAGCGCCTTGGCCTTGGCCGGGTTGAAGTCGTATTTCGGCACGTCGCCGGTATAGAACTTGATGGCCGATGACGACGGGCCGGTTGCGACCTTGCCGAGCCCGTTCCAGATCACGTCCTTGGCGAAGTTGCGGTCGATCGCATACAAGATCGCCTGACGCACCTTCTTGTTCGCTGTCGGGCCCTGGCGGTTGTTGAGCCACAGCCACGCCAGCGGGCTGAAGAACTCCCAGCCGGCGCCGGTCACGCAGGTGTCCTTGAGCTTCGACAGGCGCGGCACGTCGAAATTCTCCACGGAGCCGCCGGGCAGCACGTCGATCTTTCCGGTCTCGTAGGCGACCGAACGCGCCGCAGCGTCGGGAATGATTTGCCAATAGATCTCATCGAGATAAGGCTTGCCCTTCTCGTGATAGTTCGGGTTCTTCACCAGACGGATGTAGGAGCCCTTCTTCCACTCCTTGAACATGAAGGGACCGGTGCCAATAGGCGCATTGTTATAGGGGTTGGTCTTGAAGTCGGTGCCCGCATAGAGATGCTTCGGGATCATCGGCATCGAGCCGACCTCGAAAATGCCGAGGAACGGACCGAACGGCTCCTTGAGCGTGAACACCACGGTGAGGTCGTCGGGCGCCTCGACCTTTTCGACCTGCAACAAATTGTTGCGGGCGCGCGCATGGGTCTGTTTCAGCATGTCGATCGAGAACAGCACGTCGGCCGAGGTGAACGGCTTGCCGTCATGCCAGGTCACATCAGGCTTGAGCTTGAAGGTGTAGACCTTGGCGTCCGGGCTGACGGTCCAGCTTTCCGCGAGGCCGGGCAGCGGCTCCAGTTTCGGGCTGTAGCGCAACAATCCCTCGAAGATATTGCCGGATACCATCTGGGTCGGGCCGTTCTGGATCATCGCTAGCATCAGGCCGGGCGGTTCCGGCTGGATCACGGTGTTGATCACGCCTCCCATCCTTGGCGATTCCTGCGCCATCGCGGTGCCGACGCTTGCGGTGGTAAGGAGGAAGGCAAACAACAGCCGTTTGAACATGACCCGTCTTTCTCGCATCGGAACAGCCGCAATTCGCCGGAAACAGCGGCTTTCCAAGTTCGGTGGTCGGGAGGCTCACATATCCGCGATTGCCGCGGCAAGATGAAAGTCTCGACATCGTCAGCTTAAAAAATATACAGAGATTGGCGCGCTATCCCCGCGAGGTCAGACGTGAGCACAGACACCCACATCATCCGCAGCGACAGTATCACCGCGACGATCAAGGCCGCCGGCGCCGAGCTCTGTTCGTTGAAGAATGCAGACGGGCTCGAGCTGTTGTGGCAGGCCGGGCCGGAATGGCCGCGGCATGCGCCGCTGTTGTTTCCGATCGTCGGTCGGCTGAAGAACGATGAGCTGCGCCACAAGGGAAAGACCTACCCGATGACGCAACACGGCTTCGCGCGCGATCAGCGGTTTGAATGGGTCTCGCGTGAGGCCGCGTCCTGCAAGCTGGTGCTGGTCGACAATAACGCGACCCGCGCCCGCTATCCCTTCGCCTTCCGCCTGGAGGTGACCTATGCGGCACGGGGCGCCGATCTGGAGGTGACATTCGAGATCGCCAACCCCGGCGATGAGACGCTGCCGGCCTCGCTCGGCGGACACCCCGCCTTCAACTGGCCGCTGCTTCCGGGCCTTGCCAAGGAAGCCTACACGCTGAGCTTCTCGCATGATGAGCCCGCGCCGGTCCGCCGGCTCGATGGCGGCCTGATGCGGCCGGATGCGCAGCCATCTCCGATCAAAGGGAAGGCACTCGCATTGTCGGAGCGGCTATTCGACGATGACGCGGTGATCCTGGACCATCTCGCCAGCACTTCGGTGCGCTATGCCGCCGATCGCGGCCCGTCGATCGAAATGTCCTGGGACGGCTTTCGCGAACTCGGCATCTGGTCAAAGCCCGGCGGCGCGCCGTTCCTGTGCATCGAGCCGTGGCACGGCTTTGCCAGCCCGGTGGATTTTGACGGCGAGTTCACAGGCAAGCCCGGCCTGATGCAGATCGCGCCCGGCGCGAGCCGATCGCTGAGCTACCGAATTCGCAGCGCTGCAGCCGCGTAGGGTGGGCAAAGGAGCGCAGCGACGTGCCCACCATCTAGCACTCCGCTCGGGATGGTGGGCACGCTTCGCTTTGCCCACCCTACAGATCGTGGCGCTTTAGTTGAACGCCATGCCGCCGCTCATCGCGACGGTCTGGCCGGTCATGTAGGCGTTGCCGATCAGCAGCATGACGGCCTGCGCGACTTCGTCTGCCGTGCCGAAACGGCCGAGCGGAATCCGGCCGACCAGATTTGGCTGGCCCTTCATCATGTCGGTCTCGATCAGCGAAGGCGCGACCGCGTTGACGGTGATGCCTTCCTTGACGAGGCGTGCCGCATAGCCCCGCGTCAATCCCTCGACGCCGGCTTTCGACGCATTGTAGTGCGGCCCGATCGCGCCGGCGCCTCTTGCTGCGCCCGAGGAGATGTTGACGATGCGGCCCCATTGCTTCGCGCGCATCGCCGGCAGCACCGCCTGCGTGCACAGGAACACCGATTTCAGGTTCACCGCGATGGTGGAATCGAAATCGGCCTCGGTGAGATCGTCGACGCCGCGCGTGATGGCGATGCCGGCATTGTTGACGAGGATGTCGATCGGGCCGAGCTCGGCGCTGGCGCGTTGCACGAGCTGCGCAACCGCTGGCCCTTGCGAAACATCCGCGGCGATCGCGATCGCCTTTCCGCCCGCGGCCGTGATCTCCTTCGCGAGCGTATCCGCGTCGCCCGCGCGCTCGCGATAATTGATCGCCACAGCCGCGCCTTGCTCCGCCAGCGCGCGCACGATCGCCGCGCCGATGCCGCGCGAACCTCCGGTCACGAGCGCCACATGGCCGCGCAATGTCGCTGTCGTCATCATTCTCTCCCGTCTGAAGGTTGCGAGGTCATGTTACACGAAAAGGCCGACCGCGATGTCCGCGGCCGGCCCTTGTTACGTTCAGCCTCGATCGGCTCAATGGCCGGCGGGTGCTGACCAGCCACCCGTGAAGACGCTCGGCGGGTAGTCGTACATCTCAGGGGACGGAGCAGGCCAGGCTGCATAGGAATTGCAGGGACACGGCTGCTGGCGCACCACGACGCGGTCCGATTTGTAGTGGTGAGGACGCTGCGCTGCCGCAGCGAACTGTACGGACGATGCAATAATCAAAGCTGACCCAAGGATGGTAAGGAAGGTCTTCATGTGGTTCTCCCGGTTTTATCACGCTTCGTCAGCAAGGCCTGTGCGGCTCGCAGCTCAGCGCTAGTCAGGGAGATAGCGATGTGCGCTGACGGTTATAACGGTTGCGCCCATCACGAAGCGGCGAGCAAATTTCTTGGTCACGGCTAAATATTCAGCAGGTATTACAGGCGGTTCGCGCTATCATGGGACTGCCGGTGCCGGTCCGGTTCAATTAGGCAAATGATTCCCAACGAGTGAGGCCGATGAAGAAGTTTTTACCAGTGTTGCTGTTGGTCGCCTTGCCGGCCTGTTCGCCGGCCTTGGCCCAGACTCAACTGGTGCCCAAGGACGCCAAGAGTGCGACAAAAGGCGCGGTCGCGCGGGCGGACGATTGCGCGCCGATCGGCCGCACTGCGAAAGGCGAACTGGTCTACTCCTTGAAGTGCGAGAACCTGCCGGCGCCGCCTCCACCGCCGCCGCAGGCCGAAGCCAAGCCGACGCCGCCCGAGCCTGAAACGCAGCGCAGCGGTCTGTTCGGCTGGTCTTACGATCGCCGAAACGGCGACTGAGCTTCCTCTGGAATGGTCCTTGCTTCCGATGACGCGCTGCAATGCGGTAGCGAGGAACGGTTCCAGCCACGCAAGAAAAGAGATCCGAGAGAAGAGATCGATGAGCAAGTTGATTGTCCATGCCGGCGACTTCAAATTCGACGCGCGCTTCGAGGAGGCGCTGGCGCCGAAGACGGTTGCGGCCTTTCGCAAGGCGATGCCGTTCGAGAGCCAGGCGATCCATGTCCGCTGGAGCGGCGAGGGGGTCTGGATGCCGCTCGGCGATCGCGACTTCGGCGTCTCCTATGAGAACCACACCAGCTATCCGGCGCCCGGCCAGATCATCCTCTATCCCGGCGGCATCAGCGAAACCGAAATCCTGCTTGCCTATGGCGGCGTGCATTTCGCGAGCAAGATGGGCCAGCTCGCCGGCAACCATTTCATCACGCTGACGTCGGGGCTTGAGAACCTCGTCAGCTTCGGCAAGACCGTGCTCTGGAAGGGCGCGCAGAAGATTCGTTTCGAGGAAGTGTAGTGGCTGACGCAGCATATCCGCGCGATCTCCGCGGCTATGGCCGCAACCCGCCCGATCCGAAATGGCCGGGCAATGCCCGCATCGCCGTGCAGTTCGTGGTGAATTTCGAGGAGGGCGGCGAGAACAACATCCTGCATGGCGACAGTGCCTCGGAGGCGTTCCTGTCTGATGTGCTCGGCGCACAGCCGTGGCCGGGCGAGCGCCATGCCAATATCGAATCGATGTTCGAATACGGCTCGCGCGCCGGCTTCTGGCGGCTGTGGCGGATGTTCGGCGAGCGCCGATTGCCGACCACCGTGTTTGGCGTCGCGATGGCATTGAAGCGCAACCCCGAAATCGTCGCCGCGATGAAGGAGGCGGGCTGGGACATCGCGAGCCACAGCCTTCGATGGGTCGAACACAAGCACATGTCGGAGAACGAGGAGCGCGCCGAGATCGCGGAAGCGATCCGCGTGCACACCGAGGCGACCGGCGCGCGGCCGCTCGGCTGGTACACCGGGCGATCCTCGATCAATACGCTCCGGCTTCTGATGGAAACGGGCGGCCTCTCCTATCTCTGCGACGCCTATGCCGACGATCTCCCGTACTGGATCAAGGCGGCGGGCGTTGAGCCGCATCTGGTGATCCCGTACACGCTCGACGCCAACGACATGCGCTTCGTCAACCCGCAGGGCTTTGGCGGCGGCGATCAGTTCTTCAGCTATTTGAAGGACAGTTTCGATGTGCTCTATGCCGAGGGCGAAACCTCGCCGAAGATGATGTCGGTCGGACTGCACTGCCGCCTGGTCGGTCGTCCCGGCCGCGCCGCGGCGCTGATGCGCTTCCTCGACTACGTCACGAAGCACGACCGCGTCTGGGTGCCGACGCGGCTGCAGATCGCCGAGCACTGGCACGCCAACCACAGGCAACTCGCCGAACAAGCCTTCAGCATCGGATAGGCCGATGTCGATCACGACAGCCGATCTCAACAGCTATACCCGCGACGAATTCGTCACGGCGCTCGCCAACATCTTCGAGCACTCGCCGTGGATCGCCGAACAGGTGGCGACGCAGCGGCCGTTCGCCGGCGTCAACGCGCTGTTCGCGGCGATGAAGGCCGCGGTCGAACGCGCACCGGCTGAACTCCTGATAGCGCTCATCAAGTTGCATCCCGATCTCGCCGACAAGACCCAGCGCGCCGCGGGCCTCACCGCGGAATCCGATGCCGAACAGAACAGCGCCGGCCTCGACCGATTGTCGGATGCCGAATATGATGCGTTCGAGCGCGTTAACAACGCCTATCGCTCGAAATTCGGCTTCCCCTATATCGTCTGCGTGCGCCGCCACACCAGGGATTCGATCCTGCGCGACTTCGAGCGGCGATTGCCGAACGATGTGCCGGCCGAGATACAGCGATCGGTCGAGGAGATCTGCCGCATCGCCGCGCTGCGGCTCGATCAGCTCGTGACGGCGGAGGACAGACTTCCCGTGCACGGCCGTCTCTCGACGCATGTGCTGGACACGCATAGTGGCAAGCCGGCCGCCGGCATCGCTGTCGAATTGATCGAATTGTCCGATCTCGGCTTAAGCCGCGTCGTGACGCGCGCCGTGACCAACGCCGACGGCCGTACGGATCAGCCATTGATCGGCGGCCGCCCGTTGCCATCAGGAAAGTACGAGCTGCTGTTCAGCGTCGGCGAGTATTTTGCGAGCCGCCAGGTGCCGCTCTCCGATCCGCCCTTCCTCGACCGCATCCCCCTGCGTTTTGCGGTGAGCGAGCCCGAAGGCCATCTCCACGTGCCGCTCCTGGTCACGCCCTGGAGCTATGCCACGTATCGCGGCAGTTAAGTTGTAGGGTGGGCAAAGCCAACGGGTCGCGCGAACGCGCGCCCGATGACAGGCTCCGCGTGCCCACCATCCACGGGCGGTGCAAGAAAGGTGGGCACGCTGCGCTTTGCCCACCCTACGACTGCCGGTCCCTCATGGTGAGGAGCGCCGTCAGGCGCGTCTCGAACCATGAGGCCCGTATCTCGCCCGCGGCCATCCTTCGAGACGACCGCTACGCGGTCTCCTCAGGATGAGGCCCGTATGTGCGGGACGACGTATACCCGATGCCGCTGATGAAGGCCGCGGCAAGGATGGCGAAGATTGTGGCAGCGGTGGCAGGTCACACCAACTCACGTTGCCGTGCCCGAAGCTTGCCCGGTGGCATAAACGTTGCTCATTATGTGTAGATCGGGCGCAATGCCCGTTTGAATTTACCGGCTCAACGGGAGGCTTTCACGTGCCGCTGATCAACAACCGCTACGGCAAGGGCCGTGTCCGCGTGATGCGCATTCATCGCGATGGCGACAGGCATGAGGTCAGCCAGCTCAACATCAAGGCGATGCTCGAAGGTGATTTCGCCCGCACCTATACCGATGCGGACAATTCCAACACGGTGTCGACCGACACCATCAAGAATGTCGTCAACGTCGTCGCCCGCGAGAATACCGGGCTCTCCCCGGAAGAATTCTGCCAGGTATTGGCGCAGAAATATTTCGACACCTATCCGCAGGTGTCATCGGTATCAATCACCTCGCACGAGACCAAGTGGAACAGGCTGAGCTTCGGCGGCAAGCCGCATCCGCACAGCTTCGTGCTCGACGGCAACGGCAAGCCGACCGTCGAACTTACGGCGACGCGTGGCGGACCGATGACGCTCGCCTCGGGTATCGACGGCTTCGCCTTCATGAAGTCGACTCAATCCGGCTGGGAGAATTACCTCAAGGACCGCTACACCACGCTTTCCGAGACGCATGACCGCATCTGCGCGACCAGCATGGTGGCGTCGTGGAAATGGTCGGGCAAGCCAGCGAGCTATCCGGCGACGAATGCGAAGATCCTCGATGTGCTGCTCGAGGTGTTCTCGACCACCTATAGCTGGAGCGTGCAGGACAGCCTCTACCGCATGGGCGAGGCGGCGCTCGCGGCGGTGCCCGAGATGTCCGAGATCAGCATGGCCTGCCCGAACATGCATTTCATCCCGATGAATCTCTCCGCCTTCGGGCTCGACAACAACAACCAGGTGTTCCTGCCGACTGACGAGCCGCACGGCCAGATCGAGTGCACGGTGGGGCGGGGCTGACGATGTCGTTCCGGGGCGATGCGAAGCATCGAACTACGATGTGCGATTGCACATCGGAGAACCTCGAGATTCCGGGTTCGCGCTCCGCGCGCCCCGGAATGACAGACGGGGGCGTAGGGTGGGCAAAGCGACCCACTCGCTGTGACCTGTCCACGGGCGACGGCGGAAGCGTGCCCACCATCACGCATTCCGCTCGTGATGGTGGGCACCACCCTACACACTCCGTCATTGCGAGCGAAGCGAAGCAATCCATCTCTCCACTCGCGGAGATATGGATTGCTTCGTCGCTTCGCTCCTCGCAATGACGGCGGAGAGCAACGGTGCGACATTCGCGACTACCCATACTTCTCATGCAGCGCCGGGAACAGGCGGTCGGGCTTGAACGGCACGCTGGTGAAGCGGATGCCGGTGGCGTTGGCGATTGCATTGCCGAGTGCGGCGGCGACGGGGTTGTATGGACTCTCGCTCATCGACTTCGCGCCCATCGGCCCGACCGCATCTGATGTCTCAGCAAAGAAGACGTCCGTCCGCGGCACGTCGGCATAAGAGGGCAGGTGATAGTCGCGGAACCTCGGATTGATCACCCGTCCGCCATCGTCGATCACGAGCTCCTCGTAGAGTGCGGCACCGAGCGCTTGTGCGACGCCGCCTTCGACCTGCGCGCGGCATTGCATGGGGTTGGCGACGCGGCCGGCGTCGGCCGCCTGCACGCTCTTCAAGATCCTGACTTCGCCGGTGCCCCTGTTTACGGCGACGCGAAAACCCTGCACGTTGAACGCGACCGAGCGCGGGGTACCATGCGCGCTGCCGCTGGCCTCCAGCACGCTGTCACGCTCTTTCGCGGCTTTCGCAAGGTCGGCAAAGGACAGGCGCCGCTTGCCGCAGACGACGTTTTCATTGTCCAGCAGGCATAAGTCGGCATCCACTTCGCACATCTCGGCCGCAAACGCCTTGATCGCGACCGCGAGATTTTCCGCTGCATGTTGCGTCGCGCGCCCGGCGACGAAGATGCCGGCGCTGCCATAGGCGCCGGTATCGTGGCCGCCATGCGCGGTGTCGGATTGCTTCAGGACGATGCGATCGACCGTCGTCGCCAGCGCGCTCGCCGCGATCTGGCGATGCACCGTGCTGGTGCCGTTGCCGAACTCGGCGGTGCCGACCGTCAGCTCGAAACCGCCATCCTCGCGCAGCGAGATTTTGGAATCGGAGAGATGCCCGGCCGGCGGAACGGTGTCGATCATCGTCAGCGCCATGCCGTCGCCGATCAGCCACTCAGGCGACAATCCATGCCGCGACGTGTCCTCGGCCATCGCGCGCTCGACCAGGTCGAGGCACTGATCGAGGCCATAAGAGCCATAGAGCACGTCGTGATATTGCGAAGGCGGCGGCGACAGCATGGCATCGCCGGGCTTCACGACATTGCGGCGGCGGAAGTCGAACGGATTGATGCCGAGCTGTCTTGCCAGTTCGTCGATCGCGGCTTCCACGGCGAACAGGCCTTGCGGCAGACCGTAGCCGCGGAAGGCGCCGGCCGGCAGCGTGTTGGTGTAGGCGACGACGGCGTCGACCTTCTTGTTCGGGCAGTTGTAGACGCTGACCGACTCGGCCACAGCATGGAACAGCACTGGCCCCGCATGGTTGCCGTAGGCGCCGGTGTTGGAGAGCACGTCGAGCTGCAGCGCGGTCAGCTTGCCGTTCTTGTCGGCGCCGGCCCTCACCTTGACGCGCATCGGATGCCGTGTCGAGGTGGCGATGAACTGCTCTTCGCGGGTGAATTCGAGCTTGACGGGGCGTCCGGTCTTGAGCGCGGCCAACGCAAGAATGTCCTCGACGAACATCTCCTGCTTGCCGCCGAATCCGCCGCCGACCCGTTCGCAGAACACCCTGATCTTATCGGATGGCAGATCGAAGATCTGCGACAGCCCGCGTCGGGTCAGGAACGGCACTTGCGTGCTGGAGCGGACATTGAGGATGCCCTCAGTGTCGATCCAGGCGAGCCCGCCATGGGTCTCCAGCGCGGCATGCTGGACGCGCTGGGTCGTGAACGTCCCCTCATAGGTGACGGCAGCCTCCGCCAGTCCTTTCGCGACGTCGCCATATTCGCCATGCGTCTCCGCAACGAGGTTGCGCGTGGGGTTGGTGATGCGATGTTCGACCGTTTTGTCGCCATGAAGGACCGGCGCCCCCGGCGCGATCGCCTCGGCCGGGTCGAACACCGCGGGCAGCAGCTCGTAGTCGACCTTGAGGCGGCGGCAGCCTTCTTCCGCCGCGGCCTCGGTCTCCGCCACGACGGCGGCGACTTTCTGGCCGATAAAGCGGACGACGTCGTCGAGGACGCGGGTATCCTCGGGGTCCATCCAGTCCTTCTCATGCCGCGCGGTCGAGAACAGAAGTTTTGGTGCATCCTCATGGGTCAGCACCGCATGCACACCGGGCACCGCGAGCGCCGCGCTCTTGTCGATCGAAACGATCTTCGCGTGCGGATGCGGCGAGCGCAGCAGCTTGACGTGCAGCAGACCTTCCACCTTGGTGTCGAACGTGTAGCGCGCCGCTCCGCGCACCACGAGCGGTCCGGCCGGCGCCGGCAGGCTGCGGCCGAAGGCGGTCCCGGCGCCGTCGTCCTCGATGTTGCACTTGCCGTCGAGCGCATCCTTGATCGAGCGATAGCCGGTGCAGCGACAGATATTGCCCTTCAGCGAAGCGCCAAGGTCTTGCCGCTGCGCCTGGTTGAGCGATGCGCAGGTCAGGATCATGCCGGCCGTGCAGAACCCGCACTGGAATCCCTGTGCGTCAAGGAAGGCCTGCTGCAGCGGATGGGTGCCGCCGTCAGGTGCAAATCCCTCGATAGTGGTGACGGCATGCCCTTCGGCGCGGAACGCCGGGATCAGGCAGCTATGCACCGGTTCGCCATCGAGCAGCACGGTGCAGGCGCCGCAATCGCCGGCGTCGCAGCCTTTCTTGACGCCGAAATGCCCGAGGTCGCGCAGGAAGGTGCGCAGGCATTGTCCGGCCCGCGGCGCTTCCGAGAATGTCTTGCCGTTGATGTCGAAGGTCATGGCTGCGCCTTGAGTTCAGCGCGGATCTCTTCCGCGAGCCGCACCGTCATGTGCTTGCGCCAGACCGGTTTGCCGTGGATGTCGGTGTGGTAGAGATTGTCCGGGAGGCGCCGCAGGATCGTCTCGCGCAATTCCTCCTGCTCTGGGATAGTGGCAAAGGAGAGTCTGATCGGCCGTATCGTCGAGGCGGTCACGGTCAGCGCAAAGCTGCCCTCGCTGTCGGTGCTTCCGATCAACAGCGCCGCCGAGCGACCGACCGGCGTCAGCGAGATCTGGCGAAACGCCGAACGCCGCCGCAGCGCCGCGAGCGGAATGTCGATCTGCCGCAGGAGGTCGCCGGGCCGAAGCAGGTTCTGCTGATTGCCGGTGATGAAGTCGATGATGCGAGTCTTGCGCTCGCCGCCATCGGTCTGCCAGATCGTGGCGAGGCCGTCGAGTGCCGACGTCAGCGAGATCATCGGCCCCGCCGGCAGCGACATGCAGATATTGCCGCCGACGGTCGCAGTCTTCCAGATCTTGAAGGAGGCGAGGAACGAGCGGCAGCATTGGTTGATCAGCGGCGAGGCGATCCAGTCCGGCGGGCAGGCAAAGCCGTCAAGCTGGGCCACCGTGCAGGTGGCGGCGATGGTGAAGTTGTCGTCGCCAATTGTCAGCGCCGGCCATTTCAGATCGGAGAGATCGATCAGCCGCCTCAGATGCGCCTGCGGCTCCGAGAACAGCCAGGTGCCGCCCGCCAGCCAAGCATCGCCTGCTTTCCAAACAGGCAGTTGCGCCCGGGATTTCGGATGGGCGACTTCCGTGATCGTGTTCAGGTCCATCGATACGCCGACGCTTTCAACAGGATGCATCCTAGCTTAAGAGTCTTGCTCACTTAAGAAGCCTTGCAAGACCGACGCCAATTGTTGGCCATAATTGGGACGGTCCTTGCATCGAACCAAACACCGATGCTTCTCTATAGATGGTGGAATCATGGACCAAACGCACCCGATCTGGATCAAGGATCCGCTTTCCATTCTGGCCGAAGGCGCCGAACGCGGCGTCGTGGTGAAGGATGGCAAGATCGTCGAACTGGTCGGCCGCGGCAAGGAGCCAACGGCTACGTCGGTAACGGTGTTCGACGCAGCCGAACACGTTGTACTGCCGGGATTGATCAACACCCATCACCACTTTTATCAAACGCTGACGAGGGCGCTCCCGGCTGCACTCGATCGCGAGCTGTTCCCCTGGCTCAAGGCGCTTTATCCGGTATGGGCGCGGCTGACGCCGGAATCGCTCCAGCTCGGTGTCACCGTTGCAATGTCGGAACTGCTGCTGTCGGGCTGCACCACGACGACCGATCACCACTATGTGTTTCCCGCCGGGCTCGAGGACGCCGTCGATATCGAGGTGGCCGTTGCAAAGCGCCTCGGCTTGCGGGTGCTGCTCACGCGCGGCTCGATGAATCTGTCGGTGCGCGACGGCGGTCTGCCGCCCGATAGCGTCGTGCAGGATGAGGACACCATTCTGGCCGACAGCGCGCGCGTGGTCGCAAAGCATCACCAGCGCGGCGAGCAGGCGATGGTGCAGATCGCGCTGGCGCCATGCTCGCCGTTCTCGGTGACGACCTCGCTGATGCAAAAGACCGCCGAGCTTGCCGACAAGCTCGATGTTCGCCTGCACACTCATCTCGCCGAGACCGAGGACGAGAACAGGTTCTGCGAGGAGATATACCGCTGCCGGCCGCTGGATTATCTCGAGCGATGCGGCTGGCTCAATGGGCGCACCTGGCTCGCGCACGGCATCCATTTCAACGCCGATGAGATGAAGCGGCTCGGCAAGGCCGGGACCAGCATCAGCCACTGCGCCTGCAGCAACCAGGTGCTGGCGTCGGGCTGCTGCCCGGTCTGCGAGATGGAGGAAGCCGGCGTCGGCATCGGCCTTGGCGTCGACGGCTCGGCCTCCAACGACGGCTCCAATCTGATGCAGGAGGTGCGCGCCGCCTTCCTGGTGCAGCGGGCGCGCTACGGCGTTGGCCGCGTCAGCCACAAGGATGCGCTGCGTTGGGCAACCAAAGGCTCCGCCGCCTGCGTCGGCCGTCCCGAGCTCGGCGAGATCGCCGTCGGCAAGGCCGCCGATCTCGCTTTGTTCAAGCTCGACGAGTTGCGCTTCTCCGGCCATGGCGATCCCTTGGCAGCGCTGGTGCTGTGCGGCGCGCAGCGCGCCGACCGCGTGATGGTCG
>NZ_PSRR01000164.1 GCF_004296405.1 Bradyrhizobium sp. Leo170
GAAAAGTGGGTACTAGTCCGATCGCCGTCATCGCTGCAATGTTGAGAAGGATATGCCGGTTCATTGTGACTCCTCCATTAGCTTGATCACCTCCACGCGCAAATCCGCGCGGTATGGATGGTGGAAAATCAGCGGCAAGATGGTTTGCTGAGATGGCGGTGCGCGCTTACGGCAGTGTCCCTGCCCATTCGCCCCAAACAGAATTTCGGCGCGGTCCGTCTCCAGCGCAGCCGCTTACAATCTACTCTATCTTGCGACCGTGAGAGAGAGCTTTTGTTGACGCAGGCCAAGCGAACGACAATGTCGGGTTCGGATCATTTTCGACCGTTTCAGCGAACTCGCGGATTATGACTGGGCCGCGATCGGTCGGGATTCACAAATCGACAACGACATCACCAAGCGGCCGTGAGCAGCAAACCAGAACGTTGCCGTCGGCAGGCTGATCGAGTGGCTCCGGTCCATAGGCGACCGCGCCCGAAACCAAACCGCTTTCACAGTTATGACAAACACCGGTCCGACACGACCAACGAACCGGCACATCGCACGCCTCGGCCAGCTCCAAAATGCTCTGATAGGCTGACGCTTTCCAGTGTGCGGCGACGCCGCTTCGCGCGAACGATACCAGCGGACCGGTGTTGGCATCGTCTCCCGGCGGATGAGGCGCTCGCGTTGCTGCGCCGACGATACCGGGAGTCATCGACTCGCTGCCGTTGAAAATTTCGACATGAACCCGCTCCCGCGGCACGCCAAATGCCGCGAGCGCGGCTTTCATGTCCGCCATGAAGCGGGTCGGCCCACAGAGATAGACATCCGCCTCTCGCGGGATGCCGACCTCGTCGAAGACCGATTGCGACAGATGACCGGTCGCGTCGAAGTCCTCGCCGATCTTATCGCCCGAGCCCGGCCTGCTATAGCAAACATAGCTGCGGCCGCGGGTGAGCCCGAGCATGAGGCGGCGTACCTCGGCGGCAAATGGATGATGCTGCCGGTCGCGAGCCGTATGCAGCCACAAGACCTGCCGTGTCGAGCAGGCCTCGGCCAGCGCCTGCAGCATCGCCAGGACAGGCGTCGCTCCGATTCCCGCGCTGAGCAGCACCACCGGCCGCTCCCCGAACTGCAGAATGAAGCTTCCACGCGGCGAGCTGACGTCGAGAACATCGCCCACCTGGAGATGCTCCCGCAGGTAGGTTCCGGCCGTCCCATTTGGCTCGATCTTCACGCTGATCCGATAGCGCTCCGTCGAGGGGGGACCCGAGAGGGAGTAGCTGCGAAACAGCGGCGGGCCGCCGCCGGTCGGTCGAAGACGCAAGACTATGTACTGACCTGGCAAAGACGGCCGCAACGGCTGACCATCCGGATCCTGCATCGACAGGGAGAGGACGTCCGCGGGCTCCTGATCAATCGCCGCGACCACGAGCGGCTGAAATCCCGGTGCAACCGGGTGCGCGGCTGCTGTCGGCGCGAGCCCCGCGTTGCCACTCCCCGCGGCAGTCGTTTGGCTCTGCAGCAACGCCTCAAACGACGAGCGCCATCCAGGCGAAAGCGCCTCGATCCGCAAGGCGCGCTCCAATCGGTCACGCGGATGATTGGGCGAATAGAGAAGCGCGTTGATCTCTGCGACGGTCATTCGCTCATTCGCCTCTCCGACCTTTACGATTTCATCGCCGGCGCCCACCTCGCCTTCCCTTAGGACGCGGAAGTAGAACCCCGGCCGTCCGCTGGATGTCAGCAATGCCGGCATCCGTGGCTCGTTCATCCGAATGCCAACGCGATAACAGGTCACGCGAGGCTGAGTGACCTCGAACAGCGCAGTGCCGATTTGATAATGGTCGCCGATGCACACGGCATCATCGGACAATCCTTCGATCGTGAAATTTTCGCCGAACTGTCCGTGGACGAAGTCGGTCCTGTTTAGCTGATCCTGCCAATGACGATACGATTCGATCTGGTAGACGAAGACGGCTCGCTGCTCACCTCCGTGGCCGCCCAGGTCCCCTTGACCGTCTCCGTCGAGATTCAGCCGCCCTGCCCGACAGCGGCCACGCACCGGACTTTTCCAGATCCCGGTGTGTACAGTGCGCCCCTTCCACTCGATATCGCGCGGAAGCCCGACGTTGACCGACAGTAATCGCGCCATGTCCCGCTCCGCTTTGATGGGGACCGGAAGTTTTCCTAGCCACTCGCAGCCGCTGGGGGACCGCCATCGGATGACCACTCATGCCCGTTTGCAGGGCGGTCCACCTCGGCGACGTCGAGGTTGCGATCGGGACCATGCGGGACCACCGTCTGACCAGGCTCAAGATGGAGCTGAGTGCCATCGAGAAGGACCGTGACGATATCAGGTTCGAACGACACCAGGTTGGAGATGCGGCGCACCTCGGGATAGGCATCAGGATAGGACCAGGCCGCCTGGCGTGCGTCACCGATACTGTAGTAGCTGCACAGTCCTTTGTACGGGCAGAAGGTCTGGAGTTTCACGGGAGTGAGGGCCGACTCATCGATGTCAGCGCGTGGAACGTACCAGCGCGGCGCGAAGCCGGACTCGTAGAGGACCAACGGCCGCTTGGTGTCGGCGATGATCCGATCACCATGGCGGACCACGAGGCTACGAGACGCCTGGCGAATGTCGATGCGGTGGTAGGGGTCAGCGGCATGGCCCAGGATTCGCTCGTCTTCTTCGTAGAAAGCATCCATGGCACGCCAGGCGAACGCGACGCGTGCCTGCAATGCGCTGGCATGGGCGGGCAGACCGGTGTGCTGCCACGCCCCGCGCGGCGCGATGTGTTGCTCGTCCGCCCGGACGCTGTACCAGGACGTGAGTCCGAGATCGGGGTGCTGCGTAGTATGCTCGGTGCGTTCCAGGACGTGTGGAGAAACATCGGTCTCCGGGAAGTAGGCTACCGGATAACGCCCTGGTTCGAAGAGCAGGAGGACATGCTCGCTATCGGCGATCCAGATTTCCCCGAAACGCACGCGCATGCGCCGGCGCAAACGCTCTACGTATAACAATCGCTTGGGCAGCGGTTCGGGCACGAGGAACCGGCCAAATGCTCCCGTTGAGAGCGGGCCTTGTTGCCAGGACAGTCCCACTGCTCTCTCCCTCTAGGTTGATGATCGAGGCCGGCAGACGTCCGGAAGTATATCTACCCTGGAACGGAGACCAGCAGCAAGCTTCCATGAGCCTCCTGCCGATCAAGGCGACGCCTCGCTGTCGATCTTGAGCATCGCCTTCATGTTGGGATGGAAGCGGCAGTAGTAGTCGACGGTGCCCGCTTTCTTCAGGACGTAAGTCACGGTCTTCTTCGGCGGTATCATCACGTCGAAATCGCCGTTCTTGGCGGTCGCGGTGTGCGCGACCACGTCCTTATTCACCCATTCGATGGTATCGCCGGCCTTGGCCGTAGCCTCGGCCGGCGAGACCACCAGATTTTCCATCACGATCGTGATCGTCGCCGCATGCGCCGGGACCGCCATCGCCGCAAGGGAAAGCACGCCGGCAATCAGACGAAGGCGTCCGGGCTGCATGGGGAGCCCCTCTCCTTCAAGGTTACTTCAGCTCTGCGGCGACATGCTCGGCATGCTGCTCGTGGCCTTGAAAGATCTTCAGGCCGGTCTGCAGCAAGCCCTTCAGTTCGGCGTTGCTGGCCGACGGGATCAACTTCGTTTCCAGCGCGCTGTCGACGGTCTTATGATAGGCGACCTCGTTGGCGATGTAGGCCTTGTCGAAGGCGGCGCCCTTGAGCTTGCCGAGCTCGGCGAGCTTGTCGGCCGCCTGCTTCGACAGCGCCTTGCTGGTGTCGTTATCCTCGGGCGTGACATTGAGTTTCTTGACGAGGTCGAGCGCCTGCTTGTTCACGGCCTCATGGTCGCGCACCATGTCTTCCGCGAACGCCTTGACGTCCTTGTTGCTGGCCTTCGTCAGCGCCTGCTTGGCCGCCGCGATATCGATATTGCCGGCGGTGTATGCGATATGGGCGATCTGTGGATCGGTGAGCTTGCTTTCGGCAAGCGCTGGGCTGCTCAACAACACCACCGCGGCGATCGCCGCTCCCAATTGAGCGAACATGTCTGACCCTCCTGTGGCGCCGCGAGTTCCCGGCGGCGCATTTCGTTTGACAGGAGTTGGATGGCGATCGGCGCCCGAGGTTCCCGGAATTCTTCAGATATAGCCGAGCCGTTGCAGCACGGATTCGGTCAGGCGGTCGCAGCGGCGGCCGGCAAACGGGAACACCTCCATGATGACAGGCCCAATCTTCTTCTCGACATTGTCGCGCAGCATGGCGCGGGCGCGGTGCAGCCGCGTCTTCACCGTCTCGGGCCTCAGGTCAAGAAGTTCGGCGGTCTCCTCGACATTCATGCCCTCGACCACACGCGTGATGAAGACGAGGCGAAACGCCTCCGGCAGTTCGTCGATCGCGGCCTCGACGACTTTGTGAATTTCGCGCTGAGCCATGGATTTTTCGGGATCGTCTGCAGTGGACATCAGGGGGAACTGGATGATCTGGGCTTCCAGCGCGCCTTGCGGCAGTGACGAAATCTCGACGCCGGGCCGCTCGCGGCGCAGCCGTCCCAGCGCCTCATTCATCGTGATCCGCGACAACCATGTTGACAGACTGGACGCGCCGCGGAAATCGGCAAGATGCGTGAAGGCCCGGACATAGGTTTCCTGGACGACGTCCTCGGCCTCGCTGTCGTTGCGCAGGATGCCGCGCGCCAGCCGGTAGAGCCTGCGGTTGTTGGCCTTGATGATGGCGCGAACGGCAGCCTCTTCGCGAGCCAAAGCGCGCTTGACAAGCTCGGCGTCGCCGGCCGCAGCCGGCGCAATCTTGGGTGTGGTGGCCCCTTGCATGGCGTCCTCGTCCTTATTCCAGCGGATACCGGAATTAGATGCGGTCGAGGCGAAGAGGTTCCCGGAAATCGTCCGCGCCCTACCCTTTGCCGCCGCGCGATTTCACTTCCTTGGCGTAGATGTCGTCCTTGAAACCGACCAGGAGTTTGCCGCCGAGGTCGAGCACCGGCCGCTTGATCATCGACGGCTGCGCCGTCATCAGCGCCAGGGCCTTGCGCTCGTTCAGGCCTTCCTTGTCGGCATCAGGCAATTTCTTGAACGTAGTGCCGGCCCGGTTGAGCAGCGTTTCCCAGCCGACCTCGTCGCGCCATTGCTTCAGCTTGTCCTTGGCGATGCCGGCCGTCTTGTAGTCGTGGAAATCATAGGCGACGCCATGGCCGTCGAGCCAGGCGCGCGCCTTCTTCATGGTGTCGCAGTTCTTGATGCCGTAGATGGTGATGCTCAAAGCCGTTCCTCGCGTGCGTTGCCACGCGAAAGTAGCTTCGCAACGGCTGTTGCGCCAGATTGGGCACCACGCCTCCTGTGAATTCCCCCGGAGTTCTCAGCGTCCGTAGCGCGTGAAGACGAAATCGTGATCTTTCGCGTGAGCTTCATGGCAGGCGAAGCAGGTCCGGTGCTGAGCCTCGTCCACGGGCTTGCCATCGACGAACCGGCCAAAACCCCAGCCGCCGGTGGAGGCGTATCTGGCGGAATCCTTGACCATGACCTGGACGGTGGTGGGCGAGCCCGTGATGAAGGCGCCGTCGAGGCCTTCGACCGGGACATGCTTCCAGGCGAGCTTGACGAAGACGGTTCCGTCCGGAAACGGCAGCGCGCGGCCCTGACTGGCCTTGACCGCGGTGGGGTTGCCGAGGACGGCCCGGAGTTCATCGAGGCCAACCTCCTGCCCGACAGCGATCAGCTTCCAGTCGCGATAGCCATCGGGAATCCTGACGCCGAAGATCGGCGACGCCCCATCATCGGCAAGGCTCGCGGCGAAGGGCGCTGCCGTCGCGGCGCAGGTCACCATGAGGGCAGCCAAGGCCCATTTCAGATTCTGTCGCATATCTCGAGACCCGTGCTGCTTTTCGATCAGGCGTTATCGACATCGATGACGGCCTGCGCAAAGGCCTGCGGGGCCTCCTGCGGCAGATTGTGGCCGATGCCGCCGGTGATGAGGCGGTGCTCGTACTTGCCGGAGAATTTCTTGGCGTAGGCGCTCGGTTCCGGATGCGGCGCGCCGTTGGCGTCGCCTTCCATGGTGATGGTCGGCACCGTGATGACAGGGAATGTCGCGAGCTTCTTCTCTAGATCATCGTATTTCGCTTCGCCCTCGGCGAGGTCGAGCCGCCAGCGGTAGTTATGGATGACGATGCGGACGTGATCGGAGTTGTCGAAGGCGCTCGCACTGCGCTCGAAGGTGGCGTCGTCGAAATGCCACTTCGGCGAAGCGAGTTGCCAGATCAGCCTGGCGAAGTCGTGCCGGTACTTGTCATAGCCTTGCTGCCCGCGCTCGGTGGCGAAATAGAACTGGTACCACCATTGCAGTTCGGCCTTCGGCGGCAGCGGCATCTTGCCGGCCTCCTGGCTGCCGATCAGGTAACCGCTGACGGAGACCATCGACTTGCAGCGCTCCGGCCAGAGCGCGGCGATGATGTTGGCCGTGCGCGCGCCCCAGTCGTAGCCGGCAAGCGTCGCCTTCTCGATCTTGAGCGCATCCATCAGCGCGACGATGTCGACGGCGAGCGCGGCCGGCTGGCCGTTCCGGAACGTCGCATCGGAAAGGAAACGCGTGGGGCCGTAGCCGCGCAGGTAAGGGATGATCACGCGATAGCCGGCGGATGCCAACAGCGGAGCGACGTCGACATAGCTGTAGATGTCGTAGGGCCAGCCGTGCAGCAGGATCACCACCGGACCATCAGCGGGTCCCGCCGCGGCATAGCTGACATTGAGAAGGCCGGCGTCGATCTGCTTCAACGGTCCGAACGAGGTATTCGTGCCCGACCGTGCCGCGGGCAGCGTGGCCTTCTTGGCGCCCTGCGCATGGCTGTGCCCGATCAGGCCGAACTGGGCGGCGGCGAAGGTTCCGGCGGCTACGCCGAAGAAGCGGCGACGGCTCTGGTTGATATTCTGGGACATGGCGATCTCCATTTCGAACTGGCGACCTTTTGCCCCCTCCCGCCTATCAGCGCTTGGAGACTATCTGGATTTATCCTTCAGATGGCTTTGATTTTTGCGACAGGCGCCTTGTGCTAGGTTCGCTGCGACTCCCGTCACAGCCGGCAGGCCATAGAAATTTGCTCTATCATTTCAATAACTTCGTTCTGGATCCCGACCGCCGCGAGCTGCGCCGCGGCGACAGCCTCGTTGCCGTCGAGCCGCAGGTGTTCGATCTCCTGGAATTCCTGATCCGCTCGCGCGACCATGTTGTCAGCCGCGACGACCTGTTGGCCGCCGTCTGGCGCGGGCGCATCGTGTCGGAAGCGACGCTGAGCAGTCGGCTGAATGCCGCACGCGCGGCCATCGGCGACAATGGCGACGAGCAGCGGCTGATCCGCACGCTCCCGCGCAAGGGCATTCGTTTCGTCGGCGAGGTCCGCGAGCAAGCGGCCGATGAGAGCGCAGGGCCGCCCGTTGCCGCCTTCGAAGGCCCATCAATCGCGGTGCTGCCGTTCACCAATATGAGCGGCGATCCCGAGCAGGAGTATTTTGCCGACGGGGTTGCCGAGGACATCATCACGGCGCTGTCGCGCTGCAGCGGACTGTCCGTGATCGCGCGAAACTCCTCCTTCACCTACAAGGGCAAGGCGGTCGATATCCGCCAGGTCGGCCGCGAGCTCGGCGTCGGCTATGTGCTGGAAGGCAGCGTTCGCCGCGGCGGCGATCGGTTGCGGATCACTGGCCAGCTCATCGACGCAAGCTCGGCCGTCCATCTCTGGGCCGACCGCTTCGACGGCGATGCGAGCGAGGTGTTCGACCTGCAGGACCGCATCACCGAAAGCGTGGTGGCCGCAATCGAGCCGACGCTGCACCTTGCCGAAGCCGAGCGCCGCCGGTCTTCTCCGCCGAGCCAGCTCGACGCCTACGACCTGCTGCTGCGCGCCTACGGTCTGCGTTACGAGTTCACCACTGAGAGCATTGCGGCGGCGATCGACTGCCTCGACCAGGCGCTGGCGATCGATCACGCCTACGCGCCGGCCATGGCAGCATCCGCCTATTGCCATGCGCTGCGCCATTTCCAAGGGTGGATCGGGCCGGACGAGGACTATCGCGGCAAGGCCGTCGCGCAGGCCTGGCGCGCGGTCGAGCTGGCGCCGAACGATGCGCAGGTGTTGTGGATGGCGGCGTTCGCGATCTGGAACATGGCCGACGAAATCGAGCCGGCGCGCGAAGTGTTCAGCCGCTCGCTCGCGATCAACCCGAATTCCGCGATGGCACTGACGCTCGGCGGCTGGATCGAGGCGATGTGCGGCAACCAAGGCACCGGCCGCGCCATGATCGAGCGAGCGCAGCGGCTCAATCCCCGCGACCCGCGCGGCTGGTTCGCCTCCGGCGCGCTCGCGATCTGCGCCATCCTGGACGAGAATTTCCCCGAAGCGATCGTTTGGGCGGAGAAGGCGCTGGCGCAGAACCGCCGCTTTGCGGTGGCGCTGCGTGTTTTGACCGTAGCGCTGGTCAAGACCGGCGAGCGCGACCGCGCAGCACAGGTCGCTCGGGAGCTACTGAAGGTCGCGCCGGACTTCTCGATCGCGGGATTCCTGTCGCGAATCCCCTTCCCGGTCGAGCCGATGGCGCGGACCTATGCCGAGGCGCTGCGAGCCGCCGGCGTGCCGGAATGAGGCGTCTTCGCTGACTCCTCAAGCGCTCTTTGGTTTCTTAGAGAGGTTCAGTGCCACGGCCTCGCGAATGAGCGCCTTCAACGCCGCTTCATTGATCTTATCGCCCTCATGGATATCGATCGCACGCCTGGTGTTGCCTTCGAGGCTGGAGTTGAAGAGGCCTGAAGGGTCCTCCAACGAGGCACCCTTGGCGAAGGTCATCTTCACGACGTTCTTGTACGTCTCGCCGGTGCAGATGATTCCACCATGCGACCAGACCGGTACCCCTCTCCACTTCCACTCCTCGATCACTTCGGGGTCCGCCTGCTTGATGAGATTTCGGACCCGAGCGAGCGTCTCGCCCCGCCAATCACCGAGTTCCTCGATTCTCGCATCGATCAGTTGAGAGGGCGCGCCTACTTCCTTCGAGCCACTCTTGCTCTTGACCATGATGGTTGTCGCTTTCTCTACGGAAGTTTTGCTCGCCATTGCATTCACCCGCAGATGCTCAATCCGTCCGCCCCAGGACCTGTTCGAGATTCGCAAAGAACTGCTGCCACCCGGCGTGGGCGCCGCCGTAGGCCTGCTTCTGGTCCGGCCGGAAGCCCGATTGCTCCATGCGCAAATGGGTTCCCGTGCGCGTTGGCGTGAGCGTAAAGGTCACTACGCTCTTCAGGTTGAAGGCGGCATCGTCGTGCGCAAAATTCCAGGTGTAGGACAGCGCCTTGTTCGGCTCGATCGCGAGGACCTCGCAGTCCAGCACGCCGCCCCATTCGCCGCGAAGGTTGAAACGGTGACCTACGACGGGCTTGAAGTCGCTCTTCATGAGCCATTCCTCGATCAGGTGTGGTTGCGTAAGCGCGCGCCAGATCTTTTCCGGCGGATACGGTATCTCACGTTCGACAATGACGGAGCGCGTTTCGGTCGCAATGGTGGTCATTGGTCCATCCTTTTGAGCAGATCTTCGAGGTGGTCGAACCGGCTTTGCCAGAAGCCGGCCATTTGGCTGGTCCAGTCGATCAGCGGGGCCAAGGCGCCGAGCTGCGCGCTGTAGTGCGTCTGGCGACCTTCGTGGCGGTCGCGCACGAGTCCCGCCTGTTTCAGAACACCAAGGTGCTTCGAGACGGCCGGCTGCGAGACCCCGGCCAGAGCCGTCAGAGCCCCGACCGTCTGCTCTCCTTCGCGACACAATCGCTCGAAGATGGCCCGCCGGGTCGGATCGGCGAGCGCCCTGAAGAGCTCATCGTGTGCGTTCGGCATTTGAGATCGATAACCCGCTGGCTATTGATTGACGTATAACCGGACAGATATGTGTCAGTCAAGGGGCACGTGGAGCGGCATAATTGCTGTCAGCCTAGCCGCCAGCCATATGGAGGGCGCCTCGCACCGCTGCCTGAAATATCCCGTTGGTTATGCATCATGAATTGTCGTTATCGACCAGACGTGGCCGCGGCGTCGCCTAGGAGCCCCCGCCCGGCTCGAGCGCCTCGCCGAGTTCGAGCGGGTTTGCCATGGTCTCGTGCAGCTTTGCCTTGTCGAGCTCGCCCTCTGAAAGACTGATGACGACGCAGGCGACGCCGTTGCCGATCAGGTTGGTCAGCGCGCGGCATTCGCTCATGAACTTGTCGATGCCGACGAGGATGGCGAGCGACTGAATCGGGATGTCAGGCACGATGGACAACGTTGCGGCCAGCGTGATGAAGCCGGCCCCGGTGACGCCGGACGCCCCCTTCGAGGTGATCATGGCGATGCCCAGAATGCCGAGTTCCTGCCAGATCGTCAGAGGCGTGTTGGTCGCCTGTGCCAGGAACAGCGTGGCCAGCGTCATGTAGATGTTGGTGCCGTCGAGATTGAAGCTGTAGCCGGTCGGGATGACGAGGCCGACCACCGAGCGCGAGGCGCCGAGATGCTCCATCTTCTGGATCATCTGCGGCAGCACCGTCTCCGACGACGAGGTGCCGAGCACGATCAACAATTCGTCCTTGATGTAGCCGATGAAGCGGATGATCGAGAATCCCGAGAGCCGCGCGATCGAGCCAAGCACGATCAGGACGAACAGCGCGCTGGTCAAATAGAAGGTGCCGATCAGAGCCACGAGATTCCATAGCGAACCCAGCCCGTAAGCGCCGACGGTGAACGCCATCGCACCGAAGGCGCCGAGCGGCGCGACACGCACGATGATGCGGATCACGCCAAAGAACACTTTGGCCGCCTGGTCGATCGCATATGCAATCGGCTCGCCCGCCTTGCCCATGAAGGCGATGGCAAAGCCTGATAGAATCGAGATCAAGAGCACCTGCAGAAGGTCGCCGCGCGCCAGTGCGCCGAAGAAGCTGTCGGGGATGATCGCCATCAAATGGGCGATGATCCCCTCCTCTTTCGCCTTGGTCACGTAGGTCGCGACCGAACTGGGATCGATTGACGTCGGATCGATGTTGAAGCCCCGCCCCGGCTGCAGCGTCCTGCCGACGATCAGGCCGACCGCCAGCGCCACCGTCGACACGACCTCAAAATAGATCAGCGCCTTCAGGCCGACGCGGCCGACGCGCTTGAGGTCGCCCATCGAGGAGATGCCGTGTACGACAGTGCAGAAGATCACCGGCGCGATCATCATCTTGATCAGCGCGATGAAGCCGTCGCCGAGCGGCTTCATCTCCTTGCCGAGACCGGGATAGAAATGGCCGAGCAGGATGCCAAGCGCGATCGCGATCAGGACCTGGATGTAGAGGACCTTGTACCAGGGGTGGTGATGGGCGGCGGGGCGGATCGCTTCTGCTGTCATGGAGGCTCCGCGGATGGAGGGATCAGGATGGCGCCATCATGGAATGAGGTAGCGCCGCGAACAATGCACGTTCCCGTTCATGGTGCTTTGCGGAATAGTCGACCCTAACGCCGCAACCGTAGCACGTTGCGCGAACATAATCTTTCGAGAAAACCCGACCCTCATCCTGAGGAGCTTGCATAGCAAGCGTCTCGAAGGAATGTGGCCCCGCCTGTGGCCTCGGCCTTCGAGACGGCCGCGGAGCGGCCTCCTCAGGCCGAGGGGAAATATCTGAGTGCGCCGCTCCCTGAGGCCGCGACATCGACCGCACAGACATCCGCGCGCCCTTGTCGTGCTCACGCTGGGTGAGGAAACCAAAGGTCGAACGCTCGAAAGCATCTCGCATTGATCGAGAGCATCGCGGCTACGCAGGCCGCACCGACGCCCGATTGACCCTCCTCGTCACGCGTGAAATATCGTCGTGACGAGCAAAGGGAGAATCACGGCAGATGGCCGCGGACAGGCGAACCCCACGAGCCAGCACCAGCAAGACTGCCAGGTCCAGGAAAAGCCAGCCGGGCTCGCGCGACGTGCCGCGCAGCGTCGACCTCGAACGCGACGAGCGCGATCAGGAGACGTTGACCGACCGCGCCTATCGGCAACTGGAGGAACTGATCGTCACCCTCGCCTTGCCGCCTGAAACCATCCTGTCGGAACAGTCGCTGGCGGCGAAACTGGGCATCGGCCGCACCCCGATCCGCGAGGCGCTGCAGCGTCTGGCCCGCGACGGCCTCGTCGTCATCCTGCCGCGACGGGGCATCCTGGTGTCGCAGATCAACCTCAGGACACAGATGCGCCTGCTCGAAGTGCGCCGCGAGCTCGAGCGGCTGATGGCGCGCGGCGCGGCCGAGCGCGCGACGCCGGAGGAAATCGCTCAATTTACGACCATCGCCCGGGAGATGCGCCGCGCCTCCGATGAATCCGACGACATGACCTTCATGCGGCTCGATCGCGCCTTCAACGAACTGGTCAGCCAGGCCGCGAGAAACGAGTTCGCCTCCCGCGCCATGGGCCTGATGCACGGCCTGTCCCGACGCTTCTGGTACCAGCACTATCGCGAAGTCGGCGACCTGCCGCTGTCGGCGCGCCTGCACGCCGACGTCGCCGAGCAGATCGCCGCGCGCGATCCGGAAGCCGCGGCGAAAGCGTCCGATCGCCTGCTCGACTACATCGAAAGCTTCACCCGCAAGACCATTGAGATGTGATCCAGAGCGTTTTCAAGCGAAGTGGGTACCGGTTCGCGTGAAGAAAACGCGTCAAAGAATCTAGAGCACCACGACGCTGCGGATGGCCGTACCGCGCCTCAATGCCTCGAACCCCTCGTTGACTTGTTCGAGCGAGATACGCGCGGTGATCAATTGATCCAGCTTGAGCCGGCCGTCGAGCGCGGCTTGCGCCAGCATCGGAAAGTCGCGCAGCGGCCGCGCGCCGCCATAGCTGGAGCGCCGGATGCGCTTTTCCTGCATCAGCGAACCCCATCGAAATGCGACGTCCTGCGCGACATCGACCTTGCCGAGCCAGATGACCTCGCCGCCCGGCCGCACCACCTCGCTCGTCATCCGAAACGCACGCGCGCTGCCCGCCGACTCCAGAACGACGTCGACGCCGCGGCCATCGGTCAATTGACGCGAGAGATCGATCACGTCCTCTTTGGCGGCGTTGATCGCATGCGTCGCCCCGAGCTGCTCGGCCAGATCGAGCTTGTTGTCGTCGAGATCGACGGCAATGACGACGCCCGCGCCCGCCATGCGCGCACCCTGCACCGCCGCAAGACCGACCGCGCCGCATCCGATCACCATCACGCTGTCGCCGTAATGGATCGACGCGACGTTGAGCGCGGCACCAACGCCGGTCATGACGCCGCAACCGATCAGGCAGGCTTGGTCGAAGGCAAGCTCCTTCGGCACCACGATCGCCTGCTGCGCCGGCACGATGCAGTGTTCAGCGAGGGCGCCGAGATACATCAGGTGCTTGAGCTCGCGCCCGTCGCCCAATCGGGCGCGGCTGCGTCCATCGAATTGCACCGCGAGCGGCGCCTGTCCCAGATAGGATTCGCAGAGGATCGGCAGGTCGCGATCGCAATAGAAGCAATGCCCGCAATGCGGATTCCAGGAGAGGACGACGTGGTCGCCGACCGCGATGCCACGGGCGTTCGGCCCGACCTGTTCGACGATGCCGGACGCTTCATGACCGAGCAGGATCGGCATCGGATTGCGCAGGCTGCCTTCGATCACCTCGAGATCGGTATGGCAAAGCCCCACCGCCTTGACGCGGACGAGCACGTCTTCGGCCGCGAGTTCGCCCGCCTCGACCGTCTCGATGATGAGCGGCGTTTTCGGCGCGTGCAGCACCGCCGCCTTGTATTTGAGCCCCACTTCCAGATCTCCCGTCCGCCCTGTTTCAGGATGCCGCCCGAACAGCATCCCCATCTTTCCGCAGCGCCGCGAGCGCCGCGTCGATATCGGCAGAGCTCATTTCCCACTCATTGCCGAAATTGGCAACCACCGCCTTCATGAACGGCTCGACCAGAGCCTTTGCCGCGGCGGTATCGCTCAGGTGCTCGGCAAGGATCGCCAGCGACAGTTGTCGCGGCTCTTCCCCCTCATAGCTCCATTCAAAACCGTTCGCGGTGTAGCGGTGCAGATCGAGCCTCTGATCGAGCGGCCGGCCATCCACCGTGACCACGACTCCGTCGATGGTGCGGTCTCCGCAAAACCTTTTCATGCGTGGCTCCTCCCGACACCTTAGAAATTTGAGCATGAAAAACCGGTTTCCACTTTTCCGGATCATGCTCCAGGCGTTAGCCGCCATCTTGCCGCCTTGATAGATTAGTGATATATCACACGCGAATTCGAATGTCATCCAAGTTCGACGTCGGGAGGTCGGCCATGGAACTCACATCAACCGCCATGTCGGATCGGCAGCGCCGTTACCGCGAAACCTATCGGGAGCGGGTCGCCGGCTGGTACAATGGCTGGCTGCACGTCTTCATCATCTACGTGATCGGCATCACCGCGCTCTACATCTATCTCGCCAATGTTCGCGACCTGCGCGCGTGGGAATTGCTCATCGTCCCCGTGACCTTTCTGGGCGCGAATTTCTTCGAGTGGTGGATCCACCGCTACGTGATGCACCGCCCCTCGCAGATCAAGGCGTTCCGCGCGATCTATAACCGCCACACCTTGATGCATCACCAGTTCTTCACCGATCAGGAGATGCGCTTCGCCGATCATCATGACTGGCGCGTGACCTTCTTCCCGCCTTACGCGCTCGCCACCTTCACCCTGATGTCGATCCCGCTTGCGATCGTGGCCGGCACTATCATCTCGGCCAATGTCGGATGGCTCCTGATCGCGACGACAACGTCGATGTACCTGATCTACGAGTTCATGCATTTCTGCTGCCATGTCGAGGAGAACTGGTTCGTCCGCAACGTGCCGATGGTGAATACGATCCGCCGTCACCACACCGCCCATCACGATCAATCGATCATGATGGAGCGGAACATGAACCTCACCTTCCCGATCATGGACTGGCTGCTCGGCACGTCGGATCTCGACCGCGGCCTGCTCGGTCATCTCTTCAACGGCTACGATACACGCTTCGTCAAGCGCAACATGCGCAAGACCGCGCGCACCCCGCGGATCGATCCGGCTGTAAGCTCCGTGCCGGCGGAGTGACAGCCATGGCCGGCATCGAGCCGAACGGCCTCGCGCTGGCGCTGTTCGCGGCAGGCTTCGCAGCCTGCTGCCTGAGCTTCTTCACGCTGGTCGGCATGTTTCCGCGAAGCGCAAGGCCGCAATCGATCGCGGGCGCGTCCGGCGGGGTGCTCGTGCTCGCCAATCTCGCGTTACTCATGATTCTGCTCGCGGGTGTGGCCTCGTTTGCGCACCAGACGCTGCGCTGGACCTCCGTCGTGGTGTTCGGCGGCCTGATCTTCCTGTTCATTCCCGCGGTGTTTCAGGTCATTCCGGGTGCGTGGCGCGACAGCCGCAGCGGGCTTGCCGTGCTTGGGCTTGTCAAGCTCGCAGCGCTCGCGCTGATGCTCTCCCCGCTGCAGGGATTTACCGCCTCATAGAGGAGTGTGCCGATGCCCTTCCCGATCAAGACAGCTCTATCGATCATCGTGCTGCTCGTCGCTTGTGCGGCCTATTTCTACCAGGACTCGATCGGGCAGCACGGTCCGAAGATCGCGATCATGGTGCTCGCTCCGTTCATGGTGATCGCGATGTGGATATTCCCGGAGGTTACGCGGAAGTAAGAGGGTGACGCCTCCCGTTGGTCTCTCAGTAGTTGATCTCCATCCGCAAGCCGCGAACGTCGACCTCCTCGCCGCCGAGACGCGCATTGCTGTCCCGCGCGGCCACCGCGCAGGCGCAGGCATCGATCAAATCGTCGCGTCCGATCCCGGTGCCGTAACGTTGCGCCAGCCAGCGTGAAAGTTTGACAAAGCCGCGCTCGGCCAACAGTCTCAAGCGCTGCTCGCGGCCTCGCTCCGACTTCTTGCCTTCCAGGCGGATCTGCTTGCCGAGATTTCGGAAGATCAGTTCCGGATGCGCCTCGCCGATGGTTGCCTGACGCTCTGGCGTGATGAAATCGTCGACCTCCCTGATCTTCCAGAGTTGGCAGGACACGCCCATACCCGGGCCCTCGTGATGCCAATAGTAGCGGTTCGCCGAAGCCTGGTCCGCGAACTCCCAAAGGTTGCGCCGCGCGCCGAGAAACACCGAAGCGCCGACCAATTCGCGGGCACGCAGATCGCACGTCCGGTGCCCCTTCATCGTCAGGCCGATCGGCATATCGATCATGGCGCGCTTGTGCGCAGCCGCGAGAAGCCGATCCAGGTGCGGCGAATAGTCGAAGCCGTGGTTACCCTGATCGTCGATCCAGGCCACTACCCAGCCGCCGCGAAAGCCGTCGAGACCGAGATAGCAGGACACATCCGCTCCTTGTTTGTTACGGTTACATTCTACGATGCAACTCTTGACCTTCAATACCAGCATATGCAGCTAGTGTAATTGCGAGCATCTGCAGACGATCGCCGCGGCGGGCGCGACGAAGTCGCATCGGACAACAGGAGACGGACATGCCCCTCGTTCGCATCGATCTTCGCAAGGGCAAGGACGCGGCCTTCCGGCAGGAGATTGGCCGCATCGTGTATGACGCACTCATCAGTGTGGGCGTGCCTGAGAAGGACCGGTTCCAGCTCATCAGCGAGCACGAGGCCGATGGCTTCCTGTTCGATGCCGACTATCTCGGCATCCACCGCACCAACGATCTCGTGATCATCCAGATCACCTGGAACGAGGGCCGCACCTCCGCGCAGAAGCAGGCGCTCTACAAGGCGATCGCCGACGGCCTGCACACCGCGCTCGGGCTACGCCGCGAGGACATCTTCATCAACCTCGTCGAGGTCAAGAAGGAGAACTGGTCGTTCGGCAACGGCATCGCCCAGTACGCGAGCTAACCGGGCACGTTCTCAGGGCGCTCCGCGTGCCCTTGCCATCATCCATCGACATCAGCACTATCCTCTCGCATTTCGAGAAAATGCGGAGGCGGTTCGATGGAAGAAATCGAGGCCTTTCTGGCTGTTATCGAGACCGGCAGCCAGACGGCGGCGGCGCGCCGGCTCGGCCGGTCCGTGCAGGCCGTCAATCGCTCACTGCTGGCGCTGGAGCATAGTGTCGGCGTCGAACTCATCAGGCGCACCACGCGAAAATCCTTCGCCACCGAAGCTGGCCTTGCGTTCTATCGGCGCGTCAAGCCGGCGTTCTCCGAAATCAGCGAGGCGCGCCTGGAAGCGGCGCGCCGGCGCGCCGAGCCATCGGGACTGCTCCGCGTTACCGCGCCGGTCCTGTTCGGCTCGACTTTTGTCGCGCCCGCGCTTGCGGACTTCATCGCGCGCTATCCGCGCATCAAGGCCGACCTGCAAGGATCAGACCGCCCGATCGATGTCGTCGGCGGCGGTTTCGATCTTGCGATCAGAATAAGAGACCTGCCGGACTCCTCGCTGAAAGCACGCCGTCTCGGCGAGCTTCGCACCGTCGTCTACGCCGCGCCCGGCTATCTCGATCGCCATGGCCATCCACGCCATCCCGACGACCTCGTCCGCCACCAATGCATCCTGCACGGCACAGCCGAAGCCGAGACGCAAGCGTGGCGGTTCCAGGTGCGCGGCCGTCTCA
>NZ_PSRR01000165.1 GCF_004296405.1 Bradyrhizobium sp. Leo170
CTAGCTCCAGACGCTCCTTCCGCGAAACGCGGACTTCTCTTGCTTCGGGAATCATCCCGATCTTGAATCACGACTCACGTTCTATGAAAAGTGGGTACTAGGGAATGACCATGGGTAACAAGCGGTGGGCCTGTGACCGACCTTGCTCTCTCAGGCTCAGTCTACGCGCCCTATGGTCTGATTCTCTGCACTGACTGCACCTGAGCCGTTGAGAGAATCCTCTCCTTCGCTTGGTTGGGATGGCATTCGCATGTGGTGGGCGAAGTCCTCCTCCAGCGCGCCACGGTGTAGCGTTCATTGTCGATCTTCTCGCGGTCCCATTCCCTCGCAATCTGACGTCTCTTGACCTACAATGCAAATGCATTGCCGGGGGCAGATTATGGGAGCGGACCGTGACCAAGACGGCCGAAATCCTTGAAATCCCGCGACAATCACGGAGCGCGGCCAAACAACCGTGCCGGTACCCATCCGTAAGATCCTGGGGTTGGGCAAGCGCGACCAGGTCGTGTTCCGCGGCCTCTCCGACGGGACCGTCGTGATAGCCAAGAAGCAAGCGCGCGCGGACGAGGGCGATCCAGTGATCGGCAAGTTTCTTAAATTGCTTGCACGAGACCATGGCCGATCAGCGGGCGCGGATTCGGCCCGTACCGAAGTCGCTGCTCGCGCGCGGCAAGGCCCTCGTCAAAGGCGTCAAGGTCGATCTCAACTCGGCTCTCCGAGATGACGAGGCGTGAGCGACGATAACCCCAAGATCAATGGTTGGACGATCTACGCGCACCCGCTATTTCTCGACCAGCTCGAGGCGATGATCGCGGCCGTCGAGAAAGCGCAAAACAAGGATCTTAAGGGATATAAGAAGAAGCGCATGGCGGAGCTTCTCGCCGCCGTCCTCAAGCTGGCGTTCGAAGATATCCCGAGCGACCCACTCGTGATGTCTACCGGCAGGGCGCCACGCTCGGCGACGAATACAGGCACTCAATTCCTGCAGCAGTTCCGCCTTTTCTTTCGATACCACCAATCGGGAAACTGCAAAGGTTATCGTGCTCGCCTGGGTAAACGATGACTCGACCCTGTCCGCCTATGAGAGCGCAAATGACGCGTATGCCGTGTTTCGGAAGATGCTGAAACGCGGAAACCCGCCTGATAGCTGCAAGGAGCTCCCGGCCGCCGCTCCGACGCCTCGACCAAGCGAAGGCTCGCGCGATCCGCGCCCAAGGGCTAAGCATGGAAACGGCGCGCGTCGATACACACACTACCCGCACATCGATACGATCAATTGCGAAAAGGTCGGACCCGTCGGGTAGGCCCAGGTCAAGGCCGGGAATGAAATTGCAAGCTTTTCGGTTGCAAAAGTCCGAAAGCTTGCATCGATGTCACCGAAGACGACGTCCAAGTGTCACGGAAGCGGTGCAGTTTCATAGGCAGTCCTCCAGGTTCAGCGCGGCTCCTTGTCTTCGACCATCACCAGCTCTTCTTCAGCAGACGACCGACGCCGCACCTTCCGGAGGAAACCAACACGGTCGCCATTGGCTCCTTGTGACACTCGTCAGGTTTTCGACAGCTAGCCCCTGCAAGATTAGTCTTGGCTCGCGCTGAAATCTCTGCCGCCCCGTACACTGGTCCGGCGCGTAACTCCGCAGATTTGCGCAGGCCCTGTATCGTCAAGAGGAGAGCAGTATGGATCCAATCGACCCATTATCAGCGAACCATCATAATGGTACGGGACATCGGGCCTCTCGTCGATTCGGACTGGGAGCACGGCTCCCGACGGACCTCGGACGTCTTGATCGACATACTTGATTACAGCGGGCTCCCGCCGACCCACTTCGTCCCAATCACACGTTTTTCCATCAACCGTGAGCCCTACACGGCCGAGCTGGGGCCGGAAGGGCCCCGCGACGTTCTTCTCGTCCATCACTCCCAAGTTGGGCAGATGGATGAAACCAGGGCATCGTCGTCTGCCAGGCCATGCCATCAGCAGCGACTGGATTTCGCGCCTGTGATCCGCGAGGGGCATTGGGATCACAACCGCGAACGTTTCGCCCCACTAGAGCTCGTCCAAGCACTGGACGACGAGGGTCTCGTGCCGAGCGCGGGCCGTCCAACGCATATCCTCATCGAAGGTGTACCCTATAGGGCCGAGTTGCAAGAAACGGACAGAGGACCGCGCGTTCGTCTCTATCCTGTTGGACGTGGCTGAATAACTCGATTGGACTGCAACCCCAAGGCCCAGCGGGTTTGGGCACCGGGTACGCGCTCCACAACCAGCTCGCAGCACGGGCATGCCCGCCTCACCAATGGGGGCTTGGAGGAGTCGCTGACGGCGCGAGGACACATGCCGATCGAGTTCTACCGGCGCTGCGACTGGCTGAAGAACTAGGACGTCGGCGCCATCACCGGCATCAACTTCGTTTCACTCGCTGCGAAGTCCGCTCGAGGTGCCTTCAAAACCCCTGCCGCTTGAGACTCGGAACGTTGCGGGGATGATGTGGGCCGTTCTCAGCTGGAATGTCCTGGCCGCGCCGACTGCCTGACCAGATCTCTGAAAGGACGCATAATTAATTGACCGGGTACAATTATCTTGGCGCGAGGCTAAGATAGCCAAGATCGTCGACGCCCAGGAGGGACGTCGCCAGGCGCTGCTGCCGTCGGCGACATCCCGAAGGTCTGTTTTCGCGGGGAGGCGCATGGCCCTGCCGCGAGCTGCTGTGGAACGTCTACCCAGTGGGTGAATCCTCACCCGAGTATCCAGGCCAGAGGCTAGGGTCCAGCGACGGGTTGATACGAACGAAATCCTCATCTCGCCATTCGGCTGTGTGGGGGACACCTATAATGGAGAAGGTTGTCGGTGAGTCTCTGCTCGGCATGAGCCCGACGCTTCTTAGCATATTCATCTGAGCGTTCGAGGCCGTTTGGGGAAAGAAGACCCAGTACTCGCTGGCACGGCGTCCGTTGTTCATGACGAAATCTCCGAGTTCGCGTGGCGCGGCCCCCGCGGACGAGGACGGCCCGGCCTGCGATGGCCCGGCCTGCAGCCCGGGATCGAGCTCCTGCCAAACTGGGTCCTTATCGAAATCGGGGGCTTCCGCCAGCGACTGAGCAAGCGGCTGCTGCGAGATGGGTCGCTGAGGGCCTTCCAGGGCGAAGGATGATGGCCCGGCTTGCGACGGCCCGGCTTGCAGGCCGGATTCGAGCTCCTGCCAAATCAGATCCTGATCGAAATATGCGGCTTTCGCCAGCGGTTCAGCAATCGCCTGCTGCGAGCTGGGCTGCTGAAAGCTTTCGCCAGTGGCCGGTAATGGCTCAGGGGAAACCGCGGCCGGCGTATGCAGATCATCCTGCCAATTCAAATGTGACGAATAGGGATGCCCGGCCTCCAAATATGGCGAATAGGCTTCGCCCTGCGGCACTGGCGACCGAGTAACGTATGGCGGAGCACTATCTTGCAATTCGCTCAGCTGGTGCTCAAAGCCCGTTGGATCGGCGGGCGGGGGTGGTAAGTCAGGCGGGGGTCCGTGTTCAGTGGGTCGATTGAGTTGAAATCCATCCTGTTCCTCCTTTGAAACATAGAGCGGCCCCGAGCCCTTGTTCGACAAAGGCCACTTGCATCGCGGCCTACGGAGAACTGTTTAGAAGACTCGCGTTGAGCCGCAGCCTGCGAGCTACCGGCAACAATGACGCCAACCCGGTTTCAGGTCATTGCGAGCATCGGGTGCCTCGACGTGCATGTCCAATACGGTGGATGGACGGCATCGCCGTCCAGACATCCGCGCTCTCATGCTAGGAGGGTGAGCTTTCGAGAAGCTGACGAGCGTCAGAAGGATTCACAATGAGCCAATGCAGACGGGCATTGACTTTCGCCAAAAGCCGCCGCGCATTCTCCATTTCATCTCTGGCCTGGCGCAGGCTCGCGCACCATGCTGTCCTGATGCGGCGCGTCGGAAGAATAGGGGGCTTCCGGTCGTCCATCGCGAATGACCATGGTCGAGGAGCCACGAAATAACTTCAGAATCGATTCCCGCGGCTGCTTATCGGCGGCGTGTGGCCGCGCCTGCGCCTCCGCCACAAGGCCACTCAGCGTTTGGTCCACGAGCGCAATAAAGCGTGGTGGACCAGAAACCAGGACGATGCCATTTCCTGGTGCCGCTCGTACAGCATAGCGCTCGTCGGAGATGTTGAGTGTATCGAGCGCCGCTTTGAATGCGTCGAAGCTGATCGGCTTCAACACAAGCAGACGACTTTGCGCCTCGCTTGCAGCAGATACGTAAAGCACGAGCCCATCATAGTACCATTGAAGATTGTAGAGGTTCGTCAAACGATCGAGGAACTCTCGCGCTGGCAGATCCGGCATTCGCCCGCGGATCCGGCCCTTCACCTCGGCGCTGACGTTGACTCTGATATTTAGGTTGTTACCGAATTCCTGCAGTGCGGCAGAGAGCTCCTGATCCAGAACCGTATAGTTATAAGGTGTCGATGGGAGCGAGAGGGAAGCATCGAACGCCGGAAGTATTCCGCTGGAAACGAAAGCTCCGACACAAAGAGCTCTCTTTAAAATGTCCAGCATCGTGGTTCGCACAAGCATTCCCTAGTTCCTTCGACCTCAGAACAAGAGCTGAGATTCGGCCAATTTGGAAACAAACGTGATCTTTAGATGACGCAAACCTTGGCGTGTTCGTCGGCTTGTCGTCAGTTCGCCCTTCTAGGGTATTGACCCGTTAGGTGGCAACACGCCTAGTCTCAACACCGCCGCTTGGTGATGGTGGTGCGCGCAGCAGCTGGATGATGTCAGCCGATGGAGCGTGCGCGAGACGGGTGGAAGTGCTTCGGTCAAAGCCGTTCATAAATGCGTATGCGTCAATAAGACTTCGCTCAAACTGGAAGCCGAACGTGATCTTTAAATGGCCTTATGGCTCGCGTGTTCGTCAGCTTGCGGTCAGCTCGCCTCTTTACGGTGCTGACTCATCAATTCTTAACAACGGCGTGCCTCATCGGCGCCAAACCAATGACACCTTCGATCATGCTAGCCGCTACGCCGATCTCCCTGAACCCTGCCGAAGGCCTCTCCGGGCTCTGCCAGCCGGCAGCAATCGGCGCGCAGAGCCAGTTTCAGCAGGCTCTAATGCACGTCGCTTCGACGTCAGGCGCTGTCTCCTCGGTCACAGATAAGGCAGCGTCCGTTCCTGCGATGTCGGAGGTTCAGCGTGCAACAGTGCAGGCGAGTCCGCCTGGCGAGCGCGTGCTCCAGGCGCTCTCTTCGATGTACCGGAGCAGTCCCGTTCCTTCTGCAGCGAGCGGCGGCGTGGCCGCCATTTCGAAGGTCGTGCAACCTGGGCCGGCCGCTCAGCCGCTTTCGCCGCCGCAGCCCGTGGGGGCGAGCCCTGCGGGCAAACCGGAAGGGGTGCTCGACTTTGACGCGATGGTTGCGAGTCTGCGAGACGTTTACAAGGGTGTCGTCGAGGTTTCGCTCGTCTCCAAGAGTACCAGTGCCGTCAGCTCATCTATGAACAAATTGCTATCGGCGGGCTGAGTTCGTTGATGACTGGTTCCATCTGCGGACAAAGCGGCCATGTCCGCCCATTCGCTCAATGGTTGCGTGCTTTTACCGTGCTGCCGCTCCTGCTCCTTCTGCTCGGCTGTAAGGCTGAGCTCTACACCAAAGTGCAGGAGCGTGAGGCCAATGAGATGCTTGCGCTCCTGCTAAGTAAGGGAGTCGATGCGGTCCGTGTCACTGCCAAGGACGGGACCAGCACGATCCAGGTCGAGGAGAAGCAGCTAGCGTTTTCGATCGAGCTGCTAAATTTAGAAGGGCTGCCGCGCCAGCCTTTCAAGAACCTCGGCGAGGTGTTCAAAGGATCGGGCCTGGTTGCCTCGCCGACCGAGGAGCGCGCTCGCTTCGTTTACGCCCTGAGCGAAGAATTGTCGCGCACGATCAGCGATATCGACGGCGTCATATCCGCGCGTGTCCACGTTGTTTTGCCGAAAAATGATCTGTTGCGCCAGGACACGATGCCGTCCTCTGCGTCGGTGTTCATTCGACATAACTCCAATGCAAAGCTCTCGGCTCTGCTGCCGCAGATCAAGATGCTGGTCGCCAACAGTATCGAGGGCCTATCCTATGACAAGGTGGCGGTGGTCTTTGTACCGGTTGAACGGGCTCCGCTTGAACGGCCGTCGCCCTTGCCAGCTGCTTCCGCTCAGTCGAGCAAATCCATTTCAGCCCCGCTACTTGCGGCCGGTGTCGGCGTGGCCGGCGCTGCGCTCGGCCTTCTCTGCTACATATTCCTTGGTTCTCGTATGCGTCAGGGTGCCCAGCCAGCGCGCGCGCTAGCCAGACTGGGCACCCCTTCGAGCACGCCGGCTATCCAAGCTCCCGGTAAAAAGATCGCCTCCGACAGGGCATAGGGGTGTGCAAATGCCTATACCGCTGCGATCCGCCGAATCTCATACTTGGTCCGAATCGTCCTGTGAAGGACTGCGCGAGCTCGCTGCCTCGACCCATCTGAGCCAATTTGCTGCCCGTCTTGACGCGCGGCTGTCGGCTTCGACTTTGCTCCGGCTACAGAAGAGCGCGAGGCTGCAGGTAAGACTGGCCGAAATGCTGCTTGGTAATGGAATGGACGCGAGCAGCAGCAACTGGGGAAGAGATCTTCTGCTCGGCCATGATCCGAATAGGGCTGCTTTGCTTGCCGGCAGTATCTGGCATGCTCGCTCGCTCCTAAAGCTCGTCTCAAAGCAGGATCTCGCAATTCTGCTTGGACGTATCGGGGCAGAAGCGCACGCTTTCGGTATCCGGCACTTGGCCAGCGCGGTCGCAACCACCGCTACTGCTGATCCGGAACAACTTTCGCAACAGATTGAACACGATGGCCATGCCTGCCTAGGTGCTTGGCTCGACGAAGCCTCTTCGCTTGACCGCACGCGCATTTTGCTACGCTCGCCCATAGGCACTGCTGTCGAGAATCCAGCGGCCGAACACCGCAATGCCGCGGGCCCGTTGCTTTCCTTGGTGATAACCCATTTGTCGAGGGAGACGCCACGGCATGACGGCTGATGACCCAGCGCTGCCGGTGGCCCCCCAGATACGTCCGCTCGGGCCATTTATACGGGCTGCCGAGCTCGGGATCTGGTGCGATGCCGTCGAAGCGCGCGCGGCCGCCGAGCGGCATCTTCAACGCGTTCGCGGCTGGGGACGGACAGCTTATCAGCGGGAACGGGCGCGCGGCCGAGCGGATGGCTTCAAGAGCGGCGCCGAAGAAATGTCTCGGCTGATCGCGCAGGCTGCTTCCACGCTTGCGCAGCGAAAAGCTATTCTGGAGCAGGAATTGCCCCAGCTTGTCATGGAGATCGTAAGCGATCTGCTGGGCGCGTTTGATCCAGGCGAGATGTTGGTGAGGACCGTTCGTCATGCGATCGAGCAAAAATATGGTAGCGCGGAAGTGTGCCTTCATGTCTCTCCTTTGAAAGCTGATGCGCTGGCGCGCGAGTTCGCTGCCTGGGATGGACAGGAGGGCCGGCCGAAAGTGCGGATTGACCCGGATCCGGCTCTAACGACGGACCAGTGCGTGTTGTGGAGCGAATTTGGCAATGTCGATCTTGGACTTGCTGCGCAGCTCCGGGCTCTGCGCCTTGGTTTGGGTTTGCCTTCAAAGGAAGACGAGCCATGACAACATCGGCGACCGATGCGGTCGCAGAGAGGAATCTGCACGCCGCGCTATCGTCTTTGAAATCTACAGCAAAGCAGATCGACACGCGTGCTGTACGAGGGCGGATCACACGGGCGGTCGGCACCTTGCTTCATGCCGTCTTGCCAGAGGCGCGCATAGGGGAGCTTTGCCTGTTGCGGGATTCCCGCACCGGGTGGTCGCTCGAGGCCGAGGTGATCGGCCTACTGCAAGATGGGGTATTGCTCACTCCTATCGGTGACATGGCGGGCTTATCCAGCCGAGCAGAAGTGGTCCCGACCGGGCGAATGCATGAAGTTCCGGTCGGCCCCGACTTGCTTGGCCGGGTGATCGACAGCTTCGGCCGTCCGATCGACGGAAAGGGTCCAATCAAGGCCGCTCAAACTCGTCCGCTGCGCGGTAAGGCTCCAAACCCAATGACAAGGCGCGCTATCGAGCGGCCATTCCCACTCGGCGTCCGTGTCTTGGATGGGCTTCTGACATGTGGCGAGGGGCAGCGGATCGGCATCTACGGAGACCCAGGGTGCGGTAAGTCGACGCTTCTGTCGCAGATTGTAAAAGGCGCGGCTGCCGATGCCACCGTAGTCGCGTTGATCGGCGAGCGCGGTCGTGAAGTGCGCGAATTCATCGAGCAGCACCTCGGTGAGGCGGCGCTTCGCCGCACCGTCGTTGTGGTTGAGACCTCCGACCGCTCGGCAATGGAACGAGCGCAATGCGCTCACATGGCGACAGCACTCGCCGAATATTTTCGTGATGAAGGACTTCGCGTCGTCCTGATGATGGATTCATTGACGCGCTTTAGCCGCGCCATGCGCGAAATCGGCCTTGCGGCAGGAGAGCCGCCGACGCGGCGCGGCTTTCCGCCGTCGGTTTTTGCGATGCTTCCTGGCCTCTTAGAGCGTGCCGGCATGGGCGAGCGCGGCTCAATCACGGCCTTCTATACCGTGCTTGTCGAAGGCGACGGCTCGGGTGATCCAATCGCCGAAGAGTCGCGAGGCATTCTTGATGGCCACGTTGTTCTCTCACGCGTTTTGGCAGCGCGCGAGCATTTTCCCGCCATTGACGTGTTGTCGAGCCGCAGCCGCGTGATGAATGCAGTCGTCTCTGTGTCGCATCGCAAGGCAGCTTCCTTCTTCCGTGATCTGCTCTCGCGCTACGCCGAGGCCGAGTTCTTGGTGAAGGTTGGCGAATATAAGCAAGGCAGTGATCCTCTGACAGATCGGGCAATTAATTCGATCGAGGAGTTGCGGAAATTTCTGCGTCAGAGCGGAGACGAGGCATCAAGCTTTGAGGAGACGTTCACATGGATGTCACGTCTGACCGCGTGAATCGTGTCTATGCCTCGAAATTGCGGCTCGTGAAGGATATGAGACAGCGGAGCGCCCTTCGTGAGGTGTCCAACATGGAAGCCAAGCTTCGCACCGCCCTCCAAGCGGTGGAACAAGCTGTCCAGGATCTGGCGACGGCCGAGAAAAACCGAGCGGCGCTCGAAGGAGAGCTTTACCGAGAGCTGGCATCGTTTGATTCGCTGTCTGTCGAGGAGCTCGATCGTCGCTGTCACATCGTCACTGAACGGCTCAAAGCTGAGGTCGCACGAGCACGCGGAAGGCTTGAGGAAGTGCGCGACGCTCAAGAGCAGGCCAAGACGTCGGTCCTCGACGCACGGACCATTTTGACCAAGTGCTCGGCGGCGAGTTACAAATGGCAGCAAATTGAGGGCGACGTTCAGCGCGCGAGTGATTCCCATTCGGAAGCGGAAGCCGAGATAGAGGCCGACGACGAGGTCTTGCTTCGGTATCGCAGTAGTACGCGTACCCACACGGCTAGCGACTGAATCTGATGGCTTCTTCTCTTATGCTAGCGAAAGCGCCTCGTCTTGTAGACGGGCCTGCGAGCATGGCTCCGGGCGACGAATCGGAGTTTGAACCGGGGCTAACCCTGTCGCATGCCGTCGTCTCCTGGCTCAACGAGATCGCCGCTTCCCGCAAGCCTCTGCAAACCCGTCTCGGCGATAAGTCGCTATCGGTGCAGATGGCACGGCTTGTCTGGGACGCCGAGCCGTGTGCCGTATCGATGCTCAACTGCTCTTGGGTTCTCGGACATGAAACGATCATCTTATCGTTGCCCCGTCCGCTCATAGAGGGGCTGATCGCGACAGTGCAGAGCGAGCTTGGCCTACCTTCGGAGCCAACTCGTTCGCTCCTCGTCGAACTTGCACTCGATCCGTTGCTCGATCAGCTAGAGAGTCTGACACAACAAAGCTTGCGGCTGATCTGCGTGAGCGAAGCAACGGCTCAGGGTCCTTATCTGGAGCTCGAAATCACCTACGGCCCATTCAAAGGCAAAGCGCGCCTGTTCCTGTTCTCACCTCTCGATGGTTCAGTTCCACCCGCGTTTCGCGCGTTAGGCGGACTGCTCAGTCAGCTGCCGCGAGAGGCACGCCAGCTTCCTCCAGAATTGCCTGTCATCGTTAAGGGAGAGATCGGCTCGCTCCGTGCTACGGTCGCGCTGCTAGGCAAAGCAAATGCAGGAGACGCTCTATTGCCGGACGTATTACCCTTCGCCCGTGGCCAAGCCATCCTCAAGGCGGGAACCTTATGGGCCCCGGCACATATTGCAGACGATCGCTTGATCGCGCGAGGGGCATTCCGCCTCCAACCATATCCCCTTGAGTGTACACATATGATGACCAAATCCGAAAAGAGCCGCCCACCCTCTGAAAACGATCTCGACAACATCGAGATCACGCTGGTTTTCGAATGCGGCCGGTGGACTGTCGCACTCGGGGCCTTGAGAAATATCAGCGAAGGACATGTGTTCGAACTTGGCCGGCCGTTCGACGGACCGGTCGATATCCTTGCCAACGGCCACCGCATCGGCCGCGGCGACATCGTACGCATCGGCGAGGAGCTCGGCATCCGGCTGCGCGGCAAGTTGGCGGTCAATGACTGACATTCAACCGGGAATTCTTGGACTCCTTGCGCTCACAGCTGGCCTTGGCCTGCTCGCGTTCGTTGTCGTAACAAGCACAGCGTTTATAAAGGTATCCGTCGTGCTCTTCCTCGTTCGCAACGCGCTCGGGACTCAATCTATCCCACCGAACCTCGTTCTATATGGCGCGGCACTGATCCTGACGGTTTTCATTGGCGCGCCGGTGATTGAACAGACCTATAATCGCATTTCTGCGCCACAACTCCGCTACCAAACGGTCGATGATTGGGTGAGCGCCGCAAAGGAGGGGCAGGAGCCGCTGCGCGATTATCTCAAGAAGTTCACCGCTGACGAGCAGCGCCGGTTCTTCCTGGCTTCAACCGAACAGGTCTGGCCCGAGGACATGCGCGGCAACGTGAGCGCCGATGATTTGGTCATTCTGGTGCCATCTTTTCTAATTTCAGAACTCAAGCGTGGCTTCGAAATTGGTTTTCTTCTCTATCTGCCCTTTATCACCATAGATCTGATCGTGACGACCATCTTGATGGCCATGGGTATGTCGATGGTTTCGCCGACGGTGATATCCGTGCCTTTCAAGCTGTTTCTATTCGTCTCAATCGACGGCTGGTCACGGCTCATGCACGGGCTGGTGCTCAGTTACACAACACCGGGAGGCTGAACATGGATGAGGCGAGCATTCTCACTCATATGAGCCGTTCACTTGTGCTCTTCATGATCTGGGTTCTACCACCGCTCATCGCTGCGGTCGTTGTCGGCCTGGTTGTCGGCATCATCCAAGCGGCAACGCAGCTTCAGGATCAAACCTTGCCACTGACTGTGAAGCTTCTTGTCGTTGTCGCGGTGATCGCGTTGTTCTCTCCGGTGCTCAGCGCCGCGTTGATCAAGGAAGCAGAGCAGGCATTTACCGACTTTCCCGCACTCACGGCAAGCATTAGCCGACGGTAGATGAACCTCCCTTCACCCGCCGAGACGCAAGCTCTGATCCAGGAGGCGATCGAGCTCGTCCTTGCAGGTGGCCTCGCAGCAGCCCGGGCCCTTGGCATTATGCTGGTCCTTCCTGTATTTACGCGGCCGCGCATTAGCGGGCTGGTCCGTGGCTGCGTGACCTTTGCGATGGGACTGCCATGCCTGTTGCAGATCAGGCACGGCTTGCAGTCGCTGGATCAGGGCTCCCGGCTGATCAGTGTCACGCTCCTCGGTTTGAAAGAGGTGTTCGTCGGCCTGCTCATCGGCCTTTTGCTCAGTATTCCGCTATGGAGCATCCAAGCAGTGGGTGAGCTCATCGACACCCAACGGGGAATTACGAACCCTGTTGCTTCTGATGATCCCGCGACGCGCGGCCAAGCTTCGGCGACAGCGGTGTTACTCGGTACCACCGCGATTGCGATTTTCGTTCTAGCCGGGGGATTGGAGAACGTGATTACGGGCCTTTATGGCAGTTATCTGATCTGGCCCGTATATCGGCTGATGCCTAGTCTGACCGCGCAAGGCGCGATGGAATGTCTGCGGCTTCTCGATCACATCATGCATACGACGCTACTGGTCTCTGGCCCGGTGTTGGCATTCCTGCTGCTGCTTGATGTATCGGTGATGATACTTGGGCGGTTTGCACCGCAAATCAAACTGAACGATGTCTCTCCCACCATGAAGAACCTGGCCTATGGGATCATCATGGTAAGTTACGCCACCTTCCTCGTCGAATATATGGGATCGGAGATCAGTCAGTCCAACACCGTGCTCAAGTTGTTCGAGAAGCTCCTGAAATGAGTGGCTCGAGCGAAGAGAAGAAGCTCCCTCCCACTCCCAAGAAGCTAAAAGATGCGCGCAAGAAAGGGCAGAGCCCGCGCAGCGCCGATTTGGTCAGCGCAGTCAGCGTTTGCGCCGGTTTCGGCTGCCTCTGGTTAAGAGCGGCCCCCATCGAGATCAAGTGGCATGAAACGATGCGGCTCATCGACAAACTGCAGGCTCAGCCGTTCACTAGCGCGGTCCAGCAGGCGCTGGGCGGCTTGATCGACCTATTTTTTTCGGCCGTTGCTCCATTCCTCGGGGCCGGTGTTGCCGCTGGTATTCTAGCGGGAGTCTTGGCCAATGGTGGATTAAACGTCTCTTTCGAGTCCTTAAAGCCGAAATTCGAGAAATTGGATCCCATCAAGGGGCTCAAGCGGATTGCGTCTAAGCGGTCGCTCATTGAACTCTCGAAGTCGCTTCTTAAGGTGGGCATTCTTGGCGCCAGCTTTCTGCTCACGGTTGTCGCTAGTTGGAAGGCGCTGGTGTACTTGCCGGTCTGCGGTATGGGGTGTCTCAGTTTCGTGTTCACTGAGATCAAATTGCTGACGGAAATTGCTGCTGGTGCTTTTCTGATCGGCGGATTGGCAGATCTCCTTATCCAGCGCTGGTTGTTCTTGCAGGACATGCGCATGACGGAGACCGAGGCCAAGCGCGAATCGAAGGAACAGCAGGGCAATCCGCAGGTCAAACGCGAACACCGTCGCCTTCGTCAGGAGACAGCGAACGAGCCTCCACTTGGCGTCCATCGTGCCACATTGATACTGACAGGGCAGGCGATCTTGATTGGCCTCCGCTACGTTCGTAGCGAGACCGGCGTGCCGATCGTGGTTTGCCGTGGTGAGGGCGAACTTGCCTCACGATTGCTTGCCGAGGCGCAGTCGCTGCACCTCAGCATTGTCCAGGACCCGGCCCTGGCGCGTCAGCTCATCCGGAGTGCGAAGCTGGGCAACGCTGTTCCTTCGAAGTGCTTCGAAGGGGTTGCGAAAGCACTCTATTCCGCCGGGCTTGTCTAGATATCGCGTATGGCAGAAATCATTGCGCCATCCGACGTGCACTATCGAGGCGACTGTACATCCCTCGTCGCCGGTGACGCGGCTTCTGGCGACGCCCTGTTGCCAATTCCAGCTTCCATGTCGCTCTTGTTGCGCTGTCCCATGGACCCATATGTGGCAACAGGAACGGCGGCACGATCGCCTGTTGTTGCCATGACAGCTCTATTGTCCAGCAGGTCGCCCGGATCGTTGACCATGACTCCCAGATTGTTGCGGATTGAGCAGCCAAGGGTTTGGTCGAACGAATTGTCGTTGACTGAAGGAGCAATGATGGCAAGCGACGGACAGACGGGAGGACGTGCTTCATAGACAGTAGCCTGGATTCGCACCGCGAAGCCAAGAGGCCGGTCGAGGCGAGGGCCGAACAGGCGGATGTTGTAAGGGGCAAGGCCCATTGCGCGGGCCTCGCTGGCTACCTGCGCGGCGAGCCGGGGCGAGCCGATGATATCGAGATGGATCGCATCAAACCGACCGCGACTGTTGTTGGCAATGAACTCTCTCAGTCGATACCGCTCGAGCCCACGGAGGCTCTGCAGCACCAAGACGCTGTTCTGCTGCTGCACCATGGTTCCTTGTTCAGACGGAAAGGTGTTGATCGTAGCAGTGCTTGTGCAGCCGCCTAGGCTCGTCATCAGAACGAACAGATGCGGCAGGGCTCGTACAGTCATTCGACGATCCTCATTCGATAATAAAACCGGCGCCGCCTGTCGCGCCTGGTACACTGGTGCGCGGAGCGTCGCGGCCCCGCGGCGGCCTTGCCAACGTGTTCGTTAAGATGCGCCCCATATCTGAGGGTGGTCCGATGCGATCGGTCGGAGCGCTCATCCGGTTCGCGTTGGATGCGGGCCGCACGATGTAAGGCGTGACAATAATAACGAGCTCCGTCTCCTGCTTTTGAAAGGACGAAGAGCGAAACAGCGCACCGAGAATGGGCACGTCGCCCAACCAGGGAAAAGTACTGATATCCGTGCTGAAGTTACGCCTGATTAGCCCGCCTATTGCAAAGCTTTGTCCGCTCCCAAGCTCGATAACGGTCTCCGCCCGTCTTGTAGAGAGGGCCGGCACGGCCATACCGTTCAATTTGACCTCACCTTCCTTCGAAATCTCGCTGACCTCAGGCTTCACGCGGACATTGATTTGATTGTTGTTAAGAACGGTCGGGACGAACTCGAGGCTCACTCCAAAATGACGAAATTGGATCGAAACCTGTCGGTTGTCCTGCATGACCGGAATTGGGAATTCGCCGCCGGCCAGGAAGCTCGCGGACTCACCGGACATTGCGGTGAGATTCGGTTCAGCGAGTACGGAAGCGAGGTGCTCGCTGGCTAGCGCGTCGAGAACAGCGCCGACGTTGATATTACCAGCGCTGAGGCCGATCCCTACCTTGCCGCCGCCGCCGCTCGCCGTGCCGGAAGCAGCACCTTTGCCGCTGCTAAAGCCGAAAACGAAAGTGCCATTCTGGCCCAAAGCGGAGAGGTTGATGCCGAGCTCCTTCATAGCGCTGCGCGAGACTTCCGCCACGCGCACGCTCAGATTGACCTGTAACGACCCGGCGACCTGAATCTTATTGACGACCAGCGCACCCGCACCGAGAAACTGCTCCGTAACCCTCACGGCAGTGGCGACGACATCGGCATTGGGAGCCATACCGCTAAGGATCGCGCCACGCGGGGTATAGCTGACTTGGATCGGATAGTCACCGACCTGGGCCTTGAGCATGGCACGCAGATCCTCGATCGGCTGTGTTACGACGACACGAAACTCGGCGAGAGCCTCCCCGTTGTCGTTCAAAGCGAACAGGCTGGTCCGTCCGGACTTCTTGCCAAAGACGAAGATGGTCGTGTTCGACGGCGCCTGATAATCCGCGATCGTCGGGTCGGCAACAAAGATGCTCGCGGCCGGCCCAGGCAGATGAATTGTCTTGCCGAGCGAGGAGGAAAGGTCCAGCGTTCCATTAATGCTGCTAGGAGCCGCATGCGGCGGCCCCTCTCTAGCATCCCGCGTCGTCTGAGCTGCGGCAGTTAGTGGTGATAGGAAAGCGACCGCGCACAGGAGGTGGGAAAGAGAAGGATAAACGACAGACCACAGGGCACTGGCGACGATCGAGCGTCGATCGCTGCCACCCTCATTATTAAGAGCGATCTTCAAGGGAGTCTTTGCTTTCAACTTCGATCGACTAGGCGGCCGATGCCACGCTATTCAATTCAAGGATATAACCGATGCCGCGTGCGGTCGTGATCCGTAGGGTCGCACCCGACTGACTCAAATGACGGCGTAAGCGATAGATCGCGACTTCAAGCGCATTGGTCGAGACCTCGTTGTCAAACGCATAGAGGCTATCCTCTAGCGACAGCCGCGGCACGGTACGGCCAGCGCGGCTGAGGAGATGCTCAAGAATGCACAATTCGCGGCGCGCAATCCTGAGCGGCCGACCACCAACTGAAGCTTGCCGGGCGATCGGATCGAACTTCAGATTGCCAAATGTGACCACGGGGGCTGTCATTTGCGTTGACCGCCTCAGAATGGCTCGCATCCGGGCGATGAGTTCATCAGTAGATACAGGCTTGGGTAGGAAATCGTCTGCACCACCATTGAAAATGGCGATCCGTCGACCGAGGTCATTGAGGCTGCTCATCACTATTGCAGGCATCAAATGTCCGTCGCGTCTCAACCGCTTCAGCCAGTCCAAGCCGTTTCCATCTGGTAGAGCCAACTCGAGCAGGAGAATGTCGTAGTTGGCGTAGCCCAGAGCGGTCGCCGCATCATCCAGAGTGGGTGCCAGATCAACGGCGAAACCGCAATCCGAGAGCGCGCTTTGGACAGCGCGCGCTAGGTCCTCATCATGATCAACCACTAGCGTTCGCATTTCATTGCCCCTTCTCAAGTCATGCCAAAATATCGAGCAGATCACCGTCGATGATGAAGCCGAGCGAGACTGAGTTGTCCCGAGTCAACGTAAACGTCCGGAGACGGGATCGATGAAGAAGAGCAATGTTGCCAACGGCCGGCCTCATCTGCGGATTAGAAATTTCGGCCGTCTGCTGTGGATCGCATGCGCGCTTGGCAACTCTTAGCGTGGTGTGGATGCCGGGAGGTTGGCTGGAATGAGTCAAAGCATCGAGGGCTGTGGCAGCACCCTGCCGCAACTGCGCGCCAATCGCGGCAATGCTTCCGGTCATTGGTCGGGCGATGGCCTCGCCAGCAGGCGCAGCTGAACGCAAAGCACCAGAGCGAATGGCTGGATTTGCATCCGAACTGATACGAGACATCAACATTTTGAGCTCCCGTGTTGGCCAGAGCCTGCGGTGAGGCTTGCTATGCCGTCGACCCTTCGAGGTCGCTTAGTCATGACAAAATGGAACTTCGAACGCGTGCAGGCGCCTCGCGTCCCGCAGTCGGCCGCTCTTTCAGAAGCCACTAACGCGGGACGAACTAACCAATGCGCCCCCGAGCTAGGAAAACACGCCTCGGTCGGGGCGGTGGCGTATTTGGGGAGGGCCAGAATTCTCGACCTTCAGCCAGATCCGACGCGGCGCCCAGGCGGCAGCCGATCGGGCACACCAAATAGTGGCGAGTCCGTTCCCGTAGAGGCGTTGTCAGACATGTGGTCTGGGTGGTTCCGCCGCCTGCATTCCACCTCTGGCGATGAATGCCGGCGGATGTCGAGGTTGTACAGAGCTTCGTTGCCCGCCCGGCAACAGGGACGCGAAGACAGCGGGTCCTGCTCTCTAGCTCCTGCTGTTGTAGCCTCAACTGAGCCGGCGCTGGTCGCGTGTCAGGCGCATAGGCTACGTTGCCAACACGGGTGCGGGTGGACTGATCGAGGAGCGTGAGGGAGTCGAGCGGCGTGAACCTAGGGTTTGGAGACATTCGCAATTCTTGCTACCTGTCATAAAGTGTTGTCGCGACGCATTGTCGCGACTCGTGTCGGAAACCTTACAATCTGACGCTACGTGCGATTCAAGTCCCTTATCGAGTTCGTTGATGAATATCTTTAAAGCTCGCAGGCCGGCTGAGGCGGCCAGCACAGGAACTTGGAGAAAAGCAACGCGATGCCTCAGAACAGCAAGGCATTTTCGGGGAGC
>NZ_PSRR01000166.1 GCF_004296405.1 Bradyrhizobium sp. Leo170
GCATCGTGCGCCTGTTGCAGCCGCGGGCGCGCATCATGCCGGCGATTTCGCGCGCACGGAGCTGCCGGCGAGCTTCGATCTTGCCATCGGCAATCCGCCGTTCTCCGACCGCACTGTGCGCTCGGATCGTGCGTACCGGTCGCTGGGCCTTCGCCTGCATGATTATTTCATTGCGCGGGCGGTCGATTTGCTGAAGCCCGGCGGGCTCGCCGCCTTCGAGACCAGTTCGGGCACGATGGACAAGGCGGATGCGTCGGCGCGCGAGCATATCGCCAAATCCGCCGACCTGATTGCTGCGATCCGGCTGCCCGAGGGCAGTTTCCGCGCCAGCGCCGGAACCGACGTCGTCGTCGACATCCTGTTCTTCCGGAAGCGCAAGATCGGCGACCCTGAAGGCGATCGGTCCTGGCTCGATGTCGATGAAGTCCGTCCTGCGACGCAGGATGAGGGCGCCATCCGCGTGAACAGCTGGTTTGCTGACCATCTGCAGTCAGTGCTCGGCACCCATGGTCTCGCCTCCGGTCCCTTCGGCGAGACCTACACATGCTCTCCCCGCGCAGGCGAGGACCTCGACGTCGCACTCTCGGCCGTCATCGCTCTCCTTCCGGAAGCGCTCTACGACGGCGAACCCGACGTGCTCGATCCCCATCTGGAGGACGCCGGCGATCCGGCCGGCGCCGATCTGCCGTCCGACCTGTATGTGCGCGAGGGCAGCTATTTCTTCGACAAAGCGCTCGGCCTGATGCAGATCCTCGACGGCCAACCCGTTTCCGTGAAGGTCCGCCAGGGCCGCAGCGCCGATGGCATCCCGGAAAAGCATGTCCGCATCATCAGGAAGCTCATCCCGATCCGCAATGCGGTACGTGAGGTGCAGAAGGCGCAGGAGTTCGACTGCCCCTGGAAGGAGGCCCAGGTCAGGCTACGCATCGCCTGGTCGACCTTCGTGCGGGACTTCGGCCCGGTCAACTTCACCACCGTCTTAACCGCCGAGGACGAAGAGACCGGCGAGGTACGGGAGACGCATCGCCGCCCCAACATCCAGCCCTTCCTCGACGATCCCGATTGCTGGCTGGTCGCCTCGATCGAGGACTATGACCTCGAGACCAATACCGCAAAGCCCGGCGCGATTTTCACCGGGCGCGTGATCTCGCCGCCGGCGCCGCCGGTGATCACCAGCGCGGCCGACGCGCTTGCCGTGGTGCTCAACGAGCGTGGTCGGGTCGACGTCGAGCACATCGCAGAGCTCTTGCATCGTGGCGCCCAGGACGTCGTCGCCGAACTCGGCAGCGCCATCTTTCGCGATCCGGCGGACGGATCGTGGCAGACGGCGGACGCTTATCTGTCGGGCCACGTCCGCGACAAGTTGAAGGTGGCGGAAGCGGCGATCGCGCTCGATCCGTCCTATGAGCGCAACGTTACGGCGCTGCAGGGCGTGCAGCCTGTCGATTTGCGCCCCTCCGATATCACCGCGCGGCTCGGCGCGCCCTGGATTCCGGCCGCCGATATCGTCGCCTTCGTCAAGGAGACGATGGACGCTGACATTAAGATCCATCACATGCAGGAACTGGCCTCCTGGACCGTGGAAGCGCGTCAGCTCGGATGGACGGCGGCCGGCACGTCGGAATGGGGAACGGATCGCCGGCATGCCGGGGAGCTTCTCGCGGATGCGCTGAACAGTCGCGTGCCGCAGATTTTCGACACCATCAAGGACGAGATGAGCGAGCGGCGCGTGCTCAATGTCGTGGACACCGAGGCCGCGAAGGCGAAACTGCAAAAGATCAAGGATGCCTTCCAGCGCTGGATCTGGTCCGACCCTGATCGCACCGACCGTTTGGCGCGCGTCTACAACGACCGCTTCAACAACATCGCACCGCGAGCCTTCGATGGCTCGCATCTGAAGCTCCCGGGCGCCTCTGGCGCCTTTTCTCTTTATGGCCACCAGACGCGCGGCATCTGGCGGATCGTCTCGGCGGGCTCAACCTATCTGGCCCATGCCGTCGGCGCCGGCAAGACCATGACCATGGCGGCCGCGATCATGGAGCAGCGGCGGCTTGGCCTGGTCGCCAAGGCCATGCTGGTGGTGCCCGGCCATTGCCTGGCGCAGACGGCGCGCGAGTTCCTGGCGCTTTACCCGGCGGCGCGCATTCTCGTCGCCGACGAGACCAATTTTACCAAGGACAAGCGGCAGCGTTTCCTGTCGCGGGCGGCGACGGCGACATGGGATGCTATCATCATCACGCACTCTGCGTTCCGTTTCATCGCCGTACCGTCGGCGTTCGAGCAGCAGATGATCCAGGACGAGCTGGAGCTTTACGAAACCTTGCTGACCAAGGTCGAAAGCGACGACCGTGTCTCGCGCAAGCGGCTCGAACGGTTGAAGCAGGGTCTGAAGGAGCGGCTGGAGTGCCTGTCGACCCGCAAGGACGACCTTCTGACTATCTCCGAGATCGGCGTTGACCAAATCATCGTCGACGAGGCGCAGGAGTTCAGGAAGCTCAGCTTCGCGACCAATATGAGCACCTTGAAGGGTGTCGATCCGAACGGCTCGCAGCGCGCCTGGGACCTTTATGTGAAGTCGCGCTTCATCGAGACGAAGAACCCCGGCCGGGCGCTGGTGCTCGCCTCCGGCACGCCGATCACCAACACGCTCGGCGAGATGTTCTCCGTGCAGCGCTATCTCGGCTACGCCGCGCTTCTCGAGCGCGGCCTGCACGAGTTCGACGCCTGGGCCTCGACTTTCGGAGACGTCTCGACCGAGCTCGAGCTCCAGCCGTCCGGTAAGTACAAGCCGGTGACGCGCTTTGCCACCTCAACGTGCCGGAGCTGATCGCGATGTTCCGCTCCTTCGCCGACGTGGTGATGCCGGACGATCTGCGTCAATATTTGAAAGTGCCGTCACTCTCGACCGGCCGGCGCCAGATCCTGACGTCCAAGCCGACGGCCGCCTTCAGGCGCTACCAAACGCTGCTCGACCAGCGCATCAAGGAGATCGAGATGCGCGATCGGCCGCCGGAGCCCGGCGACGACATCCTGCTCTCCGTCATCACGGACGGTCGCCACGCGGCGATCGACCTGCGGTTTGTCGATCCCGACAATGATAATGAGCCCGACAACAAGCTCAACGATCTGATCGCGAACGCCTTCCGCATCTGGAAGGAGACCGCGGAAAACCCCTATGTGCGCCCGGACGGTAAGCCGTACGAGCGTCCCGGCGCGGCGCAGATGATCTTCTCCGATCTTGGCACGATCAGCGTCGAGAAGAGCCGGGGCTTCTCGGCCTATCGCTGGATCCGGGACGAGCTCATTCGCATGGGCGTGCCCGCCCCGGAAATTGCCTTCATGCAGGACTACAAGAAGTCCGAGGCCAAGCAGCGCCTGTTCGGCGACGTGCGCGCCGGCAAAGTCCGCTTCCTGATCGGTTCCTCCGACACGATGGGTACCGGGGTCAATGCGCAGTTGCGCCTCAAGGCGCTGCATCATCTCGACGTGCCCTGGTTGCCCTCCCAGATCGAGCAGCGCGAAGGGCGCATCGTGCGTCAGGGCAATCAGCACGACGAGGTCGATGTTTTCGCCTACGCGACTGAGGGCTCGCTCGATGCGACCATGTGGCAGAACAATGAGCGCAAGGCCCGCTTCATCGCGGCCGCGCTCTCGGGTGATACCTCGATTCGCCGGCTCGAAGATTTGGGCGAGGGGCAGGCGAACCAGTTCGCCATGGCGAAGGCGATCGCATCCGGCGACCAGCGCCTGATGCAGAAGGCGGGGTTAGAGGCCGACATCGCGCGGCTGGAGCGTTTGCGCGCCGCTCATGTCGATGATCAGCATGCCGTGCGCCGTCAGATGCGCGACGCCGAGCGCGAGATCGAGTTTTCGACCCGGCGCATCGCGCAGATCGGACAAGACATCGAACGCCTTGTGCCGACAGCGGGCGAGGCCTTTGCGATGAGCATGAATGGCAGGCCCTATACCGAACGCAAGGAGCCGGCCGCGCGCTGATGAGGGAAATTCTGACCCTCGTGCAGCTTCAGCAGGAAGGCGAAACCGTCATCGCCTCGATCGGCGGCTTCGACCTCGAATATTCCGGCGAGCGCTTCGGACGCGACGGCTATCGCTACACCACCATGCTGTTGCGGACCGCCGCCGAATACGAGATCGACCTGTCAGTCACCGTGGCCCCGCTTGGCGCAGTCTCCCGCCTGGAGCACGCGCTCGCTGATTTCGAGGGGGAACGGGAACGCTTTCGTCAGCGTCTCGCCGATGCACGGCGGCGCCTTGCGTCCTATCAGTCCCGCGAAGGCGGCGCCTTTGCCTTCGCCGACGAGCTCGCCGAGAAGCGCCGGCAACTCGTCGAGGTCGAGAAGGCGCTCTCCTCGGACATCGAAGGGGTAGGCGAGGTGAGGGCGATCGCGGCTTAGACGCTCTCAGCACCCCTCTGTCACCGCAATTACCGTGTCTCACTTCAGGGGTGCAGTCCAGTACACTGAATGACGCGTTGAAGAGCTACCGCGTCACTTGGCGTAACCCTGAGAGCGGAGCCACGCGATCTTGCGGTCTCCGTTTATCCAGTCGTCGGCATCTGCCTTGCTGGTGAATCCTGTGATTTCGCGCTGTTCGCTGCCCGGGTAATCCGCCAGTATTTTCCAGTCGCTCTCTGAAATGCGGACGGCTTTGAAGGTCACTTTTGTTTTGGCCATGCCGCACTATGCAGGAGATGGCCTGAAAAGAGAACCCGCGGGTCGTGAGAAAAGAAGAGGAAAAGAGGAAAAAGCCCGCTCGCAGACCGGGCGGGTCGCTGGCGCTGAAGCTCAACCGCCGCCTGCGCGATCCCGGCCCGTCGTCCTGCGCAGGGCTTTGGCCCTGCTGGTCCTGCCGGGCAGGGATGCTCGGCCGCAGTTGCACCGGCCCGCCCGCTCCGCGGGGCCAGGGGATGTCTTCGGAAAGAAGACGAGAAAGGCCGGCCGAGCCGGTCTGCAACCCCAAAAAGGAGCATTCCCATGCGTCTCATCAAGGTCGATCCGCGCGCGCTGAAGGAAAACCCCGACCGCCTGCGTCAGACGAAATCCACGCCGCAGGCCGACGCGCTGCTGCTGGCGACGATCAAGGCTGTCGGCATCGTGCAGCCGCCCGTCATCACGTCAGAGGCCGGCGGCAGCAACGCCTACATCATCTATGCCGGGCATCGCCGCGTGAAACAAGCGATTGCTGCTGGTCTTGACGAGATCGACGTCATCGTCGACGAGGCGGCGAACGACAATGGCGCCATGCGCTCGATGGTCGAGAACATCGCCTTCGAACCGCTCAACCCGGTCGACCAGTGGCGGGCGATCGAGCGCCTCGTGGCGCTTGGCTGGACCGAGGAGGCGATCGGCGTCGCGCTTGCGCTTCCCGTGCGTCAGATCAGGAAGCTGCGCCTGCTCGCGAACGTACTGCCCGCCATGCTCGACCACATGGCCAGGGGCGACATGCCGAACGAGCAGCAGCTTCGTACTATCGCCGCCGCCTCGCTCGACGAGCAGAAGGAGGTCTGGAAGAAGCATAAGCCATCCAAGGCGGACCCGCAGGTGTCCTGGTGGAGCGTCGCGCAAGGCCTCCAGAAGACGCACATGTATGCACGGCACGCCAGCTTCGGTGACGATCTCACGCGGGCGTACGGAATTCAGTGGGTCGAGGACCTGTTTGCTCCGGCCGACGAGGACAGCCGCTACACCACTAATGTCGAGGCCTATCTCGGCGCGCAGCATGAGTGGATGGCGAACAACCTGCCGAAGAAGGGCGTCATCGCTGAGACCACGAACTGGGGAGAGGTGAAGCTGCCGGCGAAGGCCGAACGGGTCCACGGCAAGCCGACGAAGTCCGATTGCACCGCAATGTATCTCGACCGCGAGGGCCGCGTGCAGACGGTGCATTACCGCATGTCCGAAGCGAAGAAGTCGAAGGGCAAGGCTGCGCCGGACGCGGTCAGCGCTCCGGACGATGTCGGCGTAGTCTCGAAACCTCGTCCCGATGTGACGCGCAAAGGCATCGAGATGATGGGCGACTACCGCACGGACGCGCTGCGCGAAGCCCTCGGCCGTGCGCCGGTCGAGGACGACACGCTGATGGCGCTGCTGATCCTTGCCTTCGGTCAGAACGTCTCCGTCACGACGGGAAGCGTCGGTTTCCATAACGGCCATAGCCGCCTGGCGAAGCACACGGCGGGGCTGTTCGACGGTGACGGCAAGCTCGCCTTCGACATGGACACGCTGCGCATCTCAGCCCGCGCCATGCTCATCGATGTGTTCTCGTGCCGCGAGAACGCCACCAACAGCGGCATCGTCGCCCGTATCGCCGGCGCGACCATCGGCGCGGACGAGTTCTTGCCCAACATGGGCACCGAGGACTTTCTCTCGTGCCTGTCGCGCCCCGCGCTCGAGGCGTCGTGCAAGGACACGCCGGTCCTGCCGCGCCAGCGCGCGAAGGACACCCGCGCTGCGCTCGCCGAGCACTTCAAGGAGGGTCGCTTCGTCCACTCCGCGGCGCTCTTCGCACCGGACCCGACGAAGCTTTCCGAATGGCTGTCGTCCAACGCGAGCGCTGCGGACGACGCCGATGAGACGGATGAGGACGTCGACGGCATCCGCGATGAACTCGCTGACGGTGACGCCGCTACGTTCAGGGAGGCGGCCGAATAGGTCCCTACCTTCTTCTTCCGAACGACTGCCGCCGCCGGCCAAGCCGGCGGCGGTTCTGTTTCCACACATCCGCAAAACCGGAGGACACGATGTCCGCACATGTCACCGAGGGACAGGACCGCAGCATGAATGCGTCATCTCCCACACGCCAGAACCAAACCGTGCCTGAATTCCCCGCAGTCACTTTCGGCCGCGGCGCTGACGGCCTTCTCGTCGCACTTGTCGGCGAATCGGCCTTCGCGATGGCGCCCCGCCGCGACGGTCGGCTTTATCTCGTCACGGCCCGGCGCATCTCCCGCCCCATGGGCGAATGGACGCGCGGCGACTTCTACGGCCATTCCGGCGTGCTTGCCGACGAGGCGGCATTCCGCGCCGCCGTGCTCGAAAACGCCGAGCACCAGCGCGAGCGTAAGATGCTCGGCCGCGTCGAGGTGTATTCGCGTGCCCACACGCCCTGGGGCGCCTCGCAGGGCGCGACCGTCTATGCCGAAGGCGTCGAACGACACTCGACGGCCGGACATGGAGGCTTCAAGCTTTCGGCCGAGGAAAACCGCAAGGTCCATCCCACGCTGCGATCGACGGGCGGCTGGTATGAGGAAGATTCGGAATGGGCGATCGTTGCGATCACCTTTCCGCATCTCTTCACGGCGTTCGAGCGCCGCTGCGCCGAACGCACGATCAAGGATTCATGGCCGGACGCCTGGGAGACGATCTTCGGCACCGTGCTCGCGCCGGGAGAGTCCTATGAGAAGGATCGCCGCAGTTTTGAGCTGACGCATGCCAACGACTGGATCGTGATTTCGGCGATCACCTCAAGTCGCTTCGAAGGCTTCGTGGAGTGCGTTGCAACGCCCGGCGGCAGGCGCGGAGCTGGAACGGAGGAGCGGCGCTTCCTCGTTCCATCCTCCGACTACGAGGTCAAACGCTTTGGCTTCGTGATCGACCCGAGCCGGCACCAAGTCTATGGCGGGCCATCGGACTTCGTCGGCTGGCAGATCGGGAGGGTCACATGAGCCTATCCCCGGATCGCCTGGCGCCCCTTCACCGCATGCGGGAGGCGCGGCGGGAGATTCAGCGCCAGCTCGATTCGATCGACCGCCAGATCACGCGGCGGATGACGGCGCTGATCCTGCAGCTGAAGCTGAAACCTGCCGGCAGGGCGCCGGACCCGAGTGCCTTCCTCGAGCGGTATCGTTCGCATCTTTCGGCAATCACGGCGGAACGCCGGCCGGAGATCGAACGCACTGTCCCGCAAGCTCGTGCAGCAGGATGCCGCGATCGCGGCGTACTGTGCTCGCAGCGGCCTCCTCTCCGACCGGCTCGATGCTCGCGGCCAGTGCAGTCGGCCCGGCCTTGCTGTGCGATCGCGCAGCCGTGGGCACCGCGACCATGAATGACAACGCCCGCGCGGCGTTCGAACGACGGCTCCGCACTGCCAGGAGCAACACCGGCCAGTCGTGACCGTCGGAACTTCATCCCTTGCCTGGTGAGACGCTGATAGCCTCGGCGGATTCGACCTGTCCAACGTCTTCGCTGCGGATCGCGATATCGCCATGGCAATGGTCGTGCACCGCCTCGCCGATTCTCCAGTCGCGCAAATATCTGGAGGCCTACCGCGCCGAGATCGAGGAGCTCATCAGGCTCTGGCGGCCGGAGGTCTGGACGCGCACAGTCGCAATCGCCTGACATCAAGGAAGTTGGCCCGTCGTTCTCGATCTCGGGTGACGCATGAGTTCGCGGTAGGTCATTGCGATCCTTGCCCGTTTTCTCTTCATCGTTCCGGCCCGCCGGATCTCCCCTCGGGTTTGTCGCGCTCGTAAACCGGCGGCCGGGCGCTTCAAGGCCGCTATCGCGCCGCGTTGCGGCCGGGACTGCCGATCTCGGCAAAGCGTGTCCGCGTCCCGCGCGAGGGCTGCAAGCCCTGCTTGTCCGCAAACCCGCTCCGCTCGATCCGGCAGCCCCGGACCCTGAAGCGCCCGTCTTTCCGCCGGTTTTTCTCGATCGCACCCGAAGGGAGGACCGGCAGGAGCCGGCCCAAGCCTTCAGGGAGAAACCGAAGGAAAGGATGTTCCCATGACCAAGACTGCTCGCACTCCCCGCCAGCCCGCCAAGGTCGTCCAGCTTCGTAAAAGCACCACTCTCGAAATGGTCAGGCTCGCCTGCCCCGACGCCACCCAGGCCACCCTCATCTCCGAGAGCTTCGGCCTTCCCGTTCTCGACAGCGATGGCATCCGCGATCTCCATGAGCGCCTGATCGTCGAGACGGCCGCGAGCCTCAGCGATGGCCTTGGCGAGCGTGCGATGCAGATCCATCTCCAGCGGATCGTCGGCGCCTATGTCGGCTCCGCCCACGGAGCGGGTCAGTTCTACAGCCGCGCGGTGACGGAAGCCCGCGACGCTACGGCGAAGGCCGCCAATGACGCTCGTGATGTGGACCTCGACGGTCCGGTCGGCTTCGACAGCACCGCGCAGCGTAAGCGCGAATTCGCCGCCGACATGGCCATCCAGTCGCACGCGCTGCGGATGGCGGCTGAAGGCACTGTTGCAGCCTACGAACAGGTCGTCGGTGAAGCCTGGAAGCCCTTCGAACGGCCGATCGAGAACCCCGGGCAGACCGTCGATCGCAAGGCGGCCGAACTCCAGATGGCGGCGTTCGGCTGAGCGCCGCAGGCGGGGCTTCGGCCCCGCCGATCATCTCGTCGTCGACACGCACGAAGGCCGCTCCGAACGAGCGGCCTTTGCCATGTTGCTCTCTCTTGCGCCGATCGTTCAGCCCCGATCATCCGCCAGATCTGAGAAGCGCGTGAACTCGCCCTGGAACGACAGCATCACCGCGCCCGTAGGCCCGTGACGCTATTTACCGATAATGATCTCGGCCTTGCCGTGCGCGGCCGCAAAATCAGCCTCCCAATTCAGATGTTCTTCAGTGTCCGGCCTCGGCTCCTGGCAGGTAATACTCTTCACGAAACACGAACAGCACGACGTCCGCATCCTGCTCGATCGAGCCCGATTCCCGCAGGTCAGACAGTTGCGGCCGTTTCTCCTCCCGGTTCTCGACCAGGCGGGAGAGTTGGGAGAGTGCGATGGTGGGCACGTTGAGCTCCTTGGCCAACGCCTTCAGGCCGGTCGTGATCTCGGTGAGCTCCTGGACACGGTTCTGCGCAGCGCGCTGTGTCCGGCCTTGCATCAGTTGAAGATAGTCGATCACGATGAGATCGAGCCCGCGCTGCCGCTTCAAACGCCTTGCGCGCGCAGCCAATTGGCCAACACTCAAGCCGCCGGTCTGGTCGACATAGAGCGGGATTCGGCGCATCGCGTTGCGGCGGCCGACAAGCCGCTCGAACTCCCGTTCATCGATGGCGCCGCGGCGGATGCTCGATGACGACACCTCGGCTTGCTCGGATATGACGCGCGTGGCGAGTTGCTCCGACGACATCTCGAGCGAGAAGAACGCCACGATCCCGCCGGCAGCAGCCTTCCGCGAGCCGTCGTCTGCCGCCGCAGGCTGATATGAACTTGCGACATTGTAGGCGACATTGGTCGCAAGCGCCGTCTTACCCATGCCCGGCCGACCAGCAATGATGATGAGATCGGACGGCTGCAAGCCGCCCATCTTCGCATCGAGGTCCCTGAGTCCGGTCGGCAAGCCCGAGAGGTTACCGTCGCTCTGATACGCTTGCGCCGCGCGGTCGATGGCATGGGAGAGCGCCGAGTCGAAGGTCTCGAACCCTCCGCCGAAACGTCCGGTCTCGGCGACATCATAGAGACGTTGCTCTGCCCGTTCGATCAGCTCTGCCGCCGCGCAATCGATGGCCGCGTCGAAGGCTGCATTGCGCATGTCGTCTGCGACATTGATGATCTCGCGCCGAAGCGCGAGATCATAAATCGTGCGCCCGTAGTCGGCCGCGTTGATGATCGTGGTCGCTTCCGCAGCGAGGCGGGCGAGATATTGCGATGGCGACAACCCTGCGATATCCAGATCGGCGGGAAGGAAAGTCTTGATAGTGATCGGGGTGACGGTCTTGTTCGCACTGATCAACCCGCTTGCGATCTCGTAGATCGTGCCGTGAAGCGGTTCGAAGAAGTGGTCCGGTCTCACGAAATCGGACACATGATAAAACGCAGCATTGTTGATCAGGATCGCCCCGAGCAGCGCCTGTTCGGCCTCGATGTTGTGCGGCATCACGCGATGTCGCTCGATCTCCGCCAGTTCCAGTCTGTGCGCCGCTTGCGCCATTGCGTCCTGCGCTGGTCGAAATCAACGACACATCCGAATCGTAGTGCCGCCGCGTAAGGCTATCTTTTGTGCGCGTCGTTCGCACCGGGGAGAGACGCGCCAAATCGTTAGCGCCGCTGAAAGAATCGCGTGCGTGATGAGCCGAATCGCTGAATTGCGAATTTTTATCGCGACCGCCCGGAACGTGGGCTCAGCGGAAACTTCTCTGCATCGTCGTTTCACGGATCGAACACCATCGCTGCCGCCGGCCTCGTGTCCTTCACGTTGCGCGTCACGAGACAAAGACCGCGTCCGATCGCGGTCTCGGCGAGGATCGCATCGATGACTGGTATGGCCGCTCGTCCGCTTCACCTCCCCGGGCATCCGACCGCAGCGGACGATCGGCTGGTACCAAAGCGAACGCCACAAATTGCCATGACAGGTCGGCTCGTCCGATTTGAATGATGGCGTCAGGCCTACCCGGTGAACATCCAGAGTTGCTCGCTGGCCATGTAGCCGGCCAGCAACAGGGCCCCGAGGACGACGATGAGCGCCGCGGCGCCGACTTCGATCGCGCGCATCGCGAGCATGCCGGGTCCTACCCGCGTTTTCGCTATGCGACTGGCGACCTCGCGCGCGCTGGCCGCGAGGGTTGCGATTGCCGCTACCGTCGCAGCCGTACCCAAGCCCATGATCAGCGTTGCGCCCACACCGGTCCAGAACAGGTCCTGAGCCAGCGCGAAGATAAGGACGATGATCGCACCGGAGCAGGGTCTTAAACCGACCGCGACCACCGCGGCGAGCCCTCGCCGCCAGCCGCCTGCGCCGGCGAGCGCCGCCGGCTCGGGCCCATGGACGTGGCCCACAGGCCGATTCATGATGCTCATGATCGTCGTGGCACCGGAAGGCGTGTTCGTGAGCGGCGCATCCCTCGACCTGGCATTGCCCGCCCCGCATCGCCGTGGCGCCAGGCGGCCGCTCGGACAATCGGAAGGTCGTAGCGCTTAGACTCTTGGCAGCCGGAACCGACGCAAAAGCCAGATCGGGCGTCCGATGCCAGCTCAGTTCGCGGCAGCCGATCAGGAAGCCACGGCCTTTGACATAAAGAAGCCTGAGGCCGATAAGGATGACGAGAGCATAACTCGTGATCTCGACCAGATGGACGGTTAATCCGATCGCTTTTGCGGTTGCGCCAAGCAGAACGGCGGCGATGGCTACGACGATGATGGCAACGACAGACTGGATGGCTGCAGACACAAAGGACAGCACAACACCGCGGCGCCAGGTCTCCTCGCTGGCGACGAGGTAGGAGGAGATCACCGCCTTGCCGTGTCCTGGACCAACAGCATGAAAAACGCCATACACGAAGGAGATGCCGAATAATTCCCACATCGCGGCCCCATCCTCCTTGGCGGCCCGGATGAAGGTCGACAGCGAACGGTAGAAGGCGGCTTGTTCGGCAAAAACCCAGCCCGTCACGCCGGGCATGGGCACAGCAGTATGCGGCGCGCCAAACGGCGCGCTCGATGCCGACAGGATACCGGTCGTGCAGGCGACGAGGATCGTCGCCAGGGTGGTCAGGGCGACAGCACGCGATCTGGTCATGGGCACTTCACCAGGATCTTGTTGGCGAAAATTTCTCCATAGGTGCTGGAGGGGTCGAGCGGGACGCTGTCGAGCTGGCCGAGCCGCGCCTGCTCAGCCGGCGTTGGCTGGTGCGGCAGATCGTAGGTCACGAGGCATTGCGGCGCGCCGCTTAAGGAAACCGGCTTGTCCTTGGCGAACTCGAAATCCACGAAGGTCGAGGGGTCGTAGATCTCGATCTGCATGGCCTTTGCGACGGCAGGCGCTTTCAAAGGCAGAGTGAAATGCAGTAAGGGCAGCGTTCTTGTAATCGAGGCAGTAGTCGCTCCGGTCAGTGAATTTCAGCTTCTTGCCGTCGGCACGGGCGTAAGTGAAATAGTCATATTCCTTGAGCGAATCCACGTTGGTTTGGGCGAGCGAGGCCAGTTCCTCGCGCGTGTATTGGCCCTTTTTCGCATGCGAGATGCTCTGAAGGGCATAGGCTGAAAACATGTCATCGAAGGTCTAGGCGTGGCGGATACCCGTCATGATGCCATCGGCGGCGTAGAGGATTTCGCTATGGAACGTGACCCAGACATGGGGATGCGCCTGTGCGCGGCTGACGGACAACCACAAGAGAAAGATCGCGCAGTAGCAACAGGTGCGTCTGGTCATGGTCTATCCGCCGAATCGGATGCTGACGGCTTCCGCAAGAAGCGGGAGCGATGGTCTCAAATGCGTTTGGAGTCAGGTGACGCATGCATCTTGCGTCGGGCCACGCAAGACTTGTGCTGCGGGAAGACTTGAATTGGCAGCAAGACGTCAGGCGGCGGGGGGCGCGCGCGATAGGAACGCCGCGTGACGTGCCTGAAACATCCGATAGGAAACCGGATTGAACGCACGATCAATCGCGGTGAATCGCAGCGGATGCGAATCTGCGGGCGCATCCGGTGGCGAAGAGTTCGACAGCAGGAAACCCGAGAAGCAGATCGGGCAGTGGTCGTCGTCATCGGCCAGCCGCGACGGCAGCTGCGTTACGGCGTGCTGTGTCGACCTGGCGTGCCTGAGGCTCACGACATCGGGGCGGTCGCCCCCTGAAAAGGCGAGATCATGCGTGTGGACGTGGGCGAAAGACAGCGCGAGCTGCAGCATCAGCGCCGCCAGCGCGAGATAGGCTCCGCATCGCGCGAAGGCCCCTGCCATCATCATTGTCGCCGCTGCCAAAGAGCCGTTCCCTTCCGACGTCTGGGCCTCGACCGCCATCAGCCGAACGCGCGCAATGGCCGCCCTTTCATTTGCGATCTCCCCGCACTGGACGAGAAAAATATGGCGATCGAGCGGCTAGGAGCGCCCCGTCAGCCGGACGTTTCCTTTCGAGGGAGCGGGTTCTTTGAGTTCGGTTGCATCACCTTTGCCGGCTCCGTCATGCGGTCGCTCACCGACCGCATCGGTTGGTGGAAAGATGCTGTCATAGATCGCGCGCGCTTCGCGAATGAGGCGAAGCCGCTCGAGCTCGGATTTTGGAACAAATCCTACGATCTCACCCATCAGCGCACTGTCAGGCACAGCAAGCCTCAAAGCCCTGCCTTAGCAGGTCCTTTGGCAGGTCGCGCCCGATGAAAACGAGCCGTGTCTCGCGCGTTTCCTGGGCCTTCCAGGGACGCCGACTTCCGCCTTCAACGAGCATGTGCACGCTCTGAACGACAAATTGCCGATCGTCATCCTCCATCGATGCGATGCCCTTCATGCGTAGGATGTCCGGACCAAAGCGTTGGGTGACATCCTGAATCCAGGACATGAACCTGTTGGGCTTCATCGGTCGGTCTGCGACCAGGGACAGGCTGCCGATCCCGTCGTCGTGTTCGTGCTCGTGTTCCTCGGTGAGGAATCCGGGCTCGACTTCGAGGATGCGCTCGAGATTGAAGGCGTCTTGCCCCAGTATCTGGGCGAGCTCGATACCACAGCGCTCCGTTCTGTGAATCTTCGCATATGGGTTGATGTTTCGGATACGACGTTCGACTATTGCGAGCCCGTCCACATCGAGAAGATCAACCTTGTTGACGAGAACGACGTCGGCGAACGCGAGTTGCTCCTGCGCTTCCGGCGCGCGGTCTATCTGTTCGAGGAGATGCCTGGCATCCGCGACGGTGATGATGGCGTCGAGCTTCGTCTTGCGGCGGACGTCCTCGTCGACGAAGAACGTCTGCGCCACCGGTGCCGGATCTGCGAGCCCTGTCGTCTCGATGACAATGCCGTCGAAGGCTCGGCTGCGCCGCATCAGCCCTGCGATGATCCGGATGAGGTCGCCCCGAACCGTGCAGCAAATACAACCGTTGTTCATTTCGAAAATCTCTTCGTCGGCGTCGACGATGAGATCGTTGTCGATACCGACCTCTCCGAACTCGTTCACGATCACGGCATATCGCTTGCCGTGCGCTTCCGAGAGGATGCGGTTGAGCAGCGTCGTCTTCCCGGAGCCGAGATAACCGGTCAGAACGGTGACGGGAAGCCGGGGTGCAGCATCGGGCATGGGGCCATTTTCCACTCAGCAACGTGATGCGAAACGCCGCCGCGAAACCGTATTGTAATGTTATAACATTACAGGTAATAGGAGGAGATGCAAAGGGAAAGACTTGGGCTTGGCAGATGCGGGACAACCGTTCTGGCGGCTGAGAGCAGACACGCGGACGCTCGACGGCGATTTCATTTCGATTGACCCGTCGTTCGCCACACGACATCTCTATGCCGTGGCAGCAGGCCTGCTTTCGACGGTTTCGGCTGCTGATTTTTGTTGGCCTTACACTAGCCTCGGTGAGCTTGCCAGCTTCTGCGCAACAGGGCGCAACAAAGCTAAAGGTCGTGGCGACGTTTTCGATCCTCGGTGATTTTGCCAGGAACGTTGGCGGTGATGGGGTCGACGTCACAACGCTGGTCGGTCCCAACGGTGACGTCCATGTCTACACGCCGCCGACCGCCGATGCGGAGGCGATCAGGAGCGCCAGACTTGTCATCGTCAATGGCCTCGGACTGGAGGGTTGGTTACCGCGGCTTGTGGAATCATCTGGCAGCACCGCGACCACCTTCGTCGCTGCCCATGGCATCATGTTGCGCAAGGTCGCTGCCGGCGAGATACTGAGTCGTGATCGCGGCGCGGGGGCAGTCGACCCGCACGCCTGGCAATCCGTTGCGAACGCCGAGATCTATATCACCAATATCCGTGACGCCATGATCGCCGCCAATCCCGCCAACGCTGCGACGTACAGGGCCAATGCATCGGCCTATCTGACCAAGCTGGAGGCACTCGACCACGAGGTTCGCGAGGCGCTGGCGCCGATCCCCCAAGAGCGGCGCAAGGTGATTTCAACCCACGATGCCTTTGGTTATTTTGCCGCTGCCTACGACCTCACGTTCGTAGCGCCGGAGGGCGTTTCGACCGAAACCGAGCCGAGCGCGCGGGATATCGCAACCATCATCACGCAGATCAAGAAAGAGAAGATTCCGGCGGTGTTTTTGGAGAACGTGAGCGACCCCAGACTGATGCGCCAGATTGCCTCCGAAACCGGCGCAGCCATCGGCGGAACGCTTTATTCGGATAGCCTGACGAGCGAGAATGGCGAGGCTCCGAACTACATCGAGATGGTCAGGCACAATATCAGGACGATCGCGAGCGCTCTTGGGAACTGACGTGCTTGTCCGGGCGGGTGACCCTGCCCCAACGGTTGAACACGCCGCGACGCTTGAACTAGCATGCAAAATGCTTCGACAGGAGAATTGATCTGGTGCGGTTAAAATCCGTTCTTCTGACTATCGTCAATATCTTCAGTCGTGCCATCGTCATCATCGCCTTATTGGCGTTGCCGCGGTCTTTTGCCGCGCAGCAACCGTCGGGAGTTCCAGCTTGGCTGAGGGCACATGTCGGCGAAGGCGAACATCAAATCACAGAACTGGTCTTGCAGAGGGCGCGTGCGCTTTACCAGCAAAAAGTGAACCAAGGCGCGGTGAAGAATCCTTGCTACTTCGCCATGGACGCGACGCGTCCCAACGATTTAGACGAAGGCAAATTGGGGCGTCGGTTCTATGTTATCTGCGAATCCGAGCGATTGTTTCGTGCAATTTCGGCCGGTCACGGCGGCGGTCGCGATGTGAAAGGCGTCGCGGATTTCGCAAACGGAAGACGCTGCGCGAAGAACTTCAGCAACGCCATGGATTCGAGACTGACGGCCGGCGGGGCCTATGTAACCGGCGAGACGAAGACGTCGTTCAAAGGCTACTACCGTGTTTCGGCGAAACAAGACGCAGTTCTGATACGCTCGTTTGTTCAGTTTGATGGCGAGGGCGAGACCGCAAATGCCCGAGAGCGCGAGATCGGCGGGCATCCGGCCGAGTTGTTGAGGAACGTCTGTCTTCGAAAGGACCCACGCAGTCCGTACGCAAACCACGACGGTTACGTTCCGTTTGGAACACTGGAGGATTACGCTGGCGGCCGCAGCAACGGCTGCACCAGTTGGTCGCCATCGGACGCCGACCTAATCATCGCGATGGTGAAGGATAATCCGACAACGCTTTACATCTATCCTAACTCTGCCGACATCGAAGCCGTCGCGCGAGCGGTTGCGGCCGGCCGGTCGCTATCCGGCCAGGGACTATATTGGAACGCTTCCTGTCTGAACGAAATCCGCGCTCCAAAATTTTGGCCAAAGGAAACCCACGAGCCGATCCTGGCTCAATACAAGAAGGATCATCCGGCACCAGCGCAAGGGCCGATGCCGATTTGCAAGGGGCGGTGAATTTCTACCGTCCGGCACGCGGACTCAAGGAAACATCTGTGCATCCTCGTTCCACGGATCGAACACCATCGCGCCAGATGGCTTCGTGTCCTTCACGTTGCGTGTGACCAGATAGAGATCGTGCTCCATCGCGGTTGCGGCGAGCATCGTGTCGATCACAGGCGGAGCATGGCGGCCCGCCCGCTTCGCCTCGCCGGAAATCCTCCCCAACGCCGAACGATGTCGTCATCGAGCGACAGGGCGCGCTTGCCGAAGCGCTCCGTGCCGCGCGGCAATCAGGATGACAGTGCTTCCCACCCA
>NZ_PSRR01000167.1 GCF_004296405.1 Bradyrhizobium sp. Leo170
AATCAGAACCGAAAATGCTCTAGGTTGGCACTCGATCCGTGTTCCAGATTTCCATGGTCGCCGGCATCAATGTGGCCTCAATGCGGGAGCGCACACGGATGGGTATCAAGCCATTGACTTCCGGCGCTCAGCGGCGCAGTGCGGAAACCATCTGACGCTCATTTCCTATGGAGTAGGCGGACACATGGCGAAGAGCATGGGGACTGTATCCACCATCGAGTCAGGGCAAACCATTACATTCTCGCTGGCGGTCGGGCCGGTCAGGCAAGCATGCCGACTTCAGACGACTTTTCGGACCCAGAACCAAGCTTTCAGCTACTTGCACAGACATCGAACCGAGTTCGAGCATATCGCTCGCGCGAGACTTGCTCGCGGCGAGCTCGAAGATGGTGTGGTCCAGCTCGTGATGCTTTAGGCAGATTGCTGTGATGGGAGCTTCGCTGGCCCGGAGCGGAGCAGGGCCGCCGATCTTCTTGCCTGAACAGTTGGTTACCGATTCGCCGGGAGTGGCGGTCTATCACCGGCGCTGCGCATGTGATATGCTCGTTGGAGCTGGCGCAGAAAAACAACATCTAAAAACAACAAAAGACAACATTGTGTCCCAGCGTATGGGCGTTGTCTCGGAGCCGGCGGTGAATCGATCGTAATGCGGCCTTCGGCCATAAAGGAACTGCCTGACGAAGGAAAGTGCCTTGCGAGCGCGTGCACGCAGGCTCGGATACGCGATCCATAAGTCGCGCTCACGTTCGATCGACGAAGACAACTTCCGCAAATACGCGCGCGTGAAGGAAGACAGCAATTGCGCGGTGCTTGGCGAGCGTTTCGACGCCTCGCTGGAGGATATCGCCGAATACTTGGGCTGACACCTGATCGCCGCCACCAACGAGCTTGTTGTTGGCGCGTGACCGCGACTTGCAATGTGCCGAGGCAAGGACCGGATGAAGTTTGAAGCCGATCGCCGAGGGCGGGCTGAAATTGTACGGAACGCAACGAGGAGCACTGATCATGGCGCAGCTCGATGATTTCAGATTGATCCGGGAGATCGTTGCAGCCGGCCGCCCCAAGCCGGTGATCGAACACCTTGATAAGACCAGGTATCAGCGCCTCGTCGAGCTAGGTTGGCTGAAGGTATTTCCTCAGGACCCCGGTCATGTGCTCTATCAGGTTACCGAACGCGGGAGAGCCGCTGCCGCGCGCTCCTGAAGGCACGCGCTTCCCAAACGGGCGCGCAGTTGCAGGAATCGGTCGAGAGACTGGCGCCCGTCGCGGTCGGCTTTTTCCTCCTGAAGGCTTCACCGGAATGGCCACAAGGGAACTTTGCTTCGCCGGGTTCCGACCTGTTCCGCGCCGTAATCAGTGAATCTACGCCGTTCGGCGGTCCTACGTCCCGGCCTGAAGCTGCCGCCCTTTTCTCGCCGCCATCATCATTCAGGAAATTGGTGAGGGGCGGGTCTTACGGAGGCGGCTTCTGAAGTCCCGCGTGATCGTCCGACATTCGCTGCAAAACGAAGTGATGATGTCCCGCCGCGCCGTGCTGGGCGGGCTTGCATCCTCTGCGGGCGCACTCGCGCTCGGCGGATGCGCCAGCCTGGGTGCGACCGGCGCGCGCTACGACGCATCGTCGCTGTCGGTGGACCCCACGCTGCTTGTTGCAACCACGCGCAAGCCCGTAAAAGGCGGGCGCGCGAAGCCTTGGTTCGGGCCGGATCGGGCCTCCGCGATGACCGTCGCACGGGCGAAGCTGGTGCCGCCGGACGAGAGCCGTTTCTCCCTGGCGGCGGCGGGGCTCGGCGGTTGGCGTATTGATCAGGTCGAGCCGGTTTCGGGAGACGTCAGCGATCTTCTCGGGCAGGCCGGCGGCGGCGGATCAGACGTCCTGATCTATGTGCATGGCTTCAAGCAGACGTTCGAGACGGCGGCACTCGATGCCGCCCATCTTTCCGATGGCATCCGGTTCCGCGGCCAGACGATGGTGTTCTCCTGGCCGTCAAAGGCGGGATTGTTCGACTACGCCTACGACCGCGACAGCGCAATGTGGTCCCGTGATGATTTCGAACGCGTGCTTCAGGCCATCGTGACGCCCCCGGGCGTCGGCCGCGTCCACATCGTGGCGCACAGCATGGGAACGATGCTGGCGCTCGAAAGCCTGCGCCAGCTCCATGATCGATATGGTGACACCGTTGACGGCAGGATCGGCGCCGTGGTGTTCGCTTCGCCCGACATCGACATGGACGTGTTCTCGTCGGCGATCAACCGGATCGGGCCGCTCGCCCGCAAGATCACGGTGATCACCGCGACGAACGACCGCGCGCTCGCACTTTCGGGGTCGCTCGCCGGCGGCATGACACGCGTCGGCGCCGCCGAGAAAGCCGTCATCGAGAAGCTCGGCGTGCGCGTGGTCGATGCTTCCGACTCGGGCTGGGGCATCATCAACCACGATCTGTTCCTGTCGAATGCAGAGGTGCGGCGGGTGATCCGCCGCCAGATCGACACCTCGGCGGCGTGAACTCGGTCTTCGCGTGGCCGCAGCGCGAGCCACGCGCTGCTATTTGGCCGAATGGTCAGGCTGCGGCCATCCGTGCCGCCACAGGTTGTGGTTCCGCCACAGGTCTCGCCATATCGTTCTGCGAGCGAGCCCTGATGTTTCAGCCATTGCGCGCAGTGTTACGCCACCCAGCAGCAGCCATCGAGCTAGTCTGCTTCGGAGCGCGGGCAGGTGCTGGCGGTATAGGCTCACCTTGCCACGCAGGATCGCGACCCACCGCTCGGAGTCACTCGCCGAACTCGCGCCGCCTTGATGGATGTAGCGCGCAAAGCCAGTGAAGAGCGGAGCGCCCGACAATCTTTTCGCCCTGATGCACAGGTCAACGTCCTCTCCATAGAGGAAGTATTGCTCATTGAACCCGCCCAGCCGGTCCCACAATGCACGGTTGATCAGGAGCGTTGCTCCCGTGAGCGCTGGGACTGCCCGGATGCCGGTCCGGCCCCAGCCGCCGAGCGCATCGGGATCGAGCCACTTGCCACCGGGCCAGTGCCGCAGGCCCAGTGCGAACGCGATCGATTGTCGGAGCGACGGTTCGGCAAGGCAGTTGTGGGGGTCGACGCTACCGTCGTGCCGCATCATCCGTCCGCCGACGATCGCCTCCGCCTCGCTCGCCAGCGAGGCCGCGATCAACTGATCGATCGCATCGGATGCCAGTTCGACGTCCGGATTGACGAGCAGAAGATGGTCGACTTCCTCACCGAAATCGACGGCGAGCCGGTTGACTGAAGCGGCGAATCCGCGATTGACGGGGTTCGCTCTGATCTTCGTGCGGCATTCGGCTTGTCGAACAAGATCGGCCGTGCCGTCCACCGACGCGTTGTCCTCGATTCGAATCGAAAGCTCGGACCAGCAAGATTTCAGCGAAGTGAGGCAGGCTCTGATTTCATCAGCGTTGTTATGCGTGACGATGCATATGCCGATGCGTGGTCGGCGTGGTGCGACCGGTGCAATCGGCGGCGGCTTTGGCCCGATCCACGCGGCGGCATCATCGTTCTCGCCTCGGGTAAGCCGTGCCGAGAGCGCCAGCAGTACGAAGCACGCGAGGGCTGGGCCCTCTCGCCAGAGACGCGCGACATCGCCCAATCGGGACCGGAACGACCTCGTGGGCAGGTTGCCTGGCCGAACATCGTGCAGTCCTGCAAGGGTGCGATTGCCATGGTCCCACCGCCGCTTGGCCCGGATTAGATCCCATCTCCGTGGGAGGTTGAACAGGAAGCCGCCCGCGGCAAGGAGTTTTCGTTCGCTTCTCGCGAAGAGCGAGCGCACGAACAGGTCGTCGGCCGCGATCGGGGGAAACGCGCTCCACCTGCGGCGGCCCGCCGGGTTCGTGGCATAGACGCCGGCTCCGACGACGTCGTTCTCCATCCCGGAGAGACGCGGCCACACTGAGGCGAACCCGCGCTCCAGTCGGCCCTCCGGCCGAACCAGCACCATGGGAGGCGCGACGAGAAGCGGCTCATCGGTGGCCAGGCCTGCGACAATCGCGGCCAAGGTGCCAGGGAGAATGATGGTGTCTGCGTCAAGGTAAAGGACCGCCCCGCCGCGACGTTCGCGATCACCCCGATTGAGCGCCGCCGTCTTGCCCGGACAGGTGTTCGTTACGACGATCAATGTTTGGCGTTCATCCTCGAACGCCCTCAGCAACAACTCAGCGCTCGCCTGATTTTGGCTGGACGCAGGCCCGTTTGCCACCACGATCACGCGAAGGTCGATATCGTGGCCGTCGCACACAAGTGCAACAAGGCATCGCTGAAGCAGCCCAGGATCGCCACCTGCGGGGATGACGACATCGAGGGTGTGGTTCACGATCGTCTCGCCGTTCGCGCCCCGACGCTTTCCGTCAGCCAGGTCGCGCCATAGGCTGCCACGAAGACCGCGAAATCGAACCAGGCCGACGGTCGCAGAAGCGGCCTGAGGACGCCCCTGTAGCGCGGAATCGGATCTGGAGGAGCAAGGTGGGTCGCCCGCGCCAATTCGCGATTGCCACGCAGGTAGCGGCGCCGAGCCCGGATCAATTCGCGCCAGCCTTGCGGCGCCACCACATGGTAGCTCTCCGATGCGAGCAGCAGCCGTTCCTTCGGAGCGAACAGCATCCGGACAAACTTGTCGTCCGACGCGAGTTGCGGGAGCGCGCCCCATCGCCGCCGGCCCTCGGCTGACACCGCATAGGCGCCCATGGTGACGGGCGAAGCATCGCAATAGGGTAAAGCGCACCAATAACGGCAGAACGCGCGCACCACCGGGGAAGGGGAGGGATCGAACCGTGCGCGAGGCGCGGCGAATTGAATGCCTGTGCCCATCGTGAGCGCTGCAAATAAGGCGGAAAGCGCGTACGGGGACAGTCTGGCGTCCTGGTCCAGGTAGAGGCGATGGGTGCCGGCAGCCGCCACCGCCTCGGCCGCGGCTATGGCGGCGCGGCGGGTCGGCGGCGTACGCAGCAATCGCACGTGGAAGTTCCGTGCGCGCAAGCTCGCGACATGCGCGGCCACCGCCGCCTCGCTGTCTTCCCGGCCGTCGTTCAGTGCCAGCAGCACCTCGACGTCGCTCGCTTGCAGTCCGCCATCGTTATCGAAGCGTTGATCGGCAAGCGCAGTCAGGCTCCGGCCTACGGTGTCGGCTCCGTGATACACCGGAATGATCACGGAAAAGCGCGGCACCGCGCCCTGTGCGATGCGCAGAGCAGATCGCAAAGGCGCGGGCTCGAATCCCGGAAGGCGGCGCCTCAGCCGGCTGTTCGACTGGGTGACGTTGCGCGGCCGGATCATGTTCGGACTGAACGAGGCGCGCGAGACCCGCTGGATGTCCGACGCCGAGTTCATCTCCCGGCGCATCATGCAGATGATTTCGTACGGCGTCATCGCAGATGAGCCTGAAATGTGCACGAGCCCGTGATGACGTTGCACTGCCAGCTCTATTGTTGCCAAAGCTGCGTCGGCCAGGCTGATTGGCGATCGCCATTCGTTATCGATCGCGTTGACCGGTTCGTTGCGCTTGAGGCGTGCGGCGATCGTCGTCCATGATGTCTGGCGACAATCGACCGGGAAACCGAACAGCAGCGAGTAGCGGGCGACCAGTCCGCAGCCGTGCTCTATGACGACACGCTCGCCGGCAAGCTTGCTTCTGCCATAGACGTTCGCCGGAAGTGGCACATCGTCTTCATCGTGGAACCCGCCGTTTCCGTCCCACACGAAATCGGACGAGGCATACAGCATCCATCCGTTCGTAGAGGCGGCGTAAGCCGCCATCCTCATCGCGGCGTCAACGTGGAGCGCATGGCAGGAGGCGGGGTCGGACTCGGCGATCAGGGGCGGTACTCCCGCAAGGTGCAGGATGCGCGTCGGGGTCGCGCGTTGCAGCAACTCCATCAAAGCCGCGCCCCTTCTGATATCCACCAATTCGGTGACATGCGCGCCCGGCAGCGGTGAACGGCCAAGCGCATGCACGTAATCGCCAGGGCAGTGACGCGAAAGCGCACTGAGGATATGACCGCCCAACTGCCCCGATGCGCCTGAAATCAGCCAGCGCTGCATCGCATTCTCGGAGATTGTAATATCTGTCAGTAGCCAAATGTCTCGATCAATGGTTGCAATTTTATCGGGTGCCTCCTGAGATATCAAGGAGAATTCGGCTGGCTGCGACGGCTTGCGAGCTGCCGTGAAGAGCGAAACCTCGGCTTGCAAGCTCGATTTCGCTTTGAGCCAAGTGAGGATTTCACTCCCGACGATGTCGAGAAAGCGGTTCGCATCAGTCCGCCGGGCCACGCTTTCGATGGGCCAGAAAATCGAGTGTTAGCGCGGCGCCGCGTTAGCCGCATCGGCGGGCCCCTGAAATCCGGCCAATCGACAGCGGCCACTTAGCAATCTTCGGCCGTCAGGCCGCTGGCACATATTGATATCCCGTGCCCTTCCGCTCGGCCAAGCCCAGGCCGGGATAGGGCCAGTGGAAGCCCAGCATCTTCATCCTGTCGGTCGCGGCGCGGTCGAGCAGCTTCTTCCGGTTGGCGACGGCCGTGCCATTGTCCATGTCGTAGGCGAACTGCCACTCCGGATGAGGAAAATAGACGGCGGGTTCCGTGATCGCGTCGGCCGGAATGAGCAGCCCCTCGCTGCCTGCCAGGACCAAGGAAATATGGCCCGGCGTGTGACCCGAACTGTCCAGTACGCTGAGGCCCGTTACGATGTCATCACCGGGCTTGACCATGGTCACGCGATCCTTGACCGCAGCAAGATTGGTTTGCGCACCCGTGACGAAGATATGCATTTGTTCGGCGAGCTTCGTCGTGAGGTGAGGGTCCATCCAGAAATCCCATTCGACTGCCGAGACGTAGTAGGCGGCATTTGGAAAGTTCAGGGCACCGCCCGCGCCAATCGTGCCCCAGATATGGTCGGGATGCGCATGGGTGAATACGACCTTGGTGATGCTCTTCGGATCAATATTGGCAGCTTTGAGGTTGTCGAGCAGTTTTCCGGCGGTCCCCTGGAAGTTCGCACCAGAGCCGGTATCGAGGAGAATGAGGTCGGACCTGGTGCGGATCAGAGCCGGATTTGTTGCCGGCTTCACCTGATCGGGATCCAAACCAGCCTCTTGTAGAAGCCTGTGAACCTCTTCCCGCGGCGCATCAAGCCCATGGATCGTCGCCGGCAGCACGAGATGGCCATCGCTTAAGACCGTGATTTCGAAGTCGCCTTGCCGGAATCGGTAAGGGGTTGTCTGGGCAGGCGACCGCGTCGCCCGGATTCCGGCGCCAGCGAGACACGCGGCGCCGACCACGACTTGCCGACGACTGAGAGCGAAGCGCATTGGCGTTGGCTGATCGTATTCTGACATCTCCAAGCCTTCCTTCCCCGACGCCTGATCCGATCGGAACGCGACTGTCGTCGCCCACGCTCCAAGCCGGCCGGCCTGTTTTCGTTAGAATGGTGGCAGTAAGCTGTATTCTCCAAACCTACAGCACATTGCGCCGATCGCAACCCGTGCCGCCTTCGCGCTTGGTTACGGCAAATCGAAAGCCATAATAGTGCACGCGCCAAAATCGGGGTTGAGGCCATCGAACGACGATGGCCTATTATGCCATACGCCATTTTTTGAACGATCCGCGAGGACGCCAATGCCAACGAGAAATGTTGTGCTGACCGAGCGCCAGGAAGAACTCATTGACACCCTCGTCAAGTCCGGCCGCTATCAGAACGCCGGCGAAGTGCTGCGTGACGGGTTGCGGCTGGTGGAGCAACGCGAGGCGGAGGACGCGGGCAAGCTGAAGGCCTTACGCGCTGCGGCTCGCCTCGGCGTTGGTGCATTGGACCGAGGCGAATTCAAAGAATTCAGGAATATCGAAGACCTGCAAGCCCATCTGAACGAGCTCTCGGAGAAGGTCATCTCCGGAACAGCCGAATAGGGCCTGTATGGCCGAGCATAGATGGCGCGTCCGTCTCGGCGCTGCTGCCGAACTCGACTTTGCGAACATCCTGAAATGGACCACCGAGAATTTTGGCGCGCGACAATCGCGCGTCTATCGGGACACGCTCGTTCAGGCGATTGATGTCGCAGGCTCCAAGGCCCGGGACGCGATCATGCCGGGTCTTCGCACGCTCCATGTTGAGCGACGCGGTCGTCGCGGAAGCTACTTCATCATGTACCGGGTAGCGCTAAAGAGCACGATCGAAATCGTGCGCATCCTCCACGACAGGATGGACCTTCAGCGCCATGCTCGATTTGCCCCCGACGAGGACAAATAGAGCGCCACTTCGCATCATGTGGAAAAGCGTACTCCTGCGCACGCCGGTGCTCGCACCAAGCGCAAAACGGCAGGTTCTGGAGTGCCCAGGGGTGTACGAAGGGCGGACCGGAGAGATTCGAATTCGCGACCCTCGGAATCGAAATCCGATGCTCTATCAAGCTTAGCTACGAGCGCGTGCCGTCCTGGCGGCGGTCGTTTTCGGACCTGGTCTTCGAGAATGGCTCGCCACCTGCGGCGATGGTCATTATAGCAATCGCATGCTCGACTTCGCCGCACAATATGAAGCATTTCGACGCCGCGATCCGGCGTGGGACGGGCTGGTGTTCGTGGCGGTCAAGACGACGGGAGTGTATTGCCGGCCCGTCTGCCCGGTGCGAACGCCGCTCTCGCGGAATGTGAGGTTTTATCGCAGCGCCGCTGCCGCGGAACACGCGGGTTTTCGACCTTGCCTCCGCTGCCGTCCGGAGGCCGCTCCTTTCTGCCCGGCCTGGAAGGGGACCAGGACGACGGTCGAACGTGCACTGGCGCTCATCGAAAACGGCGCACTTGATCGGAGCAATATCGAAGCATTGGCCGATCGTCTCGGAGTAGGACCCCGGCACCTGGCGCGGCTGTTTGCCGAGCACCTCGATGCATCGCCTCTGCAAGTCGCGCTTTCGCTTCGTGTTCAACGTGCAAAGCGTCTCCTCGATGAAAGCGATCTTCCAATTCCTCTCATCGCCAAGCGTGCCGGGTTTTCGAGTGCAAGGCGCATGAGCGCATCTTTCAGCCGGATCTATGGCCGGTCACCATCGGCGTTTCGCAAGAAAGCGTCGCCAAGGACGATAACGAGCTGAGCGAGACGGAGTGAGATACGATGCTGACCAAGACCTTCGGGACGGTGGATGCCGAGACACAGAAGACGATGAGTGGACTGGAGTTTGTGCAGGGCCTTGCCAGCGGCACGATTCCTCTCAACACCTTGGCGCGAACGTTGGGATACGACGTGGCCGAGGCTACGCGCGGTCGTGTTGTCGTGACGCTCATTCCAACCGACGCACACCTAAATCCAGCCGGCACGGTCCATGGCGGCCTCACGGCGACGCTGCTCGATAGCTGCATGGGGCTCGCCGTCCAATCGACGCTGGACCAGGGCGTGGCTCAGACAACGCTCGAATTCAAGATTTCCCTTGTGCGCCCAATCACGCCGGAAACGGGCCAGATCAGGGCCGAAGGAATGGTTTTGAATTGTGGGCGCCGTATCGGCACGGCCGAAGGGCGCGTCACGGACGGCAAGGGCCGATTGCTTGCTCATGGCACGACGACCTGTCTCATTTTTCCGAGTTGAACTATGGATGCCCGCTGTACCCGGATCGTAGAACCGACGTGAGATGGCGAAGTTCTTCGGGGAGAGTTTGCACGCCAACTCAGCAAAGCCGCCAGCGGCGCTAACAAAGAGGGCACTGCGACCTGGCGAAGGTGAAGTACGATCGTCAGATTATGGCAATCGCCAAGTAGAGGGAGGCGACTGCATCTACTCGATCCTGTCATCGGTCAGGTGCTTCAGCATCGCCTCACACGCATTCTCGGCTTCAGCGAAGGTTTTGAACGGCGAACCGCCCACTCTGATCGCAGGCCTGTTCAGATCGATGGGACGCCACGAGGCAACAAAGCCGGGCTCTCCGTGAAGGCCCGGGCCGGTCCGGCTCTCATTACTGATCACGAACGAGAACCCGCGGCTTATCGCGCTCCAAATTTGGAAGTCTTCCGTCGGACCGATGATGCGGCTGAACTGCATGATGCATCCGAAGCCCACACTTTGAAAAGGATATCGCTTCGCCGATCCGGAAACATGCAGCGCTATTGACGTAACGACTGTTTTTCCCCAGCCGTTGGCCAATCAGCTCGCACAGCTCGGCGACATCGCCGGTCGGATAGTACGCGCTGAGGTAATACGTGCTTAAGGTCTTGCCGGAGCGCGGCAAAACCCGGCGCCGTATACGGCCGGCTTGGCCTTGTCCTGAAAAAGAAACGAGTAGTTGATTTTCTCGATGTGAATGCGGTCCGTCTGTTTCGGCTCGACGGCACGCGCGAGCTTCACGAGCCGGCGAGCGGCTTTCTCCGGATCGGCATAGGGGGGTCTAACGCTGGCTTGGACAAGGCATTGTACTGCTCGTCGGAGCCCAGATCCCCTGTTTGCCTTTTCACGACCTGTTCCAGCTCAAGCGCCTCGATGGCAAGCTCATCCGCCAAACGCTTAAGCAGCTCGCGTTTATTTGGATCCGTCGCCGACATGGCCATGACGGCACAATTGTTGGCATCAGCCCGGAGCTGGTGCAATTTTCCGCTGAGGTCCTTCATGGCTCACGTCCTCGTTGGCCTGTGCGCTACGCGGACATGGGAGTCTAGACAATCGACGCTAAGTCTCTGTTCGGTTGAGCACAGTTCGCTATTATTTTTGCGCGGGGGAGCTGCATAGGGGGGTGCGCCCACAGACCCTGCGGCGCATTAGGATGCATCCAAGCTGAACCCCTGGCCAGCACTTTGCGGAGCTGAGTGATGCGTTTTTGCCCGTCAATTGCACGGGCGGTGCCGAAACGGGCCAAACGAAAAAGATGCAAGGAATACAATATCTTAGGTGGTGCGGCGCGCCACGGCAGACGAGGATGGGCTCTATTGCTTCGCCGTGGCGCTATGATGCGGCGGCCGCTGCGCGTTCCAACCGGCAAATCTCGGACCGCCTGCGATTTTGCGATACGCTTGCAAATAGTCTTCGGCTGGCGGCCCCATTATGACTGACACGGCAGATACTGCGAATGTCATTGTCCGGCCGCCGATCGCGTGGGTGCTAGCGGTGCTTGCCGGTCTCGCGCTCAACTGGCTCATACCCTTGCCGTTCTTGCCGGCCGTGGTTGCTGCAGGCTGGCTCGGCGCGATAGTGTTTGTCGTTGCGGTGGCGCTGGTCGCGTGGGCGATCACTACCATGACCCGGGCCGGCTCGAATGTGCCCACCAACTTGCCGTCCACGACCATCGTGGAGACTGGCCCCTACCGCTTCACGCGCAACCCCATCTATCTCGGCATGGTACTGGGGCTCATCGGCTTGGCCATTGCCTTCAACAACCTCTGGCTGTTGATGACGCTGGTGCCCTTCGCGCTTGTCATTCGCTACGGTGTGATCACCCGCGAGGAAGCCTATCTCGAGCGCAAGTTCGGGAACGTCTATCGCCGCTACCGCGCGCGGGTACGGCGCTGGCTATAGGGCTTGTCGGACAAAATGCGGGGCCGGGGAGGCCGTATCTTGCCGTTCCCGCTACGCACAACGACATGGCACGGGTCCCTGGAAGGCGTATAATCGTGGGGTCCTTCGCGCATCATGATCAACGTCACGTGGAGGTGGCCATGAAATATGTGCTGCTTGGTAGTCTGAGCCCGGAGTGGGCAAGCAAGCAATCGGAGCGGATCGGCAAGGCCAAGGCAAAACTCGACAAGCTGGGCATCAAGGTCGAGTCGATCCACTACACGCAGGGCTATTACGATTTCGTCGACATCGTCGATGCCCCGAATGAGGGAGCGATGCTCGCGTTCTCCGTCTGGTACGCCACCCAGGGTCTGGGGCGGATCCAGAGTATGCCGGCCTTCGACGCAAAGAGCTTCGAAACCGCGCTCAAGGATGCGGCGAGCTAACATCTTCGTCGGCCGTGGCGCACCCATCGGTCTCGGCTAGCCAGCCCAAACCGTTGTTTCTTGATCTGAGGGCTGTTGGCATCGCTGCATTGGCGCCGATCGCTTCAGTTGCTGGCTGAAATGCCAGGTTTCGGATCACTGCGATCACTAAGGTAGGCGCCGCGCCAGGTTCAAGTTCCTGGCCTTGTCCAGATTGCGGGCCTTTTCCAGCGCGGCTGCGCTCGGCAAGAGGGCCGACGCGAGGTCAGTCTCGGTGAAATCGGCGCCTGCGAGATTGGTGTTGGACAAGTCGGCTCCCGAAAGGTCGGCACCGCTAAGATTGCAATTCGCCAGATTGGCGTTCTGCAGCTGCGCGAATTCGAGATCGGCGCGCGCGAGATTGGCGCCGTTCAGATCGGCATTCCTGAGATCGGCGGATTTGAGCACGCCACGCATCAAGCCCATCGATTGGTTGCGCATATCAGCGCTCAAATCGGCGCCAGCAAGCTTAGCCCCGATCAAGCTGGCACCAGAAAGATCCGCGGTTATGCGAGCGCTGTTCAAATCGGCGCCGCCAAGCTTGGCGCGCTGCATCTGCGTGCCGAGGAGTGATGCATTTACGAGAGACGCCCCGGTCAAATCCGCGTCGATGAGCCAAGCCTGGTTGAGGATGGCACGATAGAAGCGTGCGCCTTTCAGGCTAGTCCGGTTGAGCTTGACGAGGCGGAGATTGCTGCCGGAGAAGTCGAGCCCCGAGAGATCGAGTTGCGACAGCCGCTTTCCTTGCAAATCCGCAGAGCTCTGGCCCGCGGCGTCTTGAGGCGCCGCCTTGAGAAGCGTCTCGACCTCGGCCCGCGTCATCTCGGATGTCGACATTTCGGGGCTGTTGAGGTCGACGCTGCGCAGCATGTCCTGCGACACGGCGTCGATGGGATCCACCAACAGCGCCGTCATCGACACAAGAGCAAACGCGTGACGAAACAGCATCGCTGTCTCTCCGCTTTCCAGTAACCCGGCATTGTCTCTTGCATTTTTTCGGGTTGGTCGCACCGTCACGTTAGCCGGTCGAGGTGCGCCTCCGGGCGACGCGAGAGTATGAAACCGGATTACGGTCCTCGCAATGCCCGTGATCGCCCCGTCCGAGGAAAAGCTGCTCGAGAAGGCGAAGTGCCAGATCGCAGTCTATCGCTGTCCTGGCGATTTGAGCGCGCACCCGGGCCCCGGCATCATAGCGCCACGGCGAAGCAGTGGCGCCTATCTTCATCGGCTGTGGCGCACCGCGCCGGGTGATGATGAGAACTATGTTTACGCTATAGCACTCTAAGGCCCCTCTCGGAGCAGATAGAGGAGATCTGTCCCGCCTCACATGCTGGTTTGCGACTATGCAGGAAGGCCGAGCGTGACCTGGCGCAGGATGTAGGAATGAGTATCGGCGGGCGATACCATCTGAAAGTGGTCTAGATATGTTTAGCCGGCCAGTCGGTTTTCCGTGACACTGGCCCGCGACCTTCAGAATATGATAGCTCGCGGCAAGGAAGCCGGTGCTGGTTTATCAAGCGGCCCCGCAGGCGGCGGAATAGTTAGAGCCAGCGGCGAACCTCGGCTTTGTAGCGGCGGTAGTCGTCGCCGAACTTCGCTTCGAGATAGCGCTCCTCGCGGGCGATCACCTGCGTCTGGATCGCGATCAGCACCAACGGGAGCAAGGCGAAGGCGATCGGCCCGTCGAAGCCGATCGCAAGGCCGGCATAGATAAGCGCCATGCCGAGATACATGGGATTGCGGGTCCACCGATAGGGACCGGTCTTTGCGATGAGGGTCGTTGGCTGCGACGGGCGAACGTTGGTGCCCAGCCGCCGGAACAGCCCCGCCGCCGCAAGCATCACCGCCGCGCCGGCAACGAACAGCAGCGCGCCTGCTGCGACCAGCAACCGCCAGTCGATACCGAAAGAGCGCAGGGTGACGAACCGCTCCGCCGCCAGCCCCAACAGCAGCGCTCCCAGATAGATGAAGGGCGGAGGGAAGCGCACACCCGCGCTGTCCGGTTCGACGGCCATGCTCATCCTCCAATCTGTGCTCTCAAACCAGCATCGACTGCTGGGCGAAGATGCCCGCCATCGCGCCTTGCCATGATGCCGTGGTGACCGAGGGGATGACGGGGTTGGTGAGGTCGCCAGCGGCGTAGATGCCGGGCATGCTGGTCTCGCGCCGCTCGTCGACCTTGAGGACGATGCCGAGGGGCGTATCGACCGTGGCGAGACCCAGTGATTCATGCAGGCTTGCGGACGGCTTGTTGCGCGGATGCGCGAACAGGATGTCGACCGCGACATCGGGGCCGGTATTGAGCTTGAGGGTGGCGCCATGCCCCCCGTGATGGGCGACCTCGGTGATCCGGCCGTCGACGACAGGTGTGTTGCGACGCTCCAGATCGGCCCGGATATCGGGCGGAATGTCGTGACCATCAGCGAAGACGGTCAACCTGTCGGTCCAGTCATGGAACAGCCTGACCTGATTCATCGACTGCGGACCCGACCAGACAAGGCCCCAGTGCTGGCCGGCGACTTCAAAGCCATCGCAATAGGGGCAGGGCACGATGGATGTGCCCCAGCTTTCGGCAAAGCCCGGAACAGCAGGCATCTGGTCGACAACGCCATAACTCAGGATCAAGCGGCGCGCGCCAAGGCTTTCGCCATTGCCAGTGAGGACGGAGAAATCGTCGATGCCGCCGGAGACGCTGTCGGCCCGCGCACTGACCAGCTTGATCGCGGGATAACGCGCCAGTTGCTGCCGCGCCTCGGCCAGGATGTCCAGCGGTGGCTTGTGATCGTGGCCGAGCAGCCCATGCGAATGGCCGGCGAAGCGATTGCGCGGCAGGCCGGTATCGAGAACGGTGACCTTGCGGCGGGCACGGCCGAGCTGCAGAGCGGCTGCGAGGCCGGCAAAGCTGCCGCCGATGATGATGACGTCATCCATGGTGATAGGCTCCTTGTTGTGGATGGAAGAGGGTGGGCCGGACTTGGCGGTGGCCGGGGCGCGGGCGATGCCGATGGCGGAAAGCGCCGCGGCCAGCTTCAGCAGGGTTCGTCGCTGCATGGATCTCTCGTATTTCAGGCCGTCGATCGTCCGACAAATGCGCTTGCACATTTTGGATACTACATGGTATCGTAATACGAGAATTACGATACTGTCAAGGACTGGAATTGTCGTGACCGAAAACAGACAGGGCCGGCGCGGCCGGCCCACCAACGAGGCGCTTGGCCAAACGATCGTCGACACCGCGGGCGAACTTTTTGCAGAACTGGGTTTTCAAGCGACGACATTGGACAAGGTCGCCCAGCGAGCGAAGATATCCAAGCTCAGCATCTATCGGCACTTCGAGAACAAGGAGGCGCTGTTCAGGGCGGCCATCGCGGCCGGCTGCCATCAGTTGTTTGCACCACAGGCCCTTCTTGAAGGCGTCGACGGTTCGGTCGAAGATCAGCTCATGGCGGTGGGATCATCACTGCTTCGCACGCTGTTGAGATCAGACGTCCGCAGTGTCGAAGCCATGGTCATGGCCGACAAGACGAACCAAAAGTCGCTAAGCAAGCTCCATTACGAAGCCGGCCCCGCCCATGTCATCGCCCAAATCGAGGCCCTGTTGCGTCAGTTGCACACGAAGGCGCTTCTGAACGTGCCCGATCCTCTCCGGTCAGCCCGCTTGTTTGCGGCGCTGTTCAAAGGATCCGATCTCCTAATTATCGCACGTTTCGATGAGGCGAGAGCAGAGGACGACAACGAAATCGAATCTTATTGCCGGTCTGCCGTCGCCATGTTCATCGCCGCGCACGGTGGCAGCGATCACGCGGGGGGATAGCCTAGGAGTACTTGCATGATATTTTGGATGCTCTAATTGACATCAACGCGAATATCATCATTGGCAGCGGGCTGACCGGCGGAGTAACCGCTACCCCCCATCGGCAAAATAGATGGCGCATAGAAGCCACTCAAAGCCCATACCGGTGCCTGCGGCGGGTAAAAAAGACCGTTCGACCGGAAGCGATTCGAACTCTTCTGCCGCCAAACACCGCCATTTGTATGCCTTTCCGTCCGGCGGTTGTTCACCGCTCTTACGTAGGCGTAGTTTCGGAGGTTATCGGCGGCAATAGAGGGCAATCGGCGGAATTTGGCGCGCTCGGAGAGATTCGAACTCCCGACCCTCGGAATCGAAATCCGATGCTCTATCCAGCTGAGCTACGAGCGCGTGCCTTGGAGCATGATCCGGAAAAGTAGAAACCGGTTTTCCCTCGCGACAAACGCGAAGCGTTTGCACGGAGATCATGCTCAGACAGAGAAGTCAGATCATGGATCCGACTCGGTATGGTCGGATCATGATCCAAGCGTCGATTATCAGGTTTGGGCCGGAACGGCCAGCGCGTGGAGCGGAAAAGGTGCCCTGCGCACGGCGTCCCGCCCGGTGGGGCCTTCAGAAACAGGGATGCCGGCGGCCGTCCTGGCCGATATAGGCGGAGGCGCTCTGGCGGCATTTTACCGCCGTCGGGCCGTCGTAATAGGCGAACGTGCCGGGCGTCGCGCCCGGGCCGTAATTGTGGAGGTAGCTGATCTGATAGGGCAGGTGCCCGGCGTGGTGCCGGTGGTGGTGGTGATGGCGGTAATGGCGGGCGTCGGCCACGCTTGGGGCGGCAGCCATGGCGGCAAGAACCGCCGCGGCGGCCAAAAACTTCAGTCTGGGCATTGTGCGTCTCCAGGGCCAGCCGGGGCGATTCTGGCCGATCCAGCCTTTCATTTAGCTCGGTTTGGAGGGAAAAACTGCGGGAAATAGGCCACATCACGTCAATTTTTGGCCCATTCTGGATGCTTAACGGTTTCCCAACACAGTCCGGCCAGAGTTTTGGGGTCTGGTCCGGGGCCCGCAGCCGGCTTTGTTTGAGGCGACCAAGGCTACTGTCACATTGTTCATGCGCATCACGCTTCTCGCCCTGTTGTTCCTTGCTCTCGCGATGGCGCCGGCGCGTGCCGTCCTGCACATCACGCGCGACCATGGCGGCTATGTCGATGAGTACAAGGCCAAGTACAAGCGCATCCGCGAGCGCGGCGAGCGCGTCATCATCGACGGTATCTGCAATTCCGCCTGCACGCTCGTGTTCGGCATCGTGCCGATGAACAAGATCTGTGTCACGCCCAGGGCAAGCGTCGGTTTCCACCAGGCCTATTACGACAAGGCCTTCACCTTCGGCATCAAGGTCACGAGCCTCGATGGCACCTCCGACCTGATGTCCTATTACCCACAGACGGTGAAGGACTGGATCCGCCGCAACGGTGGGCTGACCACCGAAATGAAGAAGATCAAGAACGGCATCGAACTCTGGAAGATCGTCGATCCCTGCCCGGAAGAGTGGTAGGGCGGGCCGGTTTTGGCCGTTCGTGTCGCCACATTCCTCAGCCGTCATTCCGGGGCGATGCGAAGCATCGAGCCCGGAATCCATCAGGCCACAGGCGCGGGCGGTGAAATGGATTCCG
>NZ_PSRR01000168.1 GCF_004296405.1 Bradyrhizobium sp. Leo170
AGCCGCCCCTCTCTCGGGTGAGACGCGCGGAGTTAAATCACTGATTTGCCCGACGGCGAAAGCGGAATATTTCTCGCGTGAGGGATGGACACGTTTCTGCTGATTTGCCCGTCGGGTTGATATGTCGCACCCAAACCAACCACATCGTCATTGCGAGCGAAGCGAAGCAATCCATAGCGCCGCAAGCGGAGGCATGGATTGCTTCGCTCCGCTCGCAATGACCGGGCTGTCATTCCGGGGCGATGCGCAGCATCGAGCCCGGAATCCATTTCGCCGCTTGCACAAGCGGAAAAATGGATTCCGGGCCTGCGCCTTGCGGCGCATCCCGGAATGACGGCTAGAGTTGGTGGCTCGGTGGATTCCGGGTTCGCGATTTCGTCGCGCCCCGGAATGACGGCGGTGATCACAGCCCATCCGGCGGCAGGCCGGATGCGCCTGCGGCCACCGGGCGTTTGCGCTTATGCTCGCGGTAGAAGGCGTAGAGTCCGGACAGGACGATAATCGCAGCACCTGTGATCATCATGGCGTCGGGCACGTCGCCGAAGATGAGATAGCCGAGCAGCATGGCCCATAGCAGCGCAAGATAGCGGAACGGCGCCACGGCGGAGATATCGCCGGTGCGCAGCGCCATGATGACGCACTGGTAGCCGATCAGGACAAGAACCGCAGCCATCGCCAGCAAGCCGAGCGCACCGGCGGATGGCGGGGTCCAGCCGCCGAGCGGGACGAGGATGACGGCGCCAGTCGTCGTCACCGTGACTGTTGTCAGCAGCGTGACGAACAGCGACGGAATCTGCGCCGGGATCTGTCTGGTCGCGAGATCGCGCAACGCGCAGAAGACCACCGAGATCAAGGCGAACAGCGCGAACTGGTTGAAGCCCTCCGCGCCTGGCCGAACGATGATGAGAACGCCGACAAAGCCGGCGATGATCGCAAGCCAGCGCCGCCAGCCGACGGGCTCACCGAATGCCAGCGCGGCACCCAGCGTGACGAGCAGCGGCAGCGCCTGGAGGATCGCGGAGATATTCGCGAGCGGCAAATGCGAGAGTGCCGCAAGGTAGGAGACCGTTCCGCCGACTTCGCCGGTCACCCGCAGCGCGACCGGCTTGACCAGGAGCGTCCGAAACGACCGCATCGCGCCGTGGTGGAATGCCAGCGCCGTGATCAGCCCAATGGCAAACACACCCCGCACCAGCATCACCTGGCCGAAGTTCATCTCCGCTGACACGAACTTGGTGATCGCATCGTTGACCGTGAAGCCCGCCGTGGCCACCGCCATGAACAGGCTTCCGCGTACGTTCGGGGAAAGCGCCAAGTCAGCTACCGGGTCGGATTGGACGGGCAGGCTCGGCTACAACGTGGCGCGATCCGAAGGGGTCGCGCCACACTATCTTCTCTCACGTTGCGCCCGCCTTTTGCGCGTATTCCCAGGATGCCTTGGACAGCGGCACCGTGCGCTTGGCTGATTCGATCGCCTTCGCGTTCGCGGCGGTGCCGTCGCGGATCCGGCCGGCGATACCCTGCGTGATGCCCGCGAGGCGGAACAGATTATAGGCGAAGTACCAGTTGAGATCCGGCACCGCCATGTTGGTGACGTTGCAATAGATCTGCGCAGCCTCTTCCATGCTCGGAATGTTCAGCGCCTTGAGATCGGCGTCGGCAAGCCCCGACATGGTCCATTGCATCAACAGATAGGTGAAGTCGGCCATGGGATCGCCGAGCGTCGACAATTCCCAATCCAGCACCGCCAGCACCCGCGGCTCGGTCGGATGGAAGATCATGTTGTCGAGGCGGTAGTCGCCGTGGACGATCGAGACCCGCTCCTGCTGCGGCACCGTCTTCGGCAGCCACTCGGCCACCTTCTCGAATTCTTCGATGTGCTGCGTCTCGGACGCGCGGTACTGCTTGGTCCAGCGATCGATCTGGCGCGCGAAATAATTCCCGGGCTTGCCGAAATCGCCGAGCCCGATCGCTTCGGGATTGAAGACGTGGAGTTTCGCCAGCGTCTCGATCTTGCTGGTGAAAATCTTGCGCCGATCCTCCGGCGTCTGACTCGGCAGCGTCGGATCCCAGAACACCCGGCCCTCTTCAAAGGACATGACGTAGAAGGTGGCGCCGATCACGGAGTCGTCGGTGCAGAGCGCGTAGGCCCTCGCGACCGGAAAGCCCTGCTTGCCGAGCGCGGCGATCACGCGGAACTCGCGATCGACCGCGTGCGCTGATGGCAACAACTTACCGAACGGCTTGCGCCGCATCACGTAAGCGCGACCGGGCGTCTCGAGCTTATAGGTCGGGTTGGACTGGCCGCCCTTGAATTGCAGGACCTTCAGCGGTCGCTGAAAGCCTTCAACGTGCTCCTGCATCCAGCGGGCAAGGCTTGCCTCGTCGATGCGATGCCGTTCCTCGACTTCCCGGGTCCCGGAAAATTCTTCGTCCTTCCTGACGCCGTCCGCCACGATGACGCTCCCTCACTCTTCTTGGGGAGCGCCATCTGGGCGTTCCCGATCAGTGCGTAGTGTTTGCATACTTCCGAAGTTCAAGTCTGGCAATGGCGCGATTATGCACCTCGTCCGGACCGTCGGCCAACCGCAGCGTGCGGATGCCCGCATAATCCTTCGCCAGGCCTGCATCGTCGGACACGCCGCCGCCGCCATAGGCCTGGATCGCCTCGTCGATGATCTTCAGCGCCATATTCGGCGCCGCAACCTTGATCATGGCGATCTCGAGTTGCGCGGACTTGTTGCCGACCTTGTCCATCATGTCGGCAGCCTTGAGGCACAGCAGGCGCGTCATCTCGATATTGGTGCGGGCTTCGCCGATGCGCTGCTCCCACACCGAATGCTCGATGATCTTCTTGCCGAAGGCGGTGCGCGACATCAGCCGCTTCACCATCTTCTCCAGCGCCTCCTCGGCCTTGCCGATGGTGCGCATGCAGTGATGGATGCGGCCCGGGCCGAGGCGGCCCTGCGCGATCTCGAAACCGCGGCCTTCGCCGAGCAGGAGGTTCGACGCCGGCACGCGCACGTTCTCGAGCAGCACCTGGGCATGGCCGTGCGGCGCGTCATCGAAGCCGAACACCGGCAGCATCTTCTCGACCTTGATGCCGGGGGTGTCGAGCGGGACCAGGATCTGCGACTGCTGCTGATGCCTGGCGGCCGAAGGATCAGTCTTGCCCATCAGGATCGCGATCTTGCAGCGGGGATCGCCGACGCCCGACGACCACCATTTGCGGCCGTTGATCACATAGTGATCGCCGTCGCGCTCGATCCGGGTCTCGATGTTGGTCGCATCCGACGAGGCCACCGCGGGCTCCGTCATCAGGAAGGCGGAGCGGATCTCGCCGTCCATCAGCGGCCGCAGCCATTGCCGCTTCTGCTCCTTGCTGCCGTAGCGGAACAGGACTTCCATGTTGCCGGTGTCGGGCGCCGAGCAGTTGAAGACTTCGGACGCCCAGGTGATGTGGCCCATCTCTTCCGAGAGCAACGCGTATTCGAGATTGGTCAATCCCGCGCCGTGAAATTCGTCGTCATCATGCGAGGACGGCGGCAGGAACATGTTCCAGAGGCCCTCGGCCTTGGCCTTCTTCTTCAAGTCTTCAAGGATCGGGATCACCTTCCAGCGCGGCCCCTCCTCGTCCTGCTTCTTGTAGATCGGCACCGCCGGGCGAACATGCGTGGTCATGAACGACTGCACGCGGTTCAGCCATTCCCTCTGCTTGTCCGACATCGTGAAATCCATGGGATGCTCCTCGTTTCCTAGACTTTGGGCCGCACTGTCTTCTCGCCGCCCGCGCACCGCAAGGCCTGAGCACGGGCGACAATGAATGTGGCGTGCCGGAACGCCGATCGCGCATATCAGCGGATTGACATTTTCCGACCTTCAAACGATAGTTTCATACAAATGTTTGAAATGCCTCTGCGCCTTTCGTCATTCCGGGGCAGCCCGCAGGGCTGAACCCGGAATCCAGAGGTTACGGCGCGAGATTCCGGGTTCGCGACTGCGTCGCGCCCCGGAATGACGGAAAAGGCTGAAGGCCATGCCCAGCGACCAGACCCGTACCGCCATCCTCGCCGCCGCCGAGCGGCTCTATGCCGACCGCGGCTTCGGCGATGTCACGCTGCGCGACATCGTCGCGGAGGCGAACGTCAACCTCGCCGCGGTGAACTATCACTTCGGCTCGAAGGATGAATTGATCGCGGAACTGTTCGTCACCCGCAGCATCCAGCTCAACCGCGAACGGCTCAGACTATTGCAGGCCGCCGAGGAAGCAGGCGGTGAGCGGGCCTCGATCGATGCGATACTGCGCGCCCTTGTCGGCCCGACCTTGCGCGGCTGCTTGGGTCCGGAGAACCAGCGCTCCACCGCGGCACGTTTCATGATACGGGTCTCGATTGAGTCAGTGCCGCCGATCCGCCGCATCCGGAACCGCGAGATCGACCACTTGCGCAAATTCATCGCGGCGATGCGGCGGTCGCTCCCCGGGCACAGCGATGTCGAACTCTATTGGGGCCTGCACTTCGCACTCGCCATGGCGCAGCAGACCGTGCGCGACAGCGAGCGGCTGACGAAGCTGTCGGAAGGCAAATGCGACGTCGACGACGTCGAAGGAATCATCGAGCGCGTGGTATCGGTCGCAGCGATGGCGCTGACGACGGGCGATGCCGCGAGCAAGGCGCCGGCGCGCATGCTCGCGCGCGACGCGCGCTAAGAGCGCGATCCGATCAAGTTGAATCGGCAGCGGATTGGCTTCACCTCCCCCGCAAGCGGGAGAGGCACAGGCCGCCTTCGGCGGCCGTCCTTAGAGAACGCCGAAGCGGAGCTTCGGCTATGGCGCAGCGCCGGGTGAGGCTCTCTCCGCGCAAAGATAATCTCTTTCTTTTCGCGGAGAGACCCTCACCCCAGCCCTCTCCCGCAAGCGGGAGAGGGAGCGCAGCTTCATTGCGGCTGGATTTCAATCTGATCGGATCACACGCTAATTCAACGCAGAGACAGTGTCCGAAGCAATCGGACCCGTGCCACTGGCCTGGGCCATGCCGTACGCTGCAAATGAAACCGCAGCATTGGCCTGGATCATCACCAGGTCCGGTTTCTTGTTGCCCATGAATGTGATCCGGAATGGTAGAACGGAATCTGCTGCGCTCCGACCGTTTGATAGGCCAGCACGGCCTGAACGTCGGCGACATTATTTCCCGAGTAGCTCGCCGCCAAAATCGAAAACCGGCAAGTGCCGTCTTGGTTGTTGGTGGGACAAGTATAGTGCCAGTTATAAACCGCAGATCCTGGCGGAAAGGATTGCGCAACGGCTGGGCTTGCAAGAAGCGCCGCAAGTAACGGTAAAGCGGAGCGAGCGAACTGCATCGGCCATTCTCCCCTCACAATTACAGATACAAAACCAGCTTATTAAATACCCAGCGACGAAATCTGTCTTTCAATTTCGCGGCACAATATGCCGTTTGACGGCCATCGACGGGCGCCCATCTCTCCCCAGCGGCCGTAGCCCGGGTGGAGCGAAGCGTAACCCGGGGAAAGCCCGCGCGATGCTCGACAGATCCCGGGTTGCGCTTCGCTCCACCCGGGCTACGCTCCGCCGCAACGCTTAAACGATCCCCTTCGCCTTCAGGCCCTCGATCTTGGCTTCGTCATAACCGAGCTCGCCCGACAGCACTTCCCTGGTGTTCGCGCCGAGCAGCGGCGGCGCGCGGTAGTCGTTGATCGGCGTGGCCGAGAACGTCAGGGCGTTACGGATCAGCGACAGCGAATGCTCGAAGGGGTGGTCGACCTTGATCTCCATGCCGCGCGAACGGACATGCTCGTCGGCAAACATCTGCGCGAAATCGTTGACGGGGCCGCACGGCACGCCGGCCTTCTCCAGCTCCTCGAGCCAATAGGCGACCGGCTTTTTCAGGAACAAGCCGGCGAAGATCGCCATGATCTCCTTGCCGTGCACGACGCGGTTGTTGTTCTTGACGAAACGCGGGTCCTTGGCGAGTTCGGGCTCGCCGAGCACGGCGCAGGTGCGCTCGAACTGCGCATCGTTGCCGACCACCAGCATCAGTTCGCCGTCGGTGCAGCGGAACACGCCGGCCGGCATGCCGCCATTGCCCCAGGTGCCGCGGCGCGGCGGCGTCTTGCCGTTGACGAGATAGATCTGCGCGTAGTGCGAGAGCGAGGCGATCACGGTGTCGAACAGGCAGACATCGACATGCTGCCCCTCCCCGCCCCTCGCATCGCGATGGTAGAGCGCGGACAGGATGCCGATCGAGGTGTTCATGCCGGTCATGTAATCGACGATGGAGGGGCCGACCTTCATCGGGCCGGCGCCGGGCTCGCCATCCATATGGCCGGTGACGCTCATCAGCCCGCCCATCGCCTGGAAGATCGCATCATAGCCGGCGCGCGGCGCATAGGGGCCGGTCTGGCCGAAGCCGGTCACCGAGCAATAGATGATGCGCGGGTTGATCTTCTTGATCGAGTCGTAATCGAGCCCGTAGCGCTTGAGATCGCCGACCTTGTAGTTCTCCATCATCACGTCGACGCCCTTGGCGAGCTCGCGGATGATCTCCTGCCCCTCCGGCTTCGCGATGTTGACCGTGACCGACTTCTTGTTGCGGTTGGCACAGAGATAGAACGAGTTGTTGTTGTTCTCCTTGCCTTCGGGATCCTCCAGATAAGGCGGACCAAAGGCGCGCGCGTCGTCGCCGGTGCCGGGACGTTCGATCTTGATCACCTCGGCGCCGAGATCGCCCAGCATCTGCGCCGACAAGGGACCCGCGAGCACACGCGTCAGGTCGAGAATCTTGATGCCCGAGAGTGGCAGAGCCGACATGAAAACTTCCTCCGAAGAAACTTATGCTCTTGTGGCGCGGGAACAGAGGTCCGGCCGCGCTGTCGAAACAGCGGATACACTATTTTCCAACGGCGAGTACTGCGCTCTCGGCATGAAGCTATCCGTCTATCTTCAGGCGGCCAGCGATCCCCGTCCGGCCGGGATGAACTTTGTATGTATTTTCAATAACTTGAAAGCACAGAATGCATGCGGCGGGATCAGTTGACACAGGGCCGGGAGGCCGGTGTAGGCTGGTCGCGCCAGCGGGGGTGGCTGCGGACAGAGAAGCACTGACGAGGCATCCGGTGCCCAATGATGCGCGCCACCAGCCGCAGGCGGATCTGCCGAGCCTCGCCTTGGCCGGCCTGCCGTTTGCCGAGCAGCCCGCACTGCAATTGATCTATGACACTGCGTCGATCGGGCTCGCATTCCTGTCGCCGGACTGCCGCTATCTGCATATCAACCAGCGGCTGACCGAAATATGCGGCATTTCCGTCGAAGGGCATCTTGGACGAACGGTGCGCGAATGCGTGCCTGCGCTGGCCGACTCGGTCGAGGCCATCGTCCGCTCGATCATGACGACCGGCGAACCGGTGATCGGCGTCGAGGTGGCCGGGCAGCGTCCCGACCAGGTCGAAGACCGCACGTGGATCACCTATTGGCACCCGCACCGGGGACCGCGCGGCGACATCATCGGCGTCAACGTCGCCGCCGAAGAGATCACCGAACGCAAGCGCGCTGAAGCCGCACTGCTGGCCAGCGAACGGCAGTTTCACACGCTGGCCGATGCCATTCCGCAACTGGTCTGGATGGCGGACGCTGATGGCCGGATCTTCTGGATCAACAGCCAATGGTACGACTATACGGGCGTGCCCGTGGAAGCCGGCAGCGTGCATGACTGGCAGGCGCTGCTCTCCCGTGCCTCACAGCCGGAGGTCAAGAGCCGCTGGGCGCAATCGCTGCGCGCGGGCGTGCCACTCGAAATGGAGTTGTCGCTGCTCGGAAAGGACGGACGCTACCGCCCATTCCTGACCCGGGTGATCCCGCTCCGGGATGCGACCTCGACGGTGTATCGCTGGATCGGCACCCATATCGATATCAGCGAGCAGAAGCGGCGCGAGGAGCACACCCGCTTCATCGTCGAGGAGCTTTCACACCGCACCAAGAACCTGCTCGCCGTCGTCATGGCGGTCGCCAACCAAACCGCGAAATATACCGGGGACGTCAAGCAGTACCAGACGCGCTTCATCGAGCGGCTGCAGGCGCTGGCGCATTGTCATGATCTGCTGGTCAGGGATAGCTGGCGTGGCTCCTCGCTGCACGATCTGGTGTCGTCACAGATGCGGCCCTTCGATGAAGCCAATTCAGGGCGCATCGACGCGGATGGCCCGGCGATCGTCCTCAAGCCCGACGCCGTGCAGCATTTGGGCCTGGCGTTGCATGAGCTTGCGACCAATGCCTCCAAGCACGGGGCGTTGTCGGCGCCCGGCGGCGAGGTGGTGATCCGCTGGCACGCGGAGGAAGCGGACGACCGGATTCGCTTCTCGTGGTCGGAAAAGGGCGGCCCCGCCGTGACGCCGCCGCAACGGCAAGGTTTCGGCCGCGTCGTGATCGAGCAGATCGTGCCCCGCGCCCTGAACGGCAGCGGCAACCTCGATTTTCACCCGACGGGCGTAAACTGGACGCTCGAATTCCTGCAACAGGCCGATCGATGACCGCCTGGGATATCAGGGGATCAACGTTCAACGATGATCCCCTGAGCGATATCGATCGGACGGGATGCGGAGTTACGCCGCTGCGGCCTTGCGGCGGGCGGGCGCTTTCTTTCCTGTCGCCGCTTCGTGGATGATGCGGACGATCAGCGATCGCGTATCGCGTTTGGCGAACTCATCGGCCATCGATGCGGCCCGCATGCGGTAGCCCGGCTTTTCGAGCACGGTCCGAACCGCCTCGCGCAGGACCCGCGGATCCGGCTGATTGGTCGCCAGATTGATACCGACGCCGGACCACGCGATGCGCGCGTTCACATCGGCCTTGTCCTCGGTCAGACCGGCGCTCACGATCGGAATTCCAAAGCTCATCGCCTGATTGACGCTGCCGTAGCCGCCATTGGTAACGAACACATCCGTCTTTCCAAGGATCCACTCGAACGGCAGGTAGCTGGACACGCGGGCATTGGACGGAATCGGGCCGGGGATCGCATCGACCGGACGACCACCCGTGGTCACCACCACCAGCAGATCCGGCTCGTCCGCAAGGGCCGCCAGCGTCGGCGCGACGAGAAGACCGAAATCGTGATTGGCCACCGTCCCCTGCGTGACCAGCACCACCTTGCGCGTGCCGTCGAGATCACCGGCCCATGGCGGCACCGGCGCCTGGTTCGGAATGATCGGAGGTCTGCCCACGAAATGGACCGTGGACGGCAGCTTTCGCGGAAACTCGAAGCTCGGCACCGATAGCTGCAGATAGGCGTCGGCCAGTTCCACAACGGCCTCGAACAGCACTGTCGGCAACGGCCGCGCGCCCAGTTCTGCCAGGAGCTCATTGATCCGGCGCGTTGCCGGCTCGTTGACCACACTGTCATATTCCTTGGCGATGACGGCGTAATTGTCACGCTCTGCCTGGGTGGTTGCGGGCGGAAGTCCAAGGAAGAGCGGTGCGCCATCGTCACGGCTCGAGTGCAGCACCGAAGTCCCGCACAGCACCACCGGAGGCCGATTTGCACGCGAGCCGAGCGCCATCGGAAGCACACCAAAGAACATGTCGTCACCCACGATGACGTCGGGCTGGAGCTCGTGCACGAGCTGCTGCAACCCGGCATGTTGCGCCGGCATGGTATCGACAAAAATGCGCTCCAGGGCGACGCGCAGCCATTGTAGCCCAGGCTCCATATTCTTGAGCTCCGGCACGGCCTCATCGAACTTTCGCAGATCGAGGTCGGCGGCGGGGGGCAGCGAACGGAATCCTGCACCAATGGCCTCAACCCGTGACCGCAGCACGCTGCCGGTCAGGAATGTAACATCGTGTCGCTCGTCGATAAGGCCGCGAGCGACTGCAAGCAGCGGATTGAGATGGCCGGTTGCAGGCGTCGAAGCGATGAGAACTTTCATGTGATCCTCCAGCGTGAACATCGGCGCGGGAGACCATCTCGCCCTGAGAAGGCCCGGCCGGCTCAGGGAGGACTTTGGCGAAGCATCGCTACGCTTCGGCTTCGAACGGCGAGAGAATGGTTACGGCTGAAATGGAAGTTTGGCGAGGGCTCTTTCCCCACGGACAATCTCATCGCGGAGACACCCTCACCCCAACCCTCTCCCGCAAGCGGGAGAGGGAGCGCGAACGCTAAGCTTCAGATGGCTTCGCAAGCGGAGCCTCGGCTGCCGCGTCATCGTTCGCGGCCGGCCTTCTGGTCCGCAGCAGGCGCAGAACGAACACGAAGAAGGCAGGGACGAAGAAGATCGCGAGAACCGTCGCGGAGATCATGCCGCCGAGAACGCCGGTGCCGATGGCGTTCTGGCTGGCCGCGCTGGCGCCTGATGCGATGGCGAGCGGCACGACGCCGAGCGTGAAGGCGAGCGACGTCATGATGATCGGCCGGAAGCGGACGCGAGCGGCGTCAACCGCAGCGTCAGCCAGCGATCTGCCTTCCGCGTAGTAGTCCTTGGCGAATTCGACGATCAGGATGGCGTTCTTCGCCGACAGGCCGATGATGGCGATCAGCCCGACCTTGAAGTAGAGGTCGTTCGGCATTCCTCGGAGCATCACGGCCAGGACGCAACCGATCACGCCGAGCGGCACGACGAGCATGACCGAGAGCGGGATCGACCAGCTTTCGTAGAGGCCGGCGAGCAGCAGGAAGACGAAGAGGATGCTAAGGCCGAACAGAATTGGCGCCTGCGATCCCGATTTGATCTCTTCCAGCGACTGACCGGTCCATTCGAAGCCGATGCCGTTCGGCAGCTGCGAAGCGAGGCGCTCCATCTCGGCGATCGCCGCGCCCGACGAATGACCTGGAGCCGGCTCGCCCGCGATGCGCACCGTCGGGTAGCCGTTATATCCGACGATCTGCGGCGATCCCTTCTGCCACTGGGCCATGGCAAACGAGGACAGAGGCACCATGCCGCCGCCCGCATTGCGGACGTTGAGCTTCAGGAGATCCTCCACCCGCAGCCGGCCGTGATCCCGAGCCTGGATGATGACCCGCTGCATGCGGCCGGCGTTCGGAAAGTCGTTGATGTAGGACGATCCGAGGTTGGCTGTGATCGTGTTGTTGATGTCGGCGAAGGTCACGCCGAACGTGTTGGCCTTCTCGCGATCGATAACAAGAAGAACCTGCGCCGCATCCGATAACCCTTCGATGCGAAGGCCCGCGAGCACCGGACTCTTGCCGGCCTTCTCCATCAGCTCGGCCGCCGCGTCCGTGAGCGCCGCCTGACCCAGGCCATTGCGATCCTGAAGACGGAAGGCGAAGCCCCCTGTCGTGCCGAAGCCATCGATCGGCGGCGGTGAAAGCGCGAAGCCGGTCGCGTCCTTCAGTGCAAACAATTGCCCGTTGACGCGATCGGCAATCGCCTGGGCGGATTGGCCCGCGCCCCGCTCGCTCCAGTCCTTGAGGGTCACAAACATCAAGGCGGCATTCGAGCCGTTGCCCGAGAAGCTGAAGCCCTGAATGGCCACGATATCGCGCACGGCAGGCTCCGTCTTGAAAATCTCCTCGATCTGCTTGATCGACGCCAGCGTCCGGTTGGCGCTGGCTTCGGGCGGGCCCTGGATGTCAACGACCAGAAAGCCCTGGTCCTCGTTCGGGAGGAAGGCGGTGGGGAGGCTGACGAAGAAGTAACCGAGGCCGATGACCAGGGCGAGATAGATCACCATCATGCGCCCGGCGCGCCGCACGATGCCGCCGGCAGCGCCGGTGTAGCGATCGGTCAATGCTTCGAATTTGCGGTTGAACCAGCCGCCAATCCCCTTCTTCCCATGATGACCATGCTTGATCGGTCTGAGGAAGGTCGCGCAAAGCGCCGGCGTAAGCGACAGCGCTAGAAATGCCGAGAACAGGATCGAAACGACCATGGTCAGGCTGAACTGGCGATAGATGATTCCCGTCGAGCCAGGGAAGAACGCCATCGGGATGAAGACGGAGGAAAGAACGAGCGTGATCCCGAGGATGGCGCCCGTGATCTGGTTCATGGCCTTCCTGGTGGCGTCCTTCGGTGAAAGTCCTTCCTCCGCCATGATGCGCTCGACGTTCTCGACGACGACGATGGCGTCATCGACAAGGATGCCGATCGCCAGCACCATCGCGAACATGGTCAGGACGTTGATCGAAAAGCCCGCCACCAGCATGACCGCGCCGGTGCCAAGCAATGCGATTGGCACGACCAGCGTCGGGATCAGCGTGTAGCGGAAGTTCTGCAGGAAGACGAACATCACCACGAAGACGAGCACGACCGCTTCGAGCAGCGTCTCCAGCACTTTCTCGATCGAGGCGGACACGAAGGGACTGGTGTCGTAGGGTACCGAATATTTCACGTCCTGCGGGAAGAACCGCGACAATTCCTCCATTTTCGCCTGCACGGCACGCAACGTCGCGACCGCGTTGCCGGTTGCGGAGAGCTGGATGCCCACAGCGGCGCTCGGCTGGCCGTTCAGGCGACTGGAGAAGTTGTAATTCTCCGCGCCGAGCTCGAGGCGGGCAACATCCTTGAGCCGAACCGTGCTGCCGTCCGGGTTTGCCCGCAGCACGATGTTGCCGAATTCTTTGGTGTTGGCGAGCTGTCCCTTGACGAGAACGGTCGCTGTTAGGTCGGTTGTGACCGGATTCGGCGATGCGCCGATCTGCCCGGCCGCGACCTGGGCGTTCTGCACCATGATCGCACCGTTGATGTCGGCGGCGGTCAGCCCGAGGCCGACCATCTTGTCCGGATCGATCCAGACGCGCATCGCGCGTTGAGCGGCGAACAACTGCGCGCGCCCCACTCCGCGAAGACGGCGCAGTTCGCCAAGCACGTTGCGACTGAAGTAGTCGCCGAGCGCGACTTCATCGAGCTTGCCATCGGTGGACGTGAGCGACACGATCATGAGGAAGCCGGCTGAAGCCTCTTCCACGGTCACGCCCTGCGCGGCCACCGCTGCCGGCAGTCGCGATTGAATTCGCCGCAGCCTGTTCTGCACGTCGACGGACGCCTGCTCGATGCTGGTGCCGGCCTCGAAAGATACGTTGATGCTGATCGAGCCTGACGTGTCCGACGTCGATTCGAAATACATCAACCTGGCGGCGCCATTCAGTTCCTCCTCGATCAGGCGCGTGACGCCCTGATAGATTTCCTGCGGCGAAGCCCCCGGATAGGAGGTCGAAATCGTCAGTTGCGGCGGCGCGACCTTGGGGTACTGCGCGACCGGCAAGAGCGGAATCGCGATGACACCGGCAATGCAGATGAACAGGGCAAAGACCCAGGCAAGGACCGGCCGCCTGATGAAAAACTGAGCCATCAGATTACCTCGCCCGGTTGTTCGGCTGGTCGGCGGGGATTCCCGCTTCGCGATCGGCAGGCTTCCACGGCTCGGGGACAACCTTGCCACCGGAGCGGACCTTCTGCACGCCATCGACGACGACGCGCTCCCCCTCCTTCAGGCCGGACTCGACGACCCATTCCGAACCGAGTGCCTGTCCAAGTTCGACGTCGCGCGTCTCCGCAATCCCGCCTTCCGATACGAGGTAGACCTGCGCCTTGCCGTCGCGGGCCCGGGTCACGGCACGCTGAGGAATGGTGATGGCGCCCTCGCGAACGGCCTGCGCAATGCGCACGCGAACATACATGCCGGGTAACAGGTCGTGTTTCGGGTTCGGGAATTCGGCGCGCAGAGTGACCTGCCCGGTGGTGGAATCGACGCTGGCGCTGGCGAACAGCAACCGCCCCGCTTCCGCATAGAGGCCGCCATCGTCGAAAACGAGCTCCACCCGAGCCTCTCCCGGCGCCGGACTGGCGAGCTTGCCCTCCTCGACGGCGCGCTTGAGCGTGAGCAGGTCCTGCGCCGATTGCGTGAAGTCGACATAGACGGAATCCACCTGCTGGATCAGCGCCATATTCTGCGTTCCGTCGGCGGTGACGAGCGCGCCCTCAGTGACGAGGGCGCCGCCGATGATGCCGCTGATCGGAGCGCGAACCTCGGTGTAGTCGAGATTGATCTTCGCCTCGGCGAGCGCGGCTTCGGCCAATGCGACGTCGGCATCGGCCTGGGCAAGGGTCGCAGTTGCCGTATCCAGGTTCACGCCGCTGGTGGCGTCGCGCTCGTGAAGGATCTTCTGGCGCTCGAATTGCTGTTTCGCATTTTGCTGAACGGCCTTGGCACGCCGCAGCGAGGCTTCGGCGCTCGCTACGCGCACCTGGAACAGCTTCGGATCGATGCGGTAAAGGACGTCGCCTTCCTTGACCGGAGTACCCTGCGTGAACACGCGTGCCTGAAGGATCCCGGAAACACGCGCGCGAACCTCGGAGATACGCGTCGCAGCGATGCGGCCCGGAAGCTCGTTCACGACCGGAACGGCATGCGCTTTGAGTTCGATCACGCTGACCGCAGGCGGAGGCAGTTCCGCGCCTTGCTGCGCGGCAACGCCACCGATCGTTAGCGCCAGGAATGCCGCCGCTGCCAGATATGTCCTCACGCGCGGCAGAGCTCTGCTGCTGTACATTTCTTGATTTCCTTGAGTGTCAGCGAATTGTGGGCGGCATCAGCTTTCGTCGGGAAAGGACGTGTAGATCGTCCTGATGCCTGCGAGGATTTCGGATCGCTCGGCTGCGTCCCACTGGTGGAAGCCGAAGAGTTCGGTGCAGTAAAAGCCGGTCAGCGCCAGGTAGGCCATCAGCGCCGCTTTCGGCCGCAGGCCCGCGGCCATCGCGCGCAAGTCCGCCAGGGTCCAGTCGCGCATCTGCTCCTGGATCTTCTCCTCGCTCGACATCGAGGCGCTGATCGCGAGCGCGACCGCCTTGTCCCGATCGTCGGGAATCCGCTCGGCGACCGCGATCCGGCCGAACAGTTCGGGATGCGGCGTGCCGGCGTTCTCCGCCACGGTCTGTTCGATGCGCTCAAGCTCCGCCTTGACGCGGCGGTCGATCAACGCCTCCAGCAGCGCGCTCTTGGACCTATGGTCGTAGACGACCCGCGACTTGCTGACGCCAGCCTCCTGGGCCACCGCATCGATCGAAAGGCCCGCGGCCCCGAGACGGATAACCACTCGCTCCGCAGCATCGAGGATATCGTCGGTCGTGATTTTGCGTGTCCTGGACAATTCGCGCCCCTCATCGGCGATCGATCAAATACGAACGTTCGTGTTTTAATTCAAGTAAAGATTTGCTGATGTCAGGCAATATTGCGAGGCATCGGTTGTCGGATTGGCCGTTGAAAACAACCAACTCACGCACAATAGATTGAAATACTTAAGTATTTTGTGATCGCCCGGTATTTTCGTACGGGCCGCCAACTTGAGCGGGCGCCGCGAGACCTCGCCCAGCCGGGGCGTGCTCGCGACGTCGTGCGGCGGGTCGAAGTCAGCCCTTTTTCTTTTTGGCCGGCTTAGCCGCCTTGACCGGCTTTGCCGCCGGCGGCTTTTCTTCGGCGGCCTTCTTCATCGATCGCGCATAGCTGTCGGCCACATTCTCCGCCGTGATTTGCAGCCGTCTCGCCGCCGCCGCTGCCGACGCGAGCGTGTTCTTGGCGAGGTGTTTATGGCGCTCCTTGGTCTCCTTGTCCTTGGCCTTGACGGCCATTCCCATCAGACGGCCATGCTGCTTCCTGGCGGCATCAGTGATCGCCTTGGCCTGCTTCTTTGCCATCGACCGAATCAGAACGTCCAAATCCCCTGCCGCCATTTCTCTTCCCTACGCTCAGATCTCGCGCAGCGTGATACACTGGCCTTCCTTTCCGATCAATTTACAGCGCCGGCGGCGCACACCGGATTGCCGAGCGGCCGGAAGCCGAGAAGACTAGAGCGGCCATCGAAGCCTGCTGTTGATCAGCGAGACGGCATCAACGAACAGACGCGCGCGGCTGGCAGCAGCCGCGAACGCGCGCTGCCTCAATATTCGCCGCAAGCTGTAGATTTTGAAAATATTTTGGTGATGAAAACCCTGATGGTCAGCAAGCGAGAAGAGCCCCCTGAACGGCTCGGCCACTCCTCTTTCGGGAATGATCCGAAAATCCAAATGCCTGCGGGCGTTTACAGAAGCGGTAACAGGCTGTCTTCTCAATGCGCGCACGCCCTCGATTTTGACCTGCAAGCGTCCCCATGACTCTGCGCCGTCGCAGCGAAGCGGCCACGGCCTCTCACTCGCAGTTCGCGTGAACGCGCATGTCGCGCGGCGTCATGCCGTAGTAATTTCGGAAGGCGCGATAAAATGTTGCAAGGCTATCGAAGCCACAGGCATAGGCGACATCCGCGACGGGCCGTGACGGCGCCATTGCCAGCAACTCGCCCGCTTTGCGCACCCGCAGGGCCGCCAGCGTGCGCGAGAATGAGAGCCCCGTCGGCTCGAACAACACATGAACCTGCCGCAGCGATATTCCGAGTTCTTGCGCGACCTGCGCGGGCGACAAGCCCGGCTGATGCAGATCGCGGACGAGAATGTCACGCGCGGCATAGTAGAAGCCCGAACGCAGCGCCGCGCGGCACTCGGGCATTCCAGGCAAGAGACGGCCCCGCGCGAGCATGGCCAATCTTGCGATATGCGTGATCTCTGCCGAGGGATCGACGACACCGCGCGGCTCCTGCGTCAAGGCATGAAACAGCGCCGAGAGCGCCCTGAAGAACGGGCTCTTCTGCAAGAGCGTCGCGGCGAAAAGGTCATGGGCCGGCGCGCCCAGCAGCACGTCGCGGCCCAGGGGGATCTTCAGCATCAGGAAGTCGAACCCGTCGGAACGCTCCGGTGTCCCCTCGAAGGGAGTGTCGGAATGGTTGATGACGATGTCGCCATCGGCCACGCGATGCCCCCGCCCCCGGCCGACATCCATCCAGCCGGCCCCGCGCGTCTGCCACGCAATGCACAGGCTGTCGGCCGGCATGCGCGCGATATCGCCGCTGGTCCGGCTGACCCGATAGGACGAGGCATGCATCCGCGAGACGATCGCGCCTCCGATATCGATCGCGGAAAACCGCCCCTAAAAGTCGGCGCGGCGCTCGGTCGGCAGTTCGATCGTGACACCGAACAGGCTCTTTCCGCGCACCTCGCGCCAATGATCGAAGCGATGCTCGGGGTCGATGTCGTCGGTCGTAAAGCTGAGCACAGGGGTCTCATCGTCCAAGAGGAATGAAAAGCGTCTTTGTCCCAAAACGGGGCGAGGTCGGTGTGCCGGTACCCGGGGGGCCCCGAACCGATCCCATACTTTCCGGAACACCGCCTCTCCCCGCCCCACCCGCCGGCGCGTGGCCCCACGGCAGCCGAAAAGGCGGGAGCGCATTCGTCCCATGATGGCGGCCAGGTGTCCTGATGCGGTGCCCGTGGCGTTCTGAAGTTTTTCTGATATTTTCTGAATGAGCCGCTACAGCACGGATTTTCCGACATTTCCGGCGGCTTGGGGCAGTTTCGGGGAACCGGGGGCTGGGTGTTTTGA
>NZ_PSRR01000169.1 GCF_004296405.1 Bradyrhizobium sp. Leo170
CTAGCGGAGATCGCCGGCCTCGAAGAGCGGGTGGTCATCATCGAGGACACCCGAGAGCTGCGCTGCGAAGCAAAGGATGCCGTGACGCTCCGGACCAAGCCGGGCGTGGCGAGCCTTGCCGATCTCGTCCGCTCCACGCTGCGCTTGCGGCCCGACCGCATCATCGTCGGCGAGGTCAGAGGCGCCGAAGCCCTCGACATGCTGAAGGCCTGGAATACGGGCCACCCCGGCGGAATTGCCACGGTCCATGCCAACTCGGCACGCGCTGCGCTCTACCGGATCGAACAACTCATTCAAGAAGCGGTCGCAACCGTGCCGCGCCGGCTCATCGCCGAGGCGATCGACGTCATTGTTTTCATCAAGGGACGGGGTCCCGCACGGCGCATCGAGGCCGTTGCCGAGCTCAAAGGCCTCGATCCGTCAGGCGACTACCTGCTCGAAACTCCGCCCGGACTTCCAAACATCTCTCACCGCCCATGACCTGAAGGAGACTGCATAATGTCCATTCGACTACGTCTCAACGCGCGTTCGCGCCTGCGTGGCTCCTGCTCGATCGGCGGGCGTCCCTTGATTGAGCTTGGCGCTGCCTCGGCCTGCATGCTTCTCAGCGTCACGGCGGCGCACGCCGCCGGTTCAGGCATGCCGTGGGAAGCCCCGCTCGAGCGTGTCCTGGAATCCGTGCAGGGACCGGTCGCAAAAATCGTCGCCGTCATCATCATCACCGTGACCGGCATATCGCTGGCCTTCGGCGACACCTCCGGCGGGTTCCGCAAGATGGTCCAGGTCGTGTTCGGCCTTTCGATCGCTTTTGCGGCGAGCTCCTTCTTCCTTTCGTTCTTCTCGTTCGGTGGCGGAGCACTGATCTAATGCGCCCCGATGGTTTTGAACTCGTGCTTCACCGGTCACTGACCGAACCGATTCTGATCGGCGGCGCGCCGCGTGCGGCCGCCATCCTGATCGGGACCTTGTCCGCCGTGCTGGCGCTCGGCTTGCGACTTTGGCTCGCAGGGCTCGTGCTGTGGGTGATCGGCCACAGCACGGCCGTGTGGCTCGCCAAGCGCGATCCGGCTTTCGTCGAAGTCGCCATCCGCCACACCAAGCACAAAGGGCGGCTCGCATGCTGAACCTGAAAGAATACCGCGGCCATGCGTATCGGCTGGCCGATTGGCTGCCATGGGCATGCCTAGTCGCCCCGGGCGTTGTCCTGAACAAGGATGGCAGCTTCCAACGGACGATACGCTACCGCGGACCGGACCTCGACAGCGCGACCGAGGCCGAGCTGATGAGTGTCGCCTCACGCGTCAACAACGTCCTCAAGCGTTTCGGCTCAGGCTGGGCTCTCTTCTTTGATGCCACGCGTATCCCGACTGGCGAATATCCGAGGTCGGAATTTCCAGATCCTGTGTCCTGGCTGGTGGATGAGGAGCGGCGGGCCGCTTTTGAAGGCGCCGCTGGGGTGGCATGGGAGGATCCGTCACGCCCCGACGGGCAGCATTTCGAGAGCGTGCTGCATCTGACCTTGATGTACCTGCCGCCTGCCGAAAGGGTCTCGCGCCTCGAAGGTTTATTTCTCGAGCGCCCGAATGAGAGGCATAGCGTTGCGGGAAAGGGGAAGCGCATTCGTCGCGATCAATCGATCGAAAGTCCTAAGAAAAGCGCCATCCATGCCGGCGAGATTGATGGCCAGCAGAGATTTGACAGCAACCAGAAAGGCTATCGGGAACATCTCCAGCGGTTTGTCCAGGAAACCGACCGGGCGATCGATCTGCTCTCGTCGGTCTTGCCCGAGATATGGCCGCTCAACGATGAGGAGACGCTCACCTATCTTCATAGCTGCGTCTCGACCAAGCGTCACCCGGTCAGCGTTCCGAAAATCCCGGCTTATCTCGATTGCTTCCTGAGCGATGAGCCGCTGACCGGTGGATTGTCGCCCGCGATCGGACGAAGCCATCTTCGTGCGCTCACCGTTCTTGGGTTTCCGCACGTCACCTTTCCGGGCCTGCTCGATGAACTGAACCGACTTGGCGTCGCCTACCGCTGGGCGACCCGGTTTATTCCGCTGGACCGCACGCAGGCGAACGCGACACTGTCGCGTTACCGGCGGCAATGGTTTGCCAAGCGCAAGTCGCTTGCCGCAATTCTGAAGGAAGTCATGTTCAACGAGCAGGCGGCGCTGCTCGATACCGACGCCAGCAACAAGGCGCTCGACGCCGATGCAGCTCTCTCCGAGCTTGGCGACGATCTGGTTGCCTTCGGCTACATCACCACGACCGTTACCGTCAGCGACGAGGACTCGCATCAAGCGGACGAGAAGATCCGCGCGGTCGAGCGGGTGATCAATAGCCGCGGGTTTACGGCCGTCCGGGAGAGCGTCAACGCGGTCGAGGCTTGGCTCGGCGGCCTGCCGGGGCAAGCCTATGCCAACATCCGCCAGCCGATCGTCCACACGCTGAATCTCGCCCACATGTGCCCATTGTCGGCAGTGTGGGCTGGACCTGAGCGGTGCGAGCACCTTGATGGCCCGCCGCTCCTGGTCGCCAAGACCAAGGGCGCGACCCCATTTCGTCTGTCGCTCTACGCCGGCGACGTCGGGCACACGATCATTGTCGGCCCCACGGGGGCGGGCAAATCGGTCCTGCTATCGATGCTCGCGCTTCAATTCCGTCGATACCCGAACGCCCGATTGATCACGTTTGACAAGGGGCGGTCGGCACGGGCGACCACGCTTGCGTTGTCGGGCGCCTGGTATGAGCTCGGCGCCAAGGGCGGCATCGCGTTTCAGCCGCTCAAAGATGTCGCGGAGGAAGGGGCGAGGCTCTGGGCGCTCGACTGGCTCTGCGGCGTGCTCGCCCATGAGGGCGTGACCATGACGCCCGATGTCAAGGAGACGCTCTGGTCGGCGCTAAGGAGCCTCGGTTCTGCGCCGGTCTCGCAGCGGACGATGACCGGGCTCGTGGCGCTGCTTGCCCGCGACGCGTTGCGGCAGGCGCTGCAGCCCTACACGCTTGAAGGACCGTACGGTCGTTTCCTGGACGCGGACGCCGATCGTCTTTCTGGTGCGGACGTGCTGACCTTCGAGATGGAAGAACTGATGGCGTTGCCTGGCCTGGTGGCGCCGGTTCTGACATATCTCTTCCACACCCTTGAAGACCGCTTCGACGGCCGGCCCACCTTGCTGGTGCTCGATGAGGCCTGGGTATTTCTGGACGACCCGCTGTTCGCGAGCCGCATTCGCGAATGGCTGAAGACGCTACGCAAGAAGAACGTCGCCGTCATTTTCGCGACCCAGTCACTGGCCGATATCGCCGACAGCCAGATCGCACCTGCGATCATCGAATCCTGTCCAAGTCGAATATTCCTGCCGAACCCCCGTGCGCTGGAGCCGACCCAGACCGAGACCTATCGCCGGTTTGGCTTGAACGACACTCAGGTTCGCCTGATCGCGGAAGCATTCCCCAAGCGCGACTATTATCTGCAGTCCCGCGCCGGAAATCGCTTGTTCGAGCTCGGCCTCGGACCGGTGGCCCTCGCGCTTGTGGCGGCATCCTCGCCTGAGGACCAGCGTGCCGTTGACGCGGTCCTGGCCCGCACCGGGCCTCACCATTTCGCCGAGCGCTACCTCGCCGAATGCGGTCTGCACTGGGCCGCAAACCTGATCAGCACCTTCGAACAAGCCCACACGGTCTGACCTCAACCTCAATCTCTGGAGTCTTCCATGCTCGAAACTACCGGCCGCATGTTCTTGGATACAACCTCAAGAATTATCGTGACAACAATACTATCATTCGTCATCGCCGTGAATGGGTCGCGACGGCTCGGGGCGTTCGATATCGTGTTCGATCCTTCGAACTACAGTCAGAACCTCCTGACCGCGGCACGGGCGCTTGAGCAGATCAACAATCAGGTCAGGAGCCTCGAAAACCAGGCGCAGTCACTGCTCAATCAAGCCAAGCATCTCGCCAGCCTGCCCGCGAGTGTGGCTGGTCAGCTCACGTCGACGATCACCCGGATGAACAGCCTGATTGGTCAGGCCAAGAACATCTCATTCGATGTCCAGAAGACCCAGCAGGATTTTGAACGCCTTTATCCCCGCCAATATGCGGCAGCCGTTTCTTCCGACAAGATGGTTCTGGACGCGACGTCGCGTTGGGACAATAGCTATGACGGTCTGAAGCGGTCGCTGACAATTCAGTCGGCCATCGTCAGCTCTCTGGATCAGGACGGCCAGACGCTCCGAACGCTGATGACCAATTCATCCGCTGCGGTCGGCTCGCTTCAGGCCCAGCAGTCCGGCAACGAACTGCTCGCCCTGCACATCAAGCAGTCGCTGCAGACCCAGGCACTTCTGGCGACCCAAGCGCGCGCGGATACGTTGCGGGCGGCCGAACAGCAGGCCTCTTCGGCTGCAGCGAAGGAGCGATTTGCTCGTTTCATCGGCGATGGCCGTGCCTACACCGGCGGCAAGTAGGCGAGGGCGCGCTATGGCTGATCTATCCGTCATTGACCGCTTTACAGAGACATTCTCGCGCTACATCGACTCCGGATTTGGCCTCCTGTCGGGCGACGTCTCGTTCCTGAGCTCAACGCTGATCGGCATCGACCTGACGCTTGCCGGCCTCGCCTGGAGCTTGCGCGCCGATGACCACATCCTGGTCACGCTTGCCAAGAAGGTGCTCTATGTCGGCGCCTTCGCGTTCATCATCGGCAACTTCCAGAGCCTTGCCGATATCGTCTTTGCGTCGTTCTCCAGCATTGGACTGAAGGCCTCGGGTGGGAGCCTATCCGCCGCCGACCTGGCACGTCCGGGCTTCGTCGCCTCCGCCGGGTTTACGGCCGCGCATCCTCTTCTGGAGGAGACCGGCCAATTCTCCGGCTTTGACGTGCTAACCAACCTGCCGACGATCCTGATCCTGCTATTCTGCTGGATCCTGATCGTGCTCGCGTTCTTCGTCCTCTCGATACAGCTCTTCGTCACCTTGATCGAGTTCAAGCTGACGACGCTCGCGAGCTTCATTCTCGTGCCATTTGCATTGTGGGGGAAGACCGCATTCTTGGCGGAAAAGACTCTCGGCAATGTCGTCGCCTCGGGAGTGAAGGTGATGGTTCTTGCGATCATCATCGGTATCGGCTCCGCCCTGGCGTCCGGTGCGCGCCTTTGACGACGGCCGCAAGGTCTATATCCAAATGCCGTCCGGTCTGTCGCAAGGGGAGGCGCCGCCCTTGTTCGTCGCCGGGGCCGATGGCCGTCCGAACCTCGTCAACTACCGGGTCCGCGGTTCCTACTACATCGTCGACCGGATGTTCGGCGTCGCCGAACTTCGTCTTGGCGAAAATCAGCAGCGTATCGTCCGCATCATCCGTATCGATGCGCGGCCGGTGTCGCAGACATTCAGTACCGGGAGCGCCTCATGACGAGCTTGGATCAAGATCCCGAGCCGCTTGAGCTGCGGGCGCGGCCGCGACCGGTTCGGCGCCTCAACAGGCGCGCGCTGATGATCGGTTGTGCGGTTGCCGCACTGTTCCTTGCCGGGGCGACGCTCATTGCGCTCCGACCGCATTCTTTCAAACAGTCGGAGCGGACGGAGCTATACAATACCGATCGCAAGCAGACCGCCGAGGGGCTGAGCAAGCTGCCTAAGTCCTATGAGGATCTGCCGCCAACGCCGCGGCTTGGACCGCCGTCGCCTGGAGACATCGGCCGAGCCTTTGCCGAGAACGAGAAGAAGGCCGGCGTGGCGTCGGACGCAGGCTTCCGGACCAATCCGGAGGAGGACGCCGAACGGGCTGAGCGGATCCGGCAGACGCGGGTCGCTCAGCAAGCCAAGGAGTCGGGGCTATTCTTCCGCCTGTCGGAGAAGCAGGACAAGCGCAAGCAGACAGCCACGACCGAGATGGCTGCTGCATCTCCATCCGCATTCCGGCCTTCGACTCCCGATACAGGGCCATCCGCTGCCGAACTCGCGAAGACGGCCCCGGCGATGATCGACCGATCAAGTGAGATCGTTCCGTCGTCGCAGGCCCGCAAGCTTGCCTTTGTGGGAGCGAAAGCCGACACGGAGACCACCAATCCTCATACGCTCAAACCGGCGCCATCCACCTACGCTGTGATGGCCGGGTCGATCATCCCGGCGAGCCTCGTCACCGGGCTGAATTCGGACTTGCCTGGGGCTACCATCGGCCAGGTCACCGAGAACGTCTATGACACGGTAACGGGTGAGCATCTTTTGATCCCGCAAGGGACCCGGCTTGTAGGCAAATACGATAGCGTCGTCGCCTTTGGCCAGAAGCGGGCGCTCGTCATCTGGACGCGGCTTATCCTGCCGAACGGCAATTCGATCGTGATCGAGAACCTTCCAGCGACCGACGTTGCCGGTTACGCCGGCCTCGAAGACGAGGTTGACTTCCACACTTGGCAGCTGCTCAAGGGTGTCGCCCTGGCGACCCTGATCGGGGTGGGGACCCAGCTATCGATCGGAAACGACGAGAGCGATCTCGTGAAGGCGCTGCGGGAAAGCACGCAGCAAACGACCAACCGTGCGGGACAGCGCCTGATTGAGCGCGAGCTTGACGTGCAGCCCACGATCACCGTGCGCCCGGGATGGCCGCTGCGGGTGATTGTTTCGAAGGATTTGGTGTTGAAGCCGTATCAGGACGTTCAGACGGCAGCGAAGGGCAGGTGAGGGATGAAGCTTGCGAGGTTGCCTGATCGGACGCCTGTGAAGATGACAATTGTGCTCACGCCGGGTCTAGCGCTGCGGCTGCGCGAGTATGCCGCTTTTTATGCAGAAATCTACGGCAATAAGGAGGAAGTCGCTGAACTGATACCGTTCATGCTTGAGGCATTTCTTGACGGCGATGTAGCCTTCAAAAAAGAAAAGAAGAAGGCCGATGGTACAAAATCATCATCTGGTGATGGATAGGAGTCCCATTGACGTTGAGCTATGTCCTCTGAGTGAGTGCAGTCCTTACATGTTCGATGGACGCCTCAAGCGATCTCAAGAGCCCATTTAGTTCGCTTGCCGGTAGTTCCTCTAGACGCAGACTATCCCTGTCGACGGTCTGTGAAACCAGACGATCGATTGAGATGATCGAGCGGGGACCCTCCAAAGCCAATCCGGATGACCCGAAGATTTGAGACACTATTTCGCCGGAAGGACTAATCGTAGTGACTAGCTCTAGGCCGCCCGCGATTTCCTGTTCGAGTACTTCAACGGGGAGTTCAACGCTTGCCAAGATGGACTCAACCCCGTCAGCCCGATAACCGATGCGGAGGATCCGCCCGTCGGTGAATGAGACCCGCTCGGCAAACGGCTTAGGCAACGGAGCTCGCGCATTGGTCATCTAAAACTTCCCAGGGAGGTGCGAACAATACCTAGTATACTAGGTGGAGATCAAGTGGCGTTTGAGGCCGTCTTGCCGCATGAAGTTGCGGCGGGTGGTAGCCCAAAATCTTCGGCGTCAACGACGGAAGAGCGGCCTTTCCCAAGAGGAACTGGCCGATCGCGCCGGCTTGAATCGCAACTACATTGGAATGATCGAGCGCGAGGAAAATTCGCCGACCGTTGATGCTCTCGAGCAGATTTCAGAAGCGCTTGGGATTGACCCTGTTGTCCTATTTCAGGATCGGTAGTTGCCGGGTGAGCACCCTTATGGCCTCAATAGATGCCTCGGATACTGCGCGTGAGTGGCGCTTTCGCTCTCATCCCACGGGAGCTGGATCATCAGTAACAAAACCGAGAACACCGCGGGCGAAAGAGCAACGAGGCTCTGATAGGAGGTTCGGAGGGATTACCGCTCTTTCGCGTTCACCGTTTGCGCCGCCGCGGCGACGTCGCCTTCGACGCTTTGGTCGGGTCTGTCCCTGCTGAGACGCGTCGGCTGACATATCCAGAGTTGGCCACCCGTCAATCAGACGACGCCGGACATTCTCCGCGATGCCCGGACTCTTGAGGTAGAGGCCGATTTCGCCCTGCGGGGCATCGAAGCGCGTATCGGCGGACGACCAATTCAGGCTGGTAATCACCAGATGGTCATCGTCCCAGAGAAGAAACTTGCCGTGCAGTTCACGATCTTGAATCTGAACGAGCCGGACTCCTGCCGGAGCGGCGAGCGCCGCCAAGTCCCTTGCATCCTTGTTTGTGACCGGTCCCGAAGGCTTCGAGTAGCAAAGAATCCCTTGTACCGATCGCTTTGCTGCAGCCATCATCGGAATGATCGTCCGAGCTTCTGCTGCCAAACCGAGGCGATCGCCGCCGACCATAATTGATTTGTCGGCCGTTCCGCGAGCGACCCGCATGAGTTCGGCGTGTTCGTCTCCTCTCACGAGCCGGAGCTCTGCTTCACCCTCAGGCGCCCCATGCGTGCGCAAGGTACGTGCCAGCGACGTCAGGTCGGAGGCGGTTTTCGAGCTCGTGGTAATGTCAAAGACAAGCTCGGCGAATTCCTCGGCGACCCGCGCCACCGCGTGAGGATGGCGTAGGACGACCGATGCTTCCACGCGATTAAATCCGCTATAGAGCCAATTGCACGATCCGACGACGGCGACAAACTCTCCTGCGGCCCGTCCTGTAGCATCCGCGATCAGGAGCTTGGCATGGGAGCGCGTCGTGTAGAGATGAACCCTTGCTCTTCCCCGCAGGTTCCGGTCTGCGGTGATCCGGTGATTGAGTGCGATCGCAGCCTCCAGATTGGCCGTGCGATCGCGCTCATTGCCGTCCGCACCCCAAAAAATATCGATCCTGACGCCTCGCTTGGCGGCTCTCCCGAACTCCTCCTGCAATTCGATGAATGCATCCTCGCGTATATCGCTGATGTTCGTACTCCTCATGGCCTTGTGATTGAGTTTCAGCATTCGCATCTCGATCCGCTAGAACGGGCTGCACGCGAGCGCTTTTACGGAAATATGGTGTGGGTTGTTGATGGCACCCGCCTAAAACGAGACTATCCACGGTTTAGTAACGGAAAGGATGATCTCAGGCGCACGAAGATCCAGGGACACTTCCTCCTCGCATTCCCTGATGAATGCTTTCCCGCGATGTGGCTTGATAGCTCAGTGCCCGTCATTTTTGATTTCCGAGGTGTGGATAACCGCCGGCCCTACGACAATTATCAACATGTCGGTCGTCAGCCAGTTCGGTATTCGCTTCGCAGGTTCGGCCATGGTTTTGACCCCTCCGCTACCGGCACTCTCCGACTTGCCCCAGCCAGGCGATATGACCTGCTTCACGAAATCGGGAAAAAAAGCGACAATTTGCTTGAAGCGAGATGGAGCGCACCCGAGCAGTCGGCTTCCCAGTGCTACTCTCAAAGATACGCCGCCGGGTTCGAAATGCGGCTGTCCGGCGAAAGGGAGGATTGTCAGCCCGACGCCGCGAGTCCTGGTGAGGCTTCCAACTACGCCAACCGGCAAAAGAGCCCGCCAGCTAGCGGCGGCGCACGCTCAAGATCTTTGGCTCTCTCGACTTCGCCGGCTCACTCAGTGTCTTTGCTGTCGTCGATGGCTCCGCCGAAATACAGCGTCCGAGGGCGCGGACGGGTCCCTCTGTCAAAACTCAGAAGCTTTCGGTTAGGCTTGTGCTCGACGCCGCTGGCAAAAGATCTCGTTGCGCTTTGCGTGAAGCCGCTCGCGGCGCGGGACCCCATCGCCCACCCTCGGGCGCTTCGAACCACAGCTGTTCGATGGCGGGAAGTGATGATGCGATTGCGGGGAAGCTGCAAAGAGTCGTGTGAGGTCCATGGGCGGGGAAATCACGCCGCGGTTGTGCCTGGGAAAGCCGGTGCTCAAGGTCGCGCAATCCGAGCGGCGCGGGCGAGGGCTGTCTATTCGGCGGACTACTCCAGCGATGCGCGAGAGTTCGGGTGCCGGCCCGTCTGGACAGTAAGCGCCGCGTGTCTTCGTTACGGACCGAGCGTTCGGTTCCTCCACCCTATGCCGACTGGCTCTCAGCAGAACGGAGACGAGCGCCTGGCGTGCGTCTTGCCGGCGAAGGCGGCTCTGGCCTGGATCAAACTTGCTTTCTTGAGACCATTACGCGAACGAAACGGCAATCGTTTCTGTGGCGGTAACTGTGGCGGTCCCGAATCCTCAGGCGGCAGGCAGGTCGTAAGTGCCCGTAATCCCTGGTGGGCCCGGCAGGACTCGAACCTGCAACCAGACCGTTATGAGCGGCCGGCTCTAACCATTGAGCTACAGGCCCCGCCGCGAGCCGCCACAACGCGTGGGCCGGCAACGGTGCCGGGTCCGTTTACAGGGTGAGGGGCGATCGGGCAATCCCGGCGCCTCTAGTCCACGGAAACCCCGGCGAATTCCACGACTTTCCGCCATTTCTCGGTTTCGTCGGCGACGAGCTTGCCGAATTCGGCCGGGGTCATCGGCTTGGGGATGCCGCCGACCTCGGCCAGGCGGGCGACGAGCTTGGGGTCCTTCAGCGCTTCGCCGACCGCCTTGTTGAGGATCTCGATGACCTCCGGTGGCGTGCCTTTCGGCGCCGAGATGCCGTAAAATCCGACCGATTCGAAGCCCGGCACGGTCTCGGCGATGGCGGGGACGTCAGGCACGCTCGGCCAGCGCTTTGGCGAGGTGACGCCGAGCGCGCGGACATTGCCGCCGCGCGCCTGCTCCAGCGCCGATGGCAGGTTGTCGAAGATCAACTGCACCTTGTTGGAGATGATATCCGGAAAGGCGATCGCCGAGCCACGATAGGGCACGTGCTGCATCTCGCATTTGGTCATCGCCTTGAACAGTTCCGCCGACATGTGCACCGAGGTGCCGTTGCCCGACGACGCATAGGAGACCTTGCCCGGATTGGCCTTGCAGTAATCGATGAACTCCTGGACGGTTTTCACCGGCATCGCGTTGGAGATCACCAGCATGTTGGTGAGTTGCATAATGCTGGCGACCGGGGTGGTGTCGCGCAGGAAATCATAGGGCAGCTTCTTGTAGAGCGAGGTGCTGATCGCGTTATTGGGCGCAACGAACAGTAGCGTGTAGCCATCGGCAGGCGAATTGATCGCGGCGGCGGCCGCGATGTTGCCGCCGGAGCCGGTGCGGTTCTCGACCACGAATTGCTGACCGAAATGGTCCGACAGCCACTGGCTCATGATGCGGGCGACGATGTCAACCGGCCCGCCGGCGGCAAATCCGATCAGCCAGCGCACCGGGCGGTTTGGATAGTCGGCGGCGGAGGAGGGGGCGACAAGGCTCAAAAGGCAAATCAAACCAAGGGACGTCGCACGCAAAAAGCGAAGCATTATGTTTCCTCGTCATTTTCTTGTTACCGTTGCGGCCATGCTTTCATAAAATTCCGGCCTTGCCTACAACCTCTGCAGCATAAAGATCGATCAATCTCGCGCCGGGGATGTTGGAGGTCGCCACATGAAAATAGCTTTGACGGTTTGCGCCGTTGTCCTGCTCACCGGCAACGCGGCCGCACAAGAGGGAGGCAAGACCATTTCCAAGACCACGATCACCCTGGGGACGGCGACACCGGGCGGCGGTTTCCCGCTCTATGGCAATGCCTTTGCTGAAGTCATGAACGCGGCGGATCCGAGCCTCTCGATCGAGCCGCGCAATACCAAGGGCTCGAACGAGAACATTCCGCTGCTCGAAGCTGATAAGCTCGATATCGCGACGGTGGCCGGCGAGCCCGCCTATGAAGCCTTCATGGGCATCGGCCGGCCCGCGACCCAGCTCAAGATCCTGACCGCGATGTATTCGAGCCCTGGCATGTTCGTGGTGCGGGCTGACAGCCCGTACCGGACGATCCGCGACCTCGTCGGCCAGCCGGTTGCGTTCGGGGCGAAGGGCTCGGGCCTGCCGATCCTGTCGCGCTATATCCTCGACGGGATCGGGCTGAAGCAGGACGAGGACTTCAAGTCGATCTATCTCGATCGCGCCGGCGACGGGTCAGCCATGGTGCAGGACGGCCGCGCCGCGGCGCTCTGGGGGGCCGGTGTCGGCTGGCCGGGCTTTGCTGCGATGGCGGAAAGCCCCACCGGCGCGCGCTTCATCGCGCCGAGTGCGGAAGAGATCGCGCGCATCCGCGCCAAGCACACCTTCCTGAAGCCGCTGACGATCCCGGCGAACAGCTATCCGAAGCAGACGGAAGCGATCGCCTCCGTCGGCTCGTGGAGCTTCATCCTCGTGCGCGAAAGCCTGCCCGATGAGGTCGCCTATCGGCTGGCGAAGACGCTGCACGGGATCGAAGGCGAGTTCTGCAGGAAGCTGGCGCAGGCCTGCGAGACGACGGCGGCGAGCACGGTGGCGGCGGCGCCGAATGTGGATCTGATCCACCCGGGTGCGCTGAAGTATTTTCGCGAGATCGGGATGGCGAAGTGAGTGGCGAATAGCGAGTAGCGAATGGATAACCACGCGCCGCTTTCCCCCATTCGCCATTCGCTACTCCCCATTCGCCCACCTCATTTCTTCACCAGCGCACACGCCGGGTCCGGCGGGCCGAACGCGTCTTCGCCGGAAATCTTGGTGAGGATTTTGTAGTAGTCCCACGGATATTTCGATTCCTCCGGCGACTTCACCTGTACGAGCCAGAGGTCGTGAACCATCAGATTGTCCTCGCGCAGCTTGCCGTTGCGGGCGAAGAAATCCTCGATCGGCTTTTCGCGCATCTTGGCCGCGACCTTCAGCGGATCGTCGGTGCCGGTCTCCTTGATCGCGTTCAGGTAGTGGATCACGGAGGAATAGACGCCGGCCTGCCACATCGTCGGCATCCGGTTCAGCTTGGCGAAATAGCGCTTCGACCATTCGCGGGTCTTGTCATCCATGTCCCAGTAGAACGACGTCGTCAGCAACAGGCCTTGCGCAGTCGGCAGTCCCAGCGAATGGATGTCGGTGATCAGCGCGAGCAGCGCTGCCATCTGCTGGCCGCCCTTGAACACGCCGAACTCGCCGGCGGTCTTGATCTCGTTCATGTTGTTCGGCGGGCCGCCGGCAATACCGATGATCTTGGCCTTCGAGGCCTGCGCCTGCAGCACGAAGGACGACAAATCCGGCGTCGCAAACGGCGGGCGCACCGAGCCCAGCACCTTGCCGCCGTTCTTGGTGACGACGCTCGCGGCGTCCTTCTCGAGCGAGTGCCCGAACGCATAGTCGTCGGTGATGAAGAACCAGCTATCGCCGCCGCGCTTCACCACCTCCTGCGCGGTGCCGACTGCGAGCGCCCTTGTGTCGAACACCCACTGCATGGCATAGGGCGAGCAGAACTTGCCGTGGAAATCGGTCGCTCCGGTCGAATGCGTGATGAACAGCCGCTTCCGCTCATTGGCGACGTTCTGCACGGCGAGCCCGACTGCGGAGACCGGCACGTCGACGATCAAATCCACCTGATCGACGTCGTACCAGCGCCGCGCGATACTGGAGCCGATATCGGCCTTGAGCTGATGGTCGCCGACGATCACCGAGATTGGCTTGCCCAGCACCTTGCCGCCGAAATCGTCGATCGCCATCTGCGCCGCGGTGACCGAGCCCTGTCCCGTCGGCGTCGACGCCGGCCCGTTCATGTCGGTGAGCACGCCGATCTTGACGACGTCGTCGGAGATTTGCGCCAGCGCCGCCGTCGAAGCCAGCATGGCGCCGGCTAGCGCGCCGAGCATGGAAAATGGTTTACCGAACGTTATGCCGAACATTCTTGTCTCCCTCCCTGGACCGGCGCATTGGCCGTTATTGCTTGTTCCGGGACGTGAACCCGGCTGAATTGGTTTCTTTTGCAACCGGTTTGGGGTCGGCGTCAACGCGTCCTTTCGGAGCAGGAACATCCGGCAGCACCTGTTTATTTCGCAGCCGATACAGTAGACAGGCCGGCCATGGTTCCGACCCAGCGCCTGCCGGCTTCGCTCACGCCATTGGAAACCGCGCTCAGCTCCCTCCTGCACGGGCTTGAGCCGGTGCAGCCAATCGAGTTGCCGCTTCCGGACGCGCTCTGCTGCATCGCGGCCGAGATGCCCCCGCTGCCGGCGCGTCCGCCGCATGATGTTGCCGCCACCGATGGTTGGGCGCTGCGCGCCAATGATCTGGTCGGCGCTTCCTCGTACTCGCCGTTGCCATTGGCTGCGGCGCCCGCCTGGGTCGAAGCCGGTGACGCCATGCCTTCGGCTTGCGATTGCGTGCTCGATGCCGACCTGGTCGAGGCGGCCGGGCCGATTGCGCAGGTGCTTGCGGAAGCGATCCCGGGGCAGGGCGTCAGACGCAAGGGCCAGGACATCGCCGAAGGGAGCCTCATTGCCGAGGCGGGACGACGTGTGCTGCCGCGCGATCTTCTTGTCGCGCGCGTCGCAGGGATCGAGCGGCTCAAGGTGCGACGGCCGCGATTGCACATCGTCAACATTCCCGGCGCCACAGTGACCGCCAAGCTGGTCGCGGAGAGCGCACGTTCCGCCGGCGCTGAGGTTATCAGCCGGGAGGCGGGGGCGCGTGATGTCGGGTCGATCGTTGCCGCGTTTGAAGATGCTGCCTGCGATCTCCTGGTGATCATCGGCGGCAGCGGCGTCGGCCGCACCGATGCGGTGGTGACTGCGCTCGCCGTGCGTGGCGAGGTCATCGCTCATGGCATCGCCTTGCAGCCCGGCCGCACCGCGGCGGTCGGCCGTATCGGAACAACGCCGGTCGTCGCGCTGCCCGGCGCGCCGGACCAGGCGTTTGCAGCGTGGTGGGCGCTGGCGCTGCCGGTGCTCGATCGGCTGACCGGACGGCAGCCGAGGAAGGCACTGTCGCTGCCGCTGTCGCGCAAGATCGCATCGCTCGTCGGCATTGCCGAATTCGTGCTGCTGGAGCGGCAGCGCGATGCATGGAGGCCGCTTGCGGTGGGCGAGCTCTCGTTTGATGCGATCGCGCGCGCGGAGGCCTTTCTGGTGGTGCCCGGCGGTTCCGAAGGATTTGCTGCGGGCATGCCGATCGATGCTTATATGTTGCGGGAATGAGTTCCGACATGACCAATACATCTGCGAAGGACCGCGGCAATTTCGATCAGGACCAGTTCCTGACCATCCTGTCGCGCGAGGAGGCGGTTGCGCGGTTCGAGGCTGCGTTGTTTCCGAGGGCAGTCGCCAGCGAAACACGACCGCTCGCGCAGGCGCTCGGCTGCGCGCTGGCCAACGATGTCGTCGCGCCGATCGACGTGCCGCCGTTTGACCGCTCCAATGTCGACGGCTTTGCGGTGCGCTCCGCCGATCTTGCGCAGGCGAGCGAGGCCACGCCGGTGCGGCTGATGCTGAACGACGAGGTCATCGCCTGCGGCACCGCGCCCACGCGGCCGGTACTGTCTGATACGGCAACCTCGATCGCGACCGGCGGACCCGTTCCGCGCGGCGCCGACGCGATCGTGATGGTCGAGCATACGCAACCCGCAGGCCAACGCGCGATTGAGATCCGCCGCGCCGCTTCTCCCGGACAATTCGTGTCCTACGCCGGCTCCGACATCGCGCGCGGCGAAACCTTGCTGCGCGCCGGCACCATCATCGGCTCGCGCGAGATCGGCATGCTCGCTGCCTGTGGCATCGCGGAGGTTGGCGTCGCACGACGGCCGCGCGTCGCCATTCTTTCCACCGGTGACGAATTGGTGCAGCCGGGTCAGCCGCTGCGTCCGGCTGCGATCTACGACACCAATGGTGCCATCGTCACCGCAGCGATCTCCGAGAATGGCGGCGATGCCGTCTTCGTCGGCGCCATTGCCGACGACGAAGCGCAGCTCGAAGCCGCCATGCGCAAGGCGCTCGCTGGCAGCGACATGCTGGTGCTCTCCGGCGGCACGTCGAAAGGCGCGGGCGATGTTTCCCATCGCATCATCGCGCGGCTCGGCAAGCCGGGCATTATCGCCCATGGCGTGGCGCTGAAGCCGGGCAAGCCGCTTTGCCTTGCGGTGTGCGACGGCAAGCCGGTGGTGATCCTGCCGGGATTTCCGACCTCGGCGATGTTCACCTTCCACGACATGATCGTGCCAGTGCTGCGGCGGATGGCGGGCCTGCCGCCGCGCTCGGATGCGAAGGTGACGGCAAAAGTGCCGGTGCGGATCGCCTCCGAACTCGGCCGCACCGAGTTCGTCATGGTGTCGCTGGTCGAAGGCGCGGACGGATTGATCGCCTATCCCTCCGGGAAGGGCTCGGGCGCGATCACCTCGTTCGCGCAGGCTGACGGCTTCCTGAAGATCGACGCGCTGGCCGATCAGATGCCGGCCGGCACGGAAGCCGAGGTGACGCTGTTCACGCCGCACGTGCGCGTGCCCGATCTCGTCATCGTCGGCAGCCATTGCACCGGGCTCGATCTCGTCACCGCGCCGCTGGCGCGCGCTGGGCTCTCGGTGCGCTCGATCGCGGTCGGCAGTCTTGGCGGGCTTGCGGCGGCCAAGCGCGGCGAATGCGATCTTGCGCCGATCCATCTGTTCGACGAGAAGAGCGAGACCTACAATGTGCCCTATCTCGCCGATGGGCTCGAACTCGTGCCGGGCTGGCGGCGGATGCAGGGCATCGTGTTCCGTAGGGGTGACCGACGTTTCGAAGGTCTGTCGGCACAGGATGCGGTGCGCGCCGCGCTCGCCGATTCCGCCTGCATCATGGTCAACCGCAACCAGGGCGCCGGCACGCGCATCCTGATCGACCGTTTGCTCAATGGCGCGCGTCCCGACGGCTACTGGAATCAACCGCGCTCGCACAATGCGGTTGCCGCCGCCGTAGCCCAGCATCGGGCCGACTGGGGCATGACGATTGCGCCGGTCGCACATGCGTCGGGACTCGGCTTCATTCCGCTGGCGGAGGAGCATTACGACTTCGCACTGGTGACGGCGCGCAAGCATCGCCCGGCGGTGCAGGCTTTTCTGGAAGCGCTGGCCTCGGACGAAAGCCGCGCGGCGCTGGAGCAGGCGGGATTCCGCCCGGCGTAGCTCCCGCCACCGGCGCCATCCGGGGCGAACGTCAATGTCGCCCCTCATGGTGAGGAGCGCCAACGGGTCCGCGCAAGGCGCGGCCCGGTGACAGGCTCCGCGCGTCTCGAGACGATGCTGCGCATCGCTCGGAGAACTATGAGGCCCCGCCAGTGGCCTCGCCCTTCGAGACGACCGCCGCGCGGTTTCCTCAGGGTGAGGGGATAGGTGCAAGTGCGCCGCTCTATCCTCGTCATTGCGAGCGCAGCGAAGCAATCCATGCCTCCACACGCGGCGCGATGGATTGCTTCGCTGCGCTCGCAATGACGAGGTGAAGTCTGATTCAATTGTCAAACAGCGGAGAGGATGTCAGTTCGCGTTCTCGCGGCATGCACTGCCCGAGGTTTGCGTGGCCGTTACCCTCCTCGAAAGACAGAGGGCGCAGGGAAAGCCGGGTGCTGGTTGCA
>NZ_PSRR01000170.1 GCF_004296405.1 Bradyrhizobium sp. Leo170
CGCCGATTGCCGGGCTCGCCTTCATACTCGAAGAGCTGCTGCACAAATTCGAGCGCCGCGTCGCTGTCGCGGCCCTCGCCACGCTGGCCACGGCGATCCCGGTCGCAAGGCTGTTTATCGGCGACGCGCCCGACTTCCAGGTCACCCCACTGAACACTCCGAGCGCGGTATCTGCGCCGCTGTTCCTTGCGCTTGGGGCCGTCGCGGGCCTGCTTGCCGTCGCCTATAACCGCACGCTGCTCGCATTCATCGCTGCTAGCGACCGGTTCGCGCGGCTGCCGATCGAGCTCCGCGCCGGATTGATCGGCGCTAGCGTCGGCATATTGGCCTGGTTCGCGCCCGAGCTGGTCGGGGGCGGCGATCAGATCACGCAGCGCGCGCTGACCGGCCAGGATAGCGCTGCGATCGTCGCCTCCGCATTCCTGATCCGGTTCGCTCTGGGGGCTTTATCATACGCTGCCGCCACTCCCGGCGGGCTCTTCGCGCCCTTGCTGGTGCTGGGAGCCCAGTCCGGGCTGTTGTTCGGAGCAGCCTGCCGCTTTGTATTCCCGGACCTCGCGATCGAGCCGCATGCATTTGCGTTGGTTGGCATGGCCGCCTTCTTCGCGGGCGTGGTACGGGCGCCGGTGACCGGCATCGTTCTCGTCGCCGAGATGACGGGCAACGTGACGATGCTGCTGCCCATGCTTGGCGCCTGCTTCGTGGCGATGCTGCTTCCCTCGCTGCTGCACAATCCACCCATCTACGATTCCTTGCGCGAACGCACGCTGCGGCTGGAGCGGCAAATCAGACGGGAATGAGTGAGTGGAGGGCGGTCGCGCGGAAATGGCTCCGTCATTCCGGGGCGATGCGTTAGCATCGAGCTATGATGTGCAATTGCACATCAGAGAATCCATTCCTCCGCTCGCGTCTGCGGCCCGATGGATTCCGGGCTCGTCCTTCGGACGCCCCGGAATGACAGCGGTGTCAGTCTGGTGCTGCGTCGAGCGCCGCGAGCCGTTCGGCCTCGGCTATATCCTCGACCGTGTTCGCGTTGAAGAAGGGGTCCAGCGGCTCGGTCGGCCAGGTCACAGTGGCGAGCCTGTAGCGGGCGGTCCAGCGGTCGATCTTCCTGACGTCTTCGACCACGAGGGCATGGCGGAGTTCGTCGCGGAGCGACACGCTCCATAGTCCGATCACCGGATGTGACTTGTCGCCGGAGGCCGCCACCGCCAGTTGCGCGTTCTGCTTCACCAGCGCGTCGTGGAGGCGTAAGACGAGATCGCGCGGCAGGAACGGGCAGTCGCCGGCCGCGCTCAGGACCAGCGACACCTCCGGCCGGTTCGCCGCCATCCAGTCCAGCGCCGCCAAAATGCCGGCGAGGGGCCCTGGGAAATCGGCGACGCTATCGGCGATGACGGGCAATCCAAACGCGGCAAAGCGCGCGGGATCGCCATTGGCGTTGAGGATGAGGCCGTCGCATTGCGGCGCGAGACGCGCGATCACGCGCTCCAGAATCGTGCGGCCGCCGATCGTGCGCATCGGCTTGTCGCCGCCGCCCATGCGCCGCGCGAGGCCGCCGGCCAAAAGAACGCCGGGAATTCTGTCGCGTGAGGCCGCCATCTGCTTTACCTCTCCCGCTTGCGGGAGAGGTCGCTGTGCTCGAAGAGCGCAGCGGGTGAGGGTTCTCTCCACACGAAGAGTCTCGCCCGCGGAGACACCCTCACCCCAACCCTCTCCCGCAAGCGGGAGAGGGGGCGCGGCTCGTTCGGGGATGCAGCTCGATCTGAATTCATCATGCTAGTCGTCACGCGCTTCGCCCTTGCGCTTGTGGCGCGCGGATTCCTCCTCGACATAGTCGAGGTTCTGGTCGAACAGGATGCGCTCCTGGCCTGACAGCGCGATGAAGCGTTTTCCGCGCGTGCGCCCGACCAGGGTCAGGCCGACCTGCCGCGCGAGTTCGACGCCCCAGGCTGTGAAGCCGGAGCGCGACACCAGGATCGGAATGCCCATCCGCACCGTCTTGATCACCATCTCCGAGGTCAGCCGCCCCGTGGTGTAGAGGATCTTGTCGCCGGGGTCGACGCCATGGCGGTAGATCCAGCCGGCGATCTTGTCGACGGCGTTGTGGCGGCCGACGTCCTCGGTGTAGCAGATCGGCGTTCCCTCCTTGCACAGCACGCAGCCATGGATCGCGCCGGCTTCGAGATAGAGCGAGGGCATGGTGTTGATCACATGCGTCATCTGGTAGAGCCAGGAGGTGCGCAATTCCGCCTTCGGCAGCGCCACGCTTTCGACCGCCTCCAGGAGATCGCCGAAGGCTGTGCCCTGGGCGCAGCCCGAGGTCTGGGTGCGCTTCTTCAGCTTCTGCTCGAAATTGGTGTGGTGCTCGGTGCGCACGACCACCACCTGCAGATCGTCGTCATATTCGACCTCGGTGACGACGTCGTCGTACTTGAGCATGTTCTGGTTGAGGAGATAGCCGAGCGCAAGATATTCCGGGTAGTCACCGATCGTCATCATGGTGACGATCTCCTGTGCGTTCAGGTACAGCGTCAGCGGCCGCTCCATCGGCACCTTGATCTCGACGCTGGCGCCGGTCTGGTCGGTCCCGGTCACGCGCTCGGTCAGGCGCGGGTCGTCCGGATTGGGGACGATCAGGGGAACGCGCGCTTTGTTGATCTTCATCATGGCGGTCAGGTTAGCATGACTTTACCTGCCATCCGATATAAGCATGTCGGAAGCTTAGGGAAATATGGGCCCCGCCCGTCATTGCGAGCGTAAGCGAAGCAATCCATCTGTCCCCGCGGAAACTATGGATTGCTTCGTCGCTTCGCTCCTCGCAATGACGGTGGTGGCGGTTCCGGAGAACAGATTGGCATGAAAGTGATCGGACTCGCGGGCTGGAGCGGCGCCGGCAAGACCACCTTGCTGTCGCGCGTGATTCCGTATCTGCTGGGACAGGGGCTGCGCGTGTCCGTGATCAAGCATGCTCATCACGAGTTCGACGTCGACGTGCCGGGCAAGGATTCCTGGGTGCACCGCCAGGCGGGCGCGACCGAGGTGCTGGTCTCCTCCAGCCGGCGCTGGGCCCTGATGCATGAGCTGCGCGGCGCCCGCGAGCCGCGGTTGGTCGAGCTGCTCGCCAAGATGTCGCAGGTCGATCTCGTTGTCGTCGAAGGCTTCAAGCGCGAGCCGCTGCGCAAGATCGAGGTGCATCGGGCCGCCAACAACAAGCCGCTGCTGTTCCCGGATGATCCCGGCATTGTCGGGATCGCGACCGATGCGGCGATTGAAACCCGGCTGCCGACGGCCCATCTCGATGATGTCACCGCCGTTGCCGCCATGATGCAGCGTGCCGCTGTTACGGTCGACGAGATCCTGGCAAAGAGCGAGACCTGAATGGCGCAACTATCCGACGATTGCTTTGCCTCCAGCGGGCCGATGATGTCGGTCGACGAAGCCGTGCGCCTGATCGCAACGCGGGTGACGGCGGTAGCTGATATCGAGACCGTCGCGCTTGCGGAGGCCGACGGGCGCATCCTCGCCAATGAGATCCTTGCGCCGCTGCCGCTGCCGCCCTTCACCAACTCCGCTGTCGATGGCTATGCGGTGGCGAGCCGCGATCTTCCCAAAGATTCGGAGCAGGCGTTTCCGATCAGTGGACGGGTGCAGGCGGGCGCCGCGGCGAATGCGCCGATCGAGCCCGGTCATGCGGTGCGCATCTTCACAGGCGCGCCGATGCCAGATGGCGCCGACACTGTGTTCATGCAGGAGGATGTCCGCATCGAAGGCGACAAGGTCGTTTTGCCCGCAGGCCTGCAGCCGGGCGCCAATGTGCGGCCCGCGGGCGAAGACATCCCGCTCGGCCACGCCGCGTTGCAGATTGGAAGACGCCTGCGGCCACAGGATGTCGCGCTGGCCGCGGCATTCGGCCTTGTCAGGCTCGACGTGATCAAGCGGATCCGCGTCGCGGTGTTCTCGACCGGCGACGAGCTGGTTTCTCCGGGAGAGCGCCGTGCGCCGCCGCAGCTCTTCGATTCCAACCGCTTCATGCTGATGGCGATGCTGCGGCGGCTCGGCTGCGAGGTCAGCGACCTCGGCATTCTGCGCGACGAGCCTGCGAGCCTCGCACGCGCGCTGAAGGACGTCGCAGGCCACCACGATCTGATCCTCACCACCGGTGGCGTCTCGACCGGCGAGGAGGATCATGTCAAGGCCGGCGTCGAGAGCGTCGGCCGCCTGGTGCTGTGGCGGATGGCGATCAAGCCCGGCCGTCCGGTCGCGATGGGCATCATTGGCGGCACGCCGTTCATCGGCCTGCCCGGCAATCCCGTGGCGAGCTTCGTCACCTTCGTTCACGTGGTGCGGCCAACCATCTTGGCGCTGTCAGGCGGCGCGCCGGAGCCGCTGGTGCCGATGCCGGTCCGCGCCGGATTTACCTACAAGAAGAAGATCGGGCGCCGTGAATATGTTCGCGTCAATCTGCGCACAGCGCCGGATGGCGCGCTCGAAGCCATCAAGTTCCCGCGCGAGGGTGCGGGGCTGTTGTCGTCGCTGGTCGACACCGATGGCCTGGTCGAGCTTGGCGAACACATCACACGCGTCGAACCCGGCCAGACCGTCGGATTCCTGTCCTATGCAAGCCTGATCTGAAGCCGTCGCGTAGCGATTGACGGTATGCGAATGCTTCGCCATGGTCACAAACATGAGCACGACAAAACTTGATCTCACCGGCCTCAAATGTCCGCTGCCCGCGTTGAAGACGCGCAAGGCATTGAAGACGGTTACGCCTGGTGATTTTCTTGAAGTGGTCTGCACCGATCCATTGTCGGTGATTGACATTCCTAATCTGATCCGAGAGACCGGCGACAAGGTCGAGATCACCGAGCGGAGCGAGAGCCGCATCGTGTTTTTGATCGAGAAGACGAATGGGACGATAGAGAAAATCAATGATGCTTCGTCCGCATCGCAACAATAGCCGTGCGTTGCAATAATCGCTCTGGTTGACACCTACCTTTTTCCTATCGACACATTTCAGACCTTCTGTCCCAATTGAATCGCTCCGCAGGCGACGCAGCCGCGGAGCGTCGCTCGGGCACGAGCGATACGGGCGGGCATTTCTTTAACATCACGGCTGACGCTGGCACCGGGCGTATCGTGTCGCGTTGCGGGTTGGGAATTCTCGAGCGCGCTTAGCGATTCCCGGCGCATCGAGGGAATGTCGTGGAGCATGGCTGCTTCGCGACGCTGAACTTTAAGGATGGGATCACACAAGCGAGCACGCTCTCGATTGAAGAGCGGCCGCAGGGAGGATCGGATGACGACGATTAGCAGCACCGGCGCTGTGGCCGGCGCGGGGCTTGGTTTTCTCGACAAGGAGCACACGATTGCGACCGCCGGCTTCAACCGTTGGCTGGTGCCGCCGGCCGCACTCTGCATCCATCTGTGCATCGGCATGGCCTACGGCTTCTCGGTGTTCTGGCTGCCGCTGTCGCGCGCGATCGGATTGAACGCGCCGAAGGCCTGCCCCGATATCTCGCTGTGGCAGGAATTGTTCACCACCACCTGCGACTGGAAGGTGGCGAGTCTCGGGTGGATGTACACGCTGTTCTTCGTGCTGCTCGGCGTGTCCGCTGCGATCTGGGGCGGCTGGCTCGAACGCGTCGGTCCGCGCAAGGCCGGATTCGTCGCGGCGCTGTGTTGGGCCGGCGGCTTGCTGATCGGCGCGCTCGGCGTCTACGTCCATCAGCTCTGGCTGATGTGGCTGGGCGCCGGCGTGATCGGCGGCGTCGGTCTCGGGCTCGGTTACATCTCGCCGGTGTCGACACTGGTGAAATGGTTTCCCGATCGCCGCGGCATGGCGACCGGCATGGCCATCATGGGTTTCGGCGGCGGCGCCATGATTGGCGCGCCGCTCGCCAACCTCTTGATGAACTATTTCAAGACCCCGACCTCAGTCGGCGTCTGGGAAACCTTCCTGGCCATGGGCGTGATCTACTTCGTGTTCATGATGATCGGCGCCTTCCGCTATCGCATCCCGCCGGTCGGCTGGCAGCCCGAGGGCTGGAAGCCAAAGGCCAAGGCCAACAAGATGATCTCCACCAACAACGTCCATCTCGACGATGCGCACAAGACGCCGCAGTTTTGGCTGATCTGGTGGGTGCTCTGCCTCAACGTATCAGCAGGCATCGGCGTGATCGGCATGGCCTCGCCGATGCTGCAGGAGATCTTCGCCGGCAAACTGATCGGATTGCCCGACGTCGGCTTCAACCAGCTTGATGCCTCGCAGAAGGCGCAGATCGCCGGCATCGCGGCGGGCTTCGCCGGGCTGTTGTCGCTGTTCAACATCGGCGGCCGTTTCTTCTGGGCGTCGCTGTCGGACAAGATCGGGCGCAAGAACACCTACTATACGTTCTTCCTGCTCGGCATAGCGCTCTATGCGCTGGCGCCGACCTTTGCGGCGATGGGCTCGAAACTGCTGTTCGTGCTCGGCTTCGGCATCATCCTGTCGATGTATGGCGGGGGCTTTGCGACCGTGCCGGCCTATCTCGCCGACATGTTCGGAACGCAATTCGTCGGCGCCATTCACGGCCGGCTGCTGACGGCGTGGTCGACCGCCGGCATCATCGGCCCGGTCGTGGTGAACTACATCCGCGAGTTCCAGTTAGCTGCCGGCGTTCCGCGCGACCAGCTCTACAACACCACGATGTACATCCTCTGCGCCATGCTGATCGCGGGCCTGATCTGCAATTATCTGGTCAAGCCGGTCGATGCGAAGTGGCACATGAGCGAGGCGGAAGTGGCAAAACTGCAGGCGGCGAGCGCGAGCGCGGATGCGGCCGGCCCGCATGGTTCCTACGGCATCGGGTTCGGCGGGTTGGATGCTAAGGCCGTGCTGTTCTGGGCCTTTGTCGGCATTCCCTTGGCCTGGGGCGTCTGGAAGACGCTGGAAAGCGCGGTCAAGATCTTCTGATCGGAGCCGGCGCCGCGGGCGATGCTTTCGCTCGCGGCGCCTTTTTTCGTCCATTCAATTCAACGAATAGAACAAGGGAATTTTCTCGATGTTTCGTATCGGAACTGGTGTCGCCGCCGCGTTGTTGATCATGGGTGTACTGACTGCGGCTTCGGCCCAAACCACCACGCCCGCGCCGTCCACGCCCGCCGCTTCGAGCGAGGCGAAGCCTTCCAGGGCGAAGCTGACGGCGCAAAAGCTGAAGGACATGAAGGCCAAATGGAGCGCCAACAGGGGCAAGTTGAAGACCTGTCGCCAGGAGGTCAAAGCCAAGGGATTGGCGGGTGACGACCGGTGGTTCTACATCGAGGAGTGCATGGGCAAGACGTGAGGATAGGCTTGTCGCTGGGAAAAGGGGTAGGGGGCATGCGTGGCGGCATGCCCCTTAAATGCTTCTTTGGACGCGATAATTTTCTATTGGCATCTGGCATGCCAGAGTTTAGAGTTGATCTAAAGAGTGGTAAAAACGGATGTTTCAATGACGGTTCATGACGTGCAAGAGGTTCGCGCGTTCGAGCATCCTGGCGCCGGGCGGCGCAAGGCCAAGGCGACGCCGAAGGGACGCCAGATCGATCCGACGGCCGCGCATGAGGTCGAGCAATTGCTCGGCGACCAGCCGCGCCGGCGCGATCTGTTGATCGAATTCCTGCACCTGATCCAGGACAAGTATCACCAGATCTCCGCCGCGCATCTCGCCGCGCTCGCGGACGAGATGCGACTGTCGTTTGCGGAAGTGTTCGAGACCGCGACCTTCTACGCGCATTTCGACGTGGTGAAGGAAGGCCAGCCGGATATCGCGCCGCTCACGATCCGCGTCTGCGATTCGCTCACTTGCGCGATGCTCGGCGGCGAAAGGCTGCTGGAGCAATTGCAGGACTCGGCCGGTCCCGGCATCCGCGTGGTGCGCGCGCCCTGCGTCGGCCTGTGCGATATGGCTCCTGTGGCTGAAGTCGGTCATCACTACGTGATGCGCGCGACCACAACCGAAGTGCTGGCGACGGCTGCGCGTGGCGAGATTGAACCCGATATCCCGACTTATGTCGACTACGATGCCTATGTGAAGGATGGCGGTTACAAGCTGCTGAACGATCTGCGCGCCGGCCGGGTCAGCAAGGAAGACATCCTGAAGGCGCTCGACGATTCCAGCCTGCGCGGGCTCGGCGGCGCAGGCTTTCCTACCGGCCGGAAATGGCGCGCGGTGCTCGGCGAGCCCGGGCCGCGGCTGATGGCAGTCAATGGCGACGAAGGAGAGCCCGGCACCTTCAAGGATCGGTTTTACCTGCTGCGCGATTTGCACCGCTTCCTGGAAGGTACGCTGATCGGCGCGCACGTCGTCGATGCCACAGATGTCTACATTTACATTCGCGACGAATATCCGGCGGCGCTCAAGATCCTGCCCCTCGAACTCGCCAAGCTGCCGCCGGGCGGTCCCACCTTGCACATCCGCCGCGGTGCCGGCGCCTATATCTGCGGCGAGGAATCTTCGCTGCTCGAGAGCATCGAAGGCAAGCGCGGCCTGCCGCGGCACAAGCCACCCTATCCGTTCCAGGTGGGACTGTTCGGTCAGCCCACCCTGATCAACAATATCGAAACACTGTTCTGGGTGCGCGACATCGTGGAGAAGGGCGCGGGCTGGTGGAGTTCGCACGGTCGCAACGGTCGTCACGGTCTACGAAGCTATTCGGTCTCCGGCCGCGTCAAGAATCCCGGCGTGAAGCTCGCGCCGGCCGGGCTGACAGTGCGTGAACTGATCGACGAATATTGCGGCGGCATGGCCGACGGCCACACGTTCCACGCTTATCTGCCGGGCGGCGCCTCCGGCGGCATCCTGCCGGCGACGATGGATGACATCCCGCTCGATTTCGGCACGCTGGAAAAATACGGCTGCTTCATCGGCTCGGCCGCGATCGTGATCCTGTCACAGCATGACAGCGTAAAGGCGGCGGCGCTCAATCTGATGCGCTTCTTCGAGGACGAAAGCTGTGGCCAGTGTACGCCGTGCCGCGTCGGCACGCAGAAGGCGGCGCAACTGATGGAACGTCCCGTGTGGAACCGGGCGCTGCTCGAGGAACTGAGCCAGGCGATGCGCGATGCGTCGATCTGTGGCCTCGGTCAGGCCGCCTCGAATCCCCTGACCTCCGTGATTAAATACTTCCCCGACGAGTTCAAGGAAGCTGCGGAATGACGACGATCCAGTTCGAACTCGACGGCAAGCAGGTCGAAGCCAAGGCGGGCGAGACCATCTGGCAGGTGGCAAAGCGGCAGGGCCAGGAGATCCCGCACCTCTGCTATTCGCCGGCGCCCGACTATCGCCCCGACGGCACCGATGGGCGAGTCCACCTGCGTCGCCTGCGGCGAATGCGTGCAGGCCTGCCCGACCGGCGCGCTGATGCCCGCCGTGATGCTGGACGAGAAGCAGACCCGCGTCACCTATCCCGATCGCAAGGTGGATTCGCTTTGCCCGTTCTGCGGCGTCGGCTGCCAGGTGACCTATCAGGTCAAGGACGAGAAGGTGATCTACGCGGAGGGGCGCGACGGCCCGGCCAATCACAACCGGCTCTGCGTCAAGGGCCGCTTCGGCTTCGACTATATTCATCATCCGCATCGTCTGACAAAACCGCTGGTGCGGTTGCCGAACGCCAGGAAGGACGCCAACGACCAGGTCGATCCGGCCAATCCGTTCACGCATTTCCGCGAGGCAAGCTGGGAAGAGGCGCTCGATATCGCCGCGCGCGGTCTCGTCAAGATCCGTGACGAGAAGGGCGTGAAGGCGCTCGCCGGCTTCGGTTCGGCGAAAGGATCGAACGAGGAAGCCTATCTGTTCCAGAAGCTGGTGCGCACCGGCTTCGGCTCCAACAATGTCGACCACTGCACGCGGCTGTGCCACGCCTCATCGGTCGCGGCGCTGACGGAGGGATTGAATTCCGGCGCGGTCTCGGCGCCGTTCTCGGCGGCGATGGATGCCGAGGTGATCATCGTGATCGGCGCCAACCCGACCGTGAACCATCCGGTAGCCGCGACCTATATCAAGAACGCGGCCAAGCGCGGCGCGAAATTGATCGTGATTGACCCGCGGCTGCAGTCGTTGTCGCGCCACGCCACTAAGCATCTCGCCTTCAAGCCGGGAAGCGACGTCGCGATGCTGAACGCGATGATCAACACGATCATCACCGAGGGCCTGACCGACGATCAGTATATCGCCGGCTACACCGAAGGTTTCGACGAGCTGAAGGCCAAGATCGCGGACTTCACGCCGGAGAAGATGGAGCCGATCTGCGGCATCCCGGCCGACACCTTGCGCGAAGTGGCGCGGCTCTACGCCCGCGCAAAGTCCGCGATCATCTTCTGGGGCATGGGCATCAGCCAGCATGTCCATGGCACCGACAATGCGCGCTGCCTGATCGCGCTGGCGCTGATCACCGGCCAGGTCGGCCGTCCCGGCACCGGCCTGCATCCGTTGCGCGGCCAGAACAATGTGCAGGGCGCCTCCGACGCCGGCCTGATCCCGATGTTCCTGCCGGACTACCAGCCGGTCGGCCGCGTCGACCTGCGCGGCAAGTTCGAGGAGCTCTGGCAGAAGAGCCTCGATCCGGTTCGCGGCCTCACCGTGGTCGAGATCATGAACGCGATCCATGCCGGCGAGATTCACGGCATGTATATCGAGGGCGAAAACCCCGCGATGTCCGATCCCGATCTGCAGCATGCGCGTCGGGCGCTTGCCATGCTCGATCATCTCGTGGTGCAGGATCTCTTCGTCACAGAGACCGCGTTCCATGCCGACGTGATCCTGCCGGCTTCGGCCTTTGCGGAGAAGTCCGGCACCTTCACCAACACCGACCGCCGCGTGCAGCTCGCGCGCGAGGTGATCAAGCCGCCGGGCGACGCGCGGCAGGATCTCTGGATCATCCAGGAGATCGGAAAGCGCATGGGTTTGCCGTGGAATTACAGCGGCCCGGCCGATGTCTTCGCCGAGATGACGGAGGTGATGCCGTCGTTGAATAACATCACCTGGGAGCGTCTCGTGCGCGAGGGCGCGGTGACCTATCCGGTCGACGACCCGCACAAGCCCGGCAACGAGATCATCTTCACCACCGGCTTCCCGACCGCGAACGGCCGCGGCAAGATCGTGCCGGCCCATGTCATTCCGCCGGATGAATTGCCAGACGCCGAATATTCGATGGTGCTTTCGACCGGCCGCGTGCTGGAGCATTGGCACACGGGATCGATGACCCGCCGCGCATCCGTACTCGACCAGATCGAGCCGGAGGCGGTCGCCTTCATGTCGCCGAAGGACATGCGGCGCATGCAGCTCTGGCCCGGCGATTTCATCCGGCTCCAGACGCGCCGCGGCGCCGTCGAGGTGAAGGTGCGCTCCGACCGCGACGTGCCGGAGAACATGGTGTTCATGCCGTTCTGCTACGCGGAAGCGGCGGCCAATCTCTTGACCAATCCCGCGCTCGATCCGTTCGGCAAGATTCCGGAATTCAAGTTCTGCGCCGTGCGCGCGGAAAAGGCCGAACTCCGCTCGGCCGCGGAGTAGGCGCTGCTGCTACCCCGCAACGTTAGGGTATCACCTTCTGATAGATTGCGGACTGTCGATCTCAACCAGGCCAGTAGAGGTCGAACAATTTAGGACACCCGCAGATTCAATTTGAGACACTTGTTGGGACACTTGGGCTCAAATACGGACAGCACCCCTTCCTCATATAGAAACGGATCACCCCTAGCAGCAGGCGCCAAAGCTATCTGGCTCGACGCTTAGGGCCAACAGCCGACGTCGGATGCCCAGAGCCCACGGCCGAGGTGATGCGCAAACCGTGGCACTATCACGATCGAGGAAAGCGCGGCCGCTATGGCTATGGTGCGGCGAGCTTTGGCGCCGTTCCCTGAAACTCTCGGGCTCTGATTTCACGGAACGACACCAGGCGGCGCTGAGCCTCGTCCCACAGCACAAGCCTTACGCACCGAAAGCTCTGCAGGAGCGTTATGTGACCGACCTCGCGCAGTTCCGGGTGGTCGCGCAACACGCGCGGCAGCCGGTAAAAGGGAATACGACTGCAAAGATGGTGCACGTGGTGGATGCCGATGTTGGCTGTGAACCAGCGCAGCAATACCGGAAGATCGTAATGTGAGCTGCCGTATAGGGCGGCCTGATGCAGATTCCAGCGCTCGTCGCGCTCCCACGCGGTTTGCTCAAATTGATGTTGCACATAGAACAGCCATACGCCGGTCGTGGCGGCGAGCAGCATGATCGGAAGATGCACGAGCAGGAACGCCTTAATGCCGATGAGCCATGTGAGCGCGGCGGCGATCACGGCAATGGCGAGATTGGTCGCCATTGTGCTGGTCCAAGGCTGCCAACCGTCGCGCATGAGGCCGACCGGGAGACGGTGTTGCAGGAGAAACAGATAGGCTGGTCCGACCACGAACATGACCAGTGGGTGGCGGTAAAGTCTGTATTTCAGACGGCCCCACCACGAACGGGCCTGGTATTCGCGAACTGTCAGGGTATCGATATCGCCGATACCGCGGCGGTCGAGGTTGCCGGTGGTGGCATGATGGATCGCATGCGTGCGGCGCCACCAGTCGTAAGGCGTCAGCGTGAGCACGCCAATGACGCGGCCGACCCAGTCGTTCGCCAGACGATCGGCGAAAAAGGTGCCATGGCCGCAGTCGTGCTGGATCATGAACAGGCGCAAGAGAAAGCCGGCGGCTGGAATCGCGATAAGCAATGAAGCCCAAGCATAGCCAAGGGAAAACGTGAACCAAGCTGCCGTCCATAACGTCACGAGCGGCAAAGCCGTGATCACCAACTCGGCAACGCTGCGCACGTGATTTGGCGTCCGATAGCCGCCCAGAATGCTCGTCCAACGCCGAGTGTCGGGCGTCGCCAGACCTGAGTTATGTTTAATGCTCAAGTGATGATATCCGAGGCCTGCCGATCGCGCCGCTTTCGGCGCAGCCGCAATGATTGCGGCCAAATAAAAAATCCCGCGTGCCGACGGATCGGCCGCGGGACTCCGAAACCACAAGCTCTGCCAATACATCCGTGGTCAGAGCAGCATGGCCCTTCACGCAGTCGCTCAGACAGCGCGCAGATTTTCAGCGGCAGATTTGCCGGTCCGGCGGTCTGCGACGATGTCAAAGCTGACATTTTGCCCCTCATTGAGGGTGCTCATGCCGGCGCGTTCAACCGCGCTGATATGAACAAAGACGTCATTGCCGCCATCGGCGGGCTGAATGAAGCCGAAGCCCTTTTGGCTGTTAAACCACTTCACAATTCCTGTAGTCACGGAGAATGTCCTTTCACTGACAACGTACACGCAAGACTTAGCCGCCGAGGGATCGGAATCCTTCGTCGGCTGATCGATTTTGGAGAAGGGGTCTGAAACGTGCGCGCCTGTCAGTAACGAGGCGAAGCGGCCCAGGTCGTTCGGCCAAGTGTCGATTAGCACCATATATGGACACGAATTGGAGTGACGTCAAGGTCTGCAGGCCTTTGCCTTGCCCGATGTCCGCTTTTGGGTCTTGTCTGTGGAAGACATGGTCGATCAAAACTCGCCGCCTTCGTTAACCCGAACACCCCAACTCGCCTTGTGCAAAGTCAAACCACAGCGGGTTCTCGATGGGATGCCGATATCCCCTTGTGCATCAGCCCTGCCGCGTCCTTTGGAACTAATTTTGGAAGTCGATACTGCGCAAGATAACGCCCGGAGGAGTGCCTTCGAACTCCATTGCAAGGAATTTGCGAGCGGCACGCTCTTCAATCCGATCGCGGAGTCTGATGAATTGGGCCTCACGCTGGTTCGGCTAGGACCGCGCCGCGCTTTCCAGATGATGGCCTCACTTCGAGGCTTTGGTGATCTTGTGCTCCAAGTGGCCGGTCTCATGATCACGGCGGAGTTGGCTCAACGATGTCTCGTTCAGCTTAAGGAGAACCTCGCGGAGCTTCTCGGTGTCGGGATAGCCAGCCGCGAAACTCTGGCCGTACACCTTGCGCAACGTGCGAATAAGGGTGTTTCCGTGTTTGGCGCTGATTTCTCCGTCCTTGTTGCGGTGGCGATTGTCAAGAGTTGCCTTGCTCATGCTGCCCTCCTTTGTGCCCGCGCCGACAGCATCCACCCGCCGAGACCAAATCGCAACAACGCGTGCTCGGGAAATGCACTTTGCGCTGCATAGCTTTTGGTGGTAGCGGGCGATTGGCTCGAGGAGCGCTTGTTTAACTCGTCCCGCCTCCGTTCAATGCGACCACGGACACTAAAAGCATGTTCGGGACGTATTAGGTCAACGTTACTGACGCGCTTCTGCCCTCCTTAAGACCGCGAAGCCGACCGCCGCAGCGCTCGTTCTTGCTTTCACGGGCCTGGGCCGGAGGGCAACAGGATGCATTGCATTACAGCATGCTCCACGTTAGAGCAGCCGTAACTTTTAGAGGTAGACACATGTCATATGCCTACAAACTGAATGAAGACGTTCACCACCAGCCCCAAGGTCCACGAGGACGTGCCTCCACTGAGGCACCAATGATTTACACCATCGTTCAACTTATGCCCATCGAGGCAGATGGACGTCTTAGATACCGCATCAAGAGCAAGTCGGATAATATAGAGCGTGTCGTTACGGAAGATCAGCTTTCGTATTCTCAGTGATTTAGCGCGCTTGATGACGGTAGGAGCCTAGTCGTGCTGAATGATCGAGAAAATATCCTGCGGGCGCTCCGCGAGAAACCGCTCAAAGTGCACGAGGTCATGAAACGCGCCAATGTCGTGAATGAAGAAGCTTGCCAATCCCTCCTGTTGAAAATGCGAGACGAAGGCCTGGTGAAGTTCGATATCCACAAAGGGCGATGGCTCATCGGATGATTCGTGAAATTGCGGGCGACCGTCCAGCGTTGATCACAGAAGACTCGCTGCGGCGATTAGGAACACGCTCAGACTTGAAGGATTGAGCGTCCCGCAGCCCCCGACGGCAACAGATCAGCCGCGACGATTCTTCCTTGCCTTCTTTCCGAGTGCGGCTTTCGCAGGCGACGTGTTTGCCGGCTGCCCTTGTCCAGCATGGCCGGACTTGTTCCGGTGTTTCTTTTTCTTCCCGAAACCCGGCTCGCCGCCAAATTTCGACCCGCTTTCGCGGTGAGGCTTGCCGCGTTGCTTCGGTCCTGCCGCGTCACGAGAATTGTCGCTTCGACGAGCATTGTGATCGGAGTCGCCGGCTTCGCGCCAAGGCGAGTGTGACTGCTTTTCCGAACGTGCCTGACCTGGGGGAGTGTCTGCCAGCGGCTCGATGCGGATGTTGTCTTCCTTATCCGGACGTCGGATCTTGGCGGCGAAGGATCCTGCGACCCGCTCGGAAATTTCGAACTCGGTGGTGGTGTCCAGAATCCGGATGGCGCCAATGTCACGCTTGTCGATGCCGCCACGACGGCAAATCATCGGCAAGAGCCAGCGCGCTTCCGCATTCTTTTTTCGTCCGATGGTAGCCCGGAACCATACGCTGGCTTCCGCCATTCCGTGACGCGACGATGATCTTCCCGTTTTCGATCGGGGCGCGGTGGGGCGTTCATCGCCGCGCGATGTCCGAATGTGTTCTCGACCGCGGTCGTCACGAGGTCGGCTGCGATCCTGGCCGGGATCGAGAATGTCTTCGGGCGAAGGAAGCCGCGCGCGATAAAGCCGCGCGAGCGCCGCCGCGATGTCCTCAACCGACCGCTCGGCAAGCAATGCCCGCGCCAGCACCAGATCGTCGGCGGTCGTTTCCTCGGTGAACACCGCATCCTGCAGCATGCGTTCATGATCGAGCTTGCGGATTTCATCGGCCTGAGGAGCCGTGCCCCAGACGGCATCAATGCCAGCCAGATTCAGCAGCAATTCCGCGCGTCGTTTTCGGGCGGGCGGCACCAGCAGGATGCTCACACCCTTGCGGCCCGCACGGCCGGTGCGACCCGAGCGGTGCTGCATGACCTCCGCGTCCTTTGGCAGATCGGCATGAATGACGAGGTCGAGGCTCGGCAGGTCGATGCCGCGCGCCGCCACGTCGGTCGCCACGCAGACGCGGGAACGTCCGTCGCGCAACGCCTGCAGCGCCAGGGTTCGCTCGTTCTGCGTCATTTCACCGGAGAGAGCGACCACGGAAAACCCACGCTCCAGCAGCGCCGCCTGCAAATGCCTGACCGCATCTCTTGTGTTGCAAAACACAAGTGCGCTCGGCGATTCGAAAAAGCGCAATACGTTGACGACCGCGTGCTCGACATCATCAGGAGCGATCCGGATGGCGCGGTACTCAATATCGGCATGACCGCCTTCGTCGCCCGCGACCTCGATCCGAAAGGCCTGTCGCTGGTACTGCTTTGCCAGCGCAACGATGCCGCGCGGAAAAGTCGCCGAGAACAACAACGTGCGGCGCGTGTCGGGCGTGGTCTTGAGGATGAATTCCATATCCTCGCGAAAACCGAGATTGAGCATTTCATCGGCCTCGTCGAGGACGACGGCCTTCAATTCCGAAATGTCGAGATGGCCGCGCCGCAAGTGATCGCACAATCGGCCTGGCGTCCCGACCACGATGTGAGCGCCCGCGGCAAGCTCGCCCTGTTCGCGGCGCGGATCCATGCCGCCGACGCAGGAGACGACGCGCGCATCCGCGTATTGATAAAGCCATGCGAGTTCGCGATGGACCTGCAAGGCGAGTTCGCGCGTTGGCGCGACGGTCAAGGCAAGCGGCGCGGCAGCCCGCTGAAACCGCTCGTCCCTGCCCAGAAGATTCTTTGCAATTGCCAGCCCGTAAGCGACGGTCTTGCCCGAGCCTGTTTGGGCCGAAACGAGAAGGTCGCGGTCGACAGCTTCTTCCGCAAGCACGGCGATCTGAACAGGGGTCGGCCGATCGTAGCTGCGCTCGGCTAAAGCTCGGGCGAGCGGCGGACTTGTGGTCGGGAATGACACGAGATGGAAACCTTTGTTGGCTCAGGCGCAGAACGTCGAGCCGAGTGACTTGAAGCTGCGTGCCCGGCAGACGGCACAGCCGCGCGCGTGGCGATTTGATTCAGATGCTTTACGCCAAGAGAAGTCAAATCACCATGGCCCCGTATGCCACATCGCATTGGCGGACGCAGAGAGAAGCCCCGCCGGCCTGCCCGAACCTACTACATCCAGCATGTTGGAGCCCTTTCGCCGCATATTGAGGGCCTTTACGAATGTCGAGGGAAACTGTTAATGCCGGGGCTCGGCTAACAACTGGCGTTTGGCCGGAT
>NZ_PSRR01000171.1 GCF_004296405.1 Bradyrhizobium sp. Leo170
CGAGCCCGGAATCCATTTCTCCGCCAGCGCAAGTGGTTGAATGGATTCCGGGCTCGCCGCTTCGCGCGCCCCGGAATGACGGAGAGTGGGGAGTCCGTGGCTATCCCTCGAGACGCCGCTTCGCGGCTCCTCGGGATGAGGACGCGAGGCAGCGGGCTAACCTGCCGCCTCATCCGAGAGCGAGCTTGCTTCCAGCCATTCTTCCTCGGCGCGCTGCAGTGCGGTTTCTGCGCCGGCGCGCGCCTGGGCGAGTTGTGCGGCCTGCTTCGGATCGCGCGTGAACAGGTCCGGCAGCGCGAGTGCGGTGTCGATCTTGGCAATGATGCCGGTGATGCGTTCGATCTCGGCTTCGGCTTGCGCGATCCGCTGCTTCGGCGGGATGCGCTTCTCGCTTTTCGGACGCTCGGGCTTGGTGCTCTCCTTGCTGCGTTCGCGCGAAGCCGGGCGTATCTCATTCGCGGACAATATCGTCCTGCGATAGTCGTCGAGATCGCCGTCATAGCTCGTCACGGTGTGGTTGGCGACGACCCAGAGCCGGTCGGCGCAGGCCTCGATCAGGTAGCGGTCGTGCGAGACCATCAGCACGGCGCCGGGAAAATCATTGATCGCTTCGGCGAGCGCGGCGCGGCTGTCGATGTCGAGATGGTTGGTCGGCTCGTCCAGGATGATCATGTTGGGCGCGGCGAAGGTCGCGAGGCCGAGCAGCAGCCGTGCCTTCTCGCCGCCCGACAGGCTCTTCACCAGCGTATCCCCCGCCTTGCCGGAAAAGCCGATGGCGCCGACGCGGGCGCGCACCTTGCTCTCCGGCGCATCGGGCATCAGCTTGCGGATATGGTCGTAGGGCGAGCCGTCGAGATTGAGCTCGTCGACCTGATGCTGCGCGAAATAGCCGACCGAGAGCTTTTCCGCGCGCGTGACCTTGCCGGAGAACGGCGCGAGCCGGCCCGCCAGCAGCTTCACCAGGGTCGACTTGCCGTTGCCGTTGGCGCCTAACAGCGCAATGCGGTCGTCGGTATCGATGCGCAGCGTCACGCGGTTCAGCACCGGCTTGTCCGCATCATAGCCGACAGCGACGTCATCGACGGCAATGATCGGCGGCGATAGCGTCCTCTCGGGCACCGGGAACGAGATCTCGTGCACGTCCTGCGTCACCAGCGCGGTGACCGGCTTCATCCGCTCCAGCATCTTCATGCGCGATTGCGCCTGGCGCGCCTTCGAAGCCTTGGCCTTGAAGCGGTCGACGAAGGCCTGCAGCCGCTTGCGCTCCTCGGCCTGGCGCTTGGCGTGCTTGGCATCGAGCATTTCGCGCGTGGCGCGCTGTTCCTCGAACGAGGAATAAGTCCCCTTGTAGAGCGTCAGCCTGCGGTGATCGAGATGCAGGATCTGGTCCACCGAGGTATCGAGCAGGTCGCGGTCATGGCTGATCACGATCACGGTACGCGGATAGTGCGCAAGATGATCCTCCAGCCACAGCGTGCCTTCGAGGTCGAGATAGTTGGTCGGCTCGTCCAGCAGCAACAGATCGGGCGCCGCAAACAGCGTCGCGGCGAGCGCAACCCGCATGCGCCAGCCGCCGGAAAACTCGGCGCATGGCCGCGCCTGGTCGGCCGCCGAAAAGCCGAGGCCGCCGAGAATTGCGGCCGCGCGGGCAGGGGCGGAATGGGCGTCGATGTCGACGAGCCGGGTCTGGATTTCCGCGATCCGGTGCGGATCGTGCGCCGTCTCGGCTTCGCGCAGCAGCGCGTCGCGCTCGATATCTGCCTTCAGCACGATCTCGATCAGGCTTTCCGGACCATTGGGTGCTTCCTGCGCCAGGCTGCCGATCCGCCAGCGCGGCGGAATGGTGATGCTGCCGGCTTCGAGCTGAAGATCGCCGCGGATGGCATGAAACAATGTCGACTTGCCGACGCCATTGCGGCCGACAAAGCCGACACGGGCGCCGGGAATGATCTGTACCGAGCTGTTCTCGATCAGAAGCCGCCCGGCGATGCGGACGGAGATGTTGGAGATGGAAAGCATACGGCGTTGTCACCGGAGCCGCCGCCAAACGCAACCCATCAATCCGGTAAATTATGCTCCAGCTTTTCAACTTTGCAGAGTTGCCCGAGCCCAACCTCGAGGGCGGCCTCCTTCAATGCAGGCCGTCTTCCTCGCGCCGGCGCATCTCGTCCAAGAGATGCTGCAAATGAGAGGTCAGCGAGGTCTCCGGGCGCAAGCTTTGCTGCAGCCGTTCGCCGACCGCGTCGCAAATGGACCGGCAGGTCTTGTGATCGAGCAGCTCAAAATCTGCGTGGCTTCGGCTATTCATACTCAGTCTCTCGGCAAGTTCCACCTCGCCTTGCTTGAACGAAGTTCGCAAGGTCAAGTCCCGAGTGCCGAATTTGTTTCCGATCGTTGCATCTCCGTGGCCTCTTTCACAGGTAGCAAACCAGCGGGTTCCATGCGCAAAAAAAGCCCCGGCATTGTGGCCGGGGCGCTCAAGTCTTGGGGGAGCTCAGGTCAGGTCAATAGCAGCGGTTGATGAGGCGCCAGCGGGGGCCCCAAGGGGTCGGCACCAGGCGCCGCGTGTAGCAGCCGCCATAGGCGGGGCCGCCGTAGTAGGCGGGGCCGCCGACAACGACGCGCGGACCCCAGCCCCAGCCGCGATGCCCGCCACCGTGCCAACCGTCCCACGCCGAGGCGGAGGTCGGCACCAGCGCAGCCGCGCCGAGCGAGGCCGCGGCAAGAGCGACAAGCGAGAATTTACGTAGCATGGTCGTCTCCTCGAGTTTCGGCGCGGTCGGAAGCGCCGGCGGTGACAATGTCTCCTGTGACGCCCTCGCTTTGGCTGTGTGGACAAGCTTCGAAGGCGTCCGATCGATGAAGAGCTTAGGCCGCGCGGTCTGAACGGGAGCGCGACGGCAGCTACAGAATGGGTTCACGTTCGTGAAATTGTCGTAATCCGGCCTGGTTAACCCTGAGCCGCCCGAAGGCCGATGCCGATCCCTGGCCGCCAAATCGTGCCGAAACCAGATCATGATCCGATTAGACGGATCGGATCATGATCTCATCTCTTTGTTTGAGCGTGATCTTTTCGGAAAACCGATTTCCACTTTTCCGGATCATGCTCTAAGGCCAGGGCGACACCGGGTCGCTTGCCGTTGCGGGATCACGCCGATATAAGCCCCGCAACTCGTTAACCAGCGTTTGCAAGGACGATATCATGGCGATTGAACGCACTTTCTCGATCATCAAGCCCGACGCGACGGAGCGTAACCTGACCGGCGCGGTCAACGCACTGATCGAGAAGGCCGGGCTCCGGATCGTGGCCCAGAAGCGGATTCGCATGACCCGCGGGCAGGCCGAGACCTTTTATGCCGTCCACAAGGCGCGCCCGTTCTTCGGCGAGCTGGTCGAGTTCATGACCTCCGGCCCGGTCGTGGTCCAGGTGCTGGAAGGCGAGGGGGCGATCGCCAAATATCGCGACGTGATGGGCGCCACCGACCCGTCCAAGGCCGCCGAAGGCACGATCCGCAAGCTCCATGCGAAATCGATCGGCGAGAATTCTGTGCATGGATCCGATGCCCCGGAGACGGCCGTGATCGAGATCGCGCAGTTCTTCTCGGGCAACGAGATCGTCGGCTAGGGCATTTTCGGTTCTGATTGAATCAGGACCGAAGCTCTGGATTTTAGTTTTGACGCGTTTTCTTCAGGCGAACCGGTATCCACTTCGCTCGAGAACGCTCTAAAGCGTGATGACTTTTCTTCGAATCGTCATCCCGCTTTAGCTCTTTGTTTGAGCATGATCTTCCTGCGCAAACGCTTCGCGTTTGTCGCGAGGGAAAACCGGTATCCGCTTTTCCGGATCGTGCTCTAATACAACGAAGTTGCGGCGGCTTGAGCGTCGCCAGGGGTGGTCGCAAGGCCGAAAGGAAGCGCTGTGGACTGGCTGTGGCAGATCGTTGATCCCGCGAACCTCGCGGCTTTCTTCACGCAGTTCAAGAGCGAGATGGCGACCACGACGTTCTGGGTCGCCGTCAGCAAGATTATCTGGATCAATGTGTTGTTGTCGGGCGACAACGCATTGGTGATCGCGCTGGCCTGCCGCGGGCTCGCGCCGCGCCAGCGATTGTGGGGCATGATCTTCGGCGCGGCGGCCGCGGTGATTCTGCGCATCATCTTCACCGGCATCGTAGCGACCTTGATGGAATTCCCTTACCTCAAGCTCGTCGGCGGGTTGGCGCTGATCGTGATCGCGGCAAAGCTGCTCGTTCCCGAACACGAGGACGAGGACAGCGTGGATGCGGCCGCGCATCTGTGGGCGGCGGTGCAGATCGTCGTCGTCGCCGACATTGTCATGAGCCTCGACAACGTGATCGCGGTTGCCGCCGCGGCCAATGGCAGCGTGCCGCTTCTGGTGTTGGGTCTTGCGATCAGCGTACCCCTGATCGTCGCGGGCGCGGCGCTGATCATGGCGCTGCTCAACAAGCTGCCGGTGCTGGTCTGGGCCGGCGCGGCGCTGCTCGGGTGGATCGCCGGCGATGTGATCGCGACCGATCCGGCGGTCGATCCGAAGCTCGATGCGCTGTTTGCCGGACCGGTCGGCGGCGCGCTCGATTCCTGGCTGGGGGCGCTCGGCATCGGTCCGCATTTTGCCGGCGGCGGCCATGGCGGCGAGATCGCGCTGGCGCTGCTTGGCGTCATCGTGGTGCTGGTCGTCGGATCGATCTGGCGCCGACGCGCAATGCATCACGCCGAGCGGGCCGCCAAGGCGGCCTGACTCACGTGGGCATGGTCTGCTCGGAAAACCTTTTCGGGGCTATGCTCTAGGGACGGCGATACGTTCGCCAGACCTCCACATGGCTTGGCGTGACCGGCTTGTTGTCGGCGTCCCTGAAGACGCCGGTCCAGGGGTTGCCGACCCAGACCGTAATGGGCTGGACGCACCGCTGCAGTCCCCTGCCGATACTGATTTCCTTCAGCAGCTTTGTGATCGTGGCATCGAGATCGGCATTTCCAGCCGATCCACGAGTTGGCTCCGCTGCACGTTTCCGAGGTCGTCGAACCAGAGCTGGGCCTGGGCCTGGAACTTGCGGCTGTCCGCTCTCGCGTTGCGCTCGACCACGTTGCGGAGTTGCGAGGTGATCATCGTGAGATAGGGGCTGGCGGTGCCGCAGCCGCTGCCTCCGCCGTTGTCACCGTCCCCGCCGATGAGAGTGCCGGCGTTGGATCCCTTCGGCAGAGCGGCCTGCCTCCAATCGGGAGGCGCGTCCAGGCTCAACGGATCCGACACCGGGGGCAGTTTTGTCTTCGGCTGCGGCGGCGCGGGCTTCGGTGTCGGCGCGGCTGCGACGGAATCCCGGCGATTGTTCACCACCTTCTTCGGGGGGACCGGGACGGATGGCGGCGCCTGCAGAGTGCGCTGCGTCGTCTCCTTCGCCGGCTCGGGAGGCCGCTGCGGAGGTGGCGGGGGAACAAGCAGAAGCTGGATGATCGCCGGCTCCCGCCGCGCGGGCTCGGGGCTACGGAGAGCCATCCAGATCAGCGCGAACAGGCCGAGCGCCAGCAGCAGGGCCACAGCAATCATCGCCACCGTCGACCAGCGCTCGCGCCAGACGTCGAGCGTGGCGTATCGCTGCAGCGCCTGAATGTCCTGCATCGCTCCTCCACTGTGCCGCGATCGGCGGACAGCATGTAGCCCGGGTGGAGCGGAACGCGTAACCCGGGACACCTGCAGCCGCGTTGCGAGCGACCCCCGGGTTACGCTGGCGCTTCACCCGGGCTACGGCACTCTTTGTTTGAGCATGATCTCCGCGCAAACGCTTCGCGTTTGTCGCGAGGGAAAACCGGTTTCCACTTTTCCGGATCATGCTCTAGCGCCGCACGATCGAACCGGTGCGCCCGACCAGACGCGCCAGTTGCTTGAAGCGGCTGCCGACGCGGTCGGCGACGAGATCGACCATCCGGTGCTCAAACACCAGCATGAGTTTACGTCCGTCGGTGCGGAAATGCGTCGACGGCAGTACGCCGGGTCGTGCTGCCGAGATCAGGTGAGCGACGCGAAACGCGGCGCCAAGCAGGCGCGCGCGTTCGAGCATCGTATGCGGCACCATCTCCTGCACGATTTCCGGCGGTTCGTTCTCCAGGCTCAAGCCGGCGTAGCGGTAGAACACCGAGAGCGCGACGAAGGTGCGGCCCTGATGGGTAATGGAGCCGAAATTGCCGTTGGTGATGAGGCTGAGCGTCTCCTCGCCGCGGTGATCGGGATGCACGCGCCAGCCGATATCAGACAACAGGCAGGCGGCATGACGCAGCCTGCGGTCCTCGTCGGTCTCGCGCAGCCTCACGACACGCACGAGCCGATCGGTCCAGGCGATCAGTTCCTCGGCATGGCGCGCCGACCGCGAGAGCAGGCCGTTCATCGTCTGCGCTGCGCAGATCAGGCCATCCTTGGCGCGCTCGGCTGGCGGCAGCATTTCGTAGAACAGGCCTTCGCGCACGCCGAAGGTGGAGAACACGATCGTCTTCGGCTTTGCCACCCGGATGATGTATTCAAGAACGAGCGCGGCGTAGGTGAGCAGCGGCCGCCGCGCGTCGGCCACAGCCTCGATATTGGCGAGCATGTTGGTTGCCGCCAGCCGGCGCAAGCGCTGCGCGAAATCGAGCGCGTCGGCGGCGGGAATCGAATAGCCATGCATCACCTTGAGCGGATAGCCGCTCTGGATGATGTGGATGCGCGCCAGCGCGCGCCAGGTGCCGCCGACCGCGTAGAAATTGCGGCCGCGGCCCGCCTTGAGCTGCGGAACCTCAGACAGCTCGTTGCGGACGATGCGCTCGGCGCGTTTCAGCGATTTGTCCGAGAGGTCCTGCAGCGCAAGGCTGCCGAGCGGCAGCGTCACGCCGCTGTGGACGCGATTGCCCTTGACGTCGATCAGTTCGACCGAGCCGCCGCCGAGATCGCCGACGATGCCGTCGGGCTTGTGCACGCCGGAGACGACGCCCAGGGCGGAGAGCTTGGCTTCCCGTGGGCCCGATAGAATTTCGATCCGCGTTCCGCAGATGCGCTCGGCCTCGGCGATGAAATCAGCACCGTTCCTGGCGTCGCGACAGGCCGCTGTCGCGATCGCATAGACGCGGCCGACCCTCTGGACCCGGCACAGCGCGCGAAACCGCCGCAGCGCCGTCAGCGCTTTTGCGACCGCATCCTCCGCAAGAAGCCCCGTGCTCTGCACCTCGCGGCCGAGACCACACAGCGCCTTCTCGTTGAACAGCGTGATGAGGCTGCGCGACAGCGACTCGTAGATCACGAGACGCACCGAGTTGGAGCCAATATCGATGACAGCGACGCTGATAGCGCGCTTGCGCGGTCGCTTCACCGGAAAGTCCCCTTGTGGTGGCTAGCGCTCGTTGCGGCGAGTAAGTCGGCGGGGCGAAGATTCCTTGAGAGACTTTCCACGGCCCGACAGACTTGGATTCGTCATGAAGTAATTATGAAGGTTGAAAGGCTCTTCGCCTTTCGCGGCCTTCATACGCGTTGACGATCCGTCGGGCAACAATCGCCAGCTCTGCTCGGTGTCCTTCAGATTCGCGACCATGATCTGTTCGAGAACCTGCTGATGCACCGTGGGATTTTGCAGCGGACACAGCACTTCGACACGGCGGTCGAGGTTCCTCGGCATCATGTCGGCAGAGGAGATATACACAGCCGCTTTTGCGCTGGGCAGGCCATATCCCATGCCGAAGCAATAGATTCGGCCGTGTTCCAGGAAGCGGCCGATCACCGATTTGACGCGGATGTTCTCGGAAAGCCCGGGCAGGCCCGGCCTGAGGCAGCAGATGCCGCGCACCACGAGTTCGATCGGCACTCCCGCTTGCGATGCTTCATAGAGCGCGTCGATGATGTCGGGGTCGACCAGCGAGTTCATCTTCATCCAGATCGCGGCCGGGCGGCCGTGTCGCGCATGGTTGCTCTCGCCCTGGATATGCTCGATCATGCGCTTGCGCAGCGTGAGCGGCGACACCGCCATCTTCTCGATGTCGCTCGGCTCGGCATAGCCGGTGATGTAGTTGAACACACGCGCGGCGTCGCGGCCGATGATCGGGTCTGACGTGAAGTAGGAGAGATCGGTGTAGATGCGCGCGGTCACCGGATGGTAGTTGCCGGTGCCGGTGTGGACATAGGTCGTGAGATTGCCGCCCTCGCGGCGCACCACCATCGATAATTTGGCGTGGGTCTTGAGCTCGATGAAGCCGTAGACCACCTGCACGCCGGCGCGCTCGAGGTCGCGCGCCCAGCGGATGTTCGCTTCCTCGTCGAAGCGCGCCTTCAGCTCGATCAGCGCCGTGACCGACTTGCCGGCTTCAGCCGCTTCGGCGAGCGCGCGCACGATCGGCGAATTCTGCGAGGTGCGATAGAGCGTCTGCTTGATGGCGACGACGTCGGGGTCGCGGGCGGCCTGCTGCAGGAACTGCACCACGACGTCGAAGGATTCGTAGGGGTGGTGGACGATCAGGTCCTTCTGCCGGATCGCGGCGAAGATATCACCGCCATGGTCGCGCACCCGTTCCGGATGACGCGGCACATAGGGTGTGAATTCGAGATCGGGCCGGTCGAGCCGGGTGAGTTGCGACAGCTCGTTCATGGCCAGCACGCCGTCGACCAGGAAAACCTCGTCGTCGGCGGCGTTGAGCGCGTGCTGCACGAACAGGCGCAGCTCTTCCGGCATCTTGGCCTCGATCTCCAGCCGGATCACCGATCCGCGCCGACGTCGCTTCAGCGCGGTCTCGAACGTGCGGACGAGGTCTTCGGCTTCTTCCTCGATTTCGATTTCGGAGTCGCGGATGACGCGGAAGGCGCCCTGGCCGTTGACCGTGTAGCCCGGGAACAGGCGCCCGATGAAGAGGCCGGTGGCCTGCTCCAACGTGATCAGGCGCAGCCGGCCATCACTGGGGATGCGGATGAAGCGGTCGATCTTGCCGGGCATGCGGATCAGCGCGTTCATCGCCTTGCCGTCGGAGACCCGGGATAATTGCAGGGCCACCGTGAAGCCGAGGTTCGGAATGAACGGGAAGGGATGCGCCGGATCGATCGCGAGCGGCGTCAGCAGCGGGAAGATGCTGTGCAGGAAATGATCCTCGATCCAGGCCCGCTCCGTCTTGGTGACGTCCCGCCCATCGACGAGGTTGATGCCGACTTCCGAGAGCATCGTGCGCAGGTCGCTCCAGATCGCCTGCTGGTCGGAGGCGAGCTTGGAAACGGTCTGGTTGATCAGGACGAGCTGTTCGGATGGCGTCAGGCCATCGGGGCTGCGCTCCGGGATGCCTTCACGGACCTGCGCCTTGATACCGGCGACGCGGACCATGAAGAACTCGTCGAGGTTGTTGGCGGATATCGACAGGAATCTCACCCGCTCGAGCGCGGGATGGCCGGGATTGACGGCCTCTTCCAGCACGCGGCGATTGAAATGCAGCCAGGAAAGCTCGCGGTTGATGAAGCGTTCGGGGCTCGTCGCGACCGCCGGCAGCCTCTCAGCAACCTGTTCTTTCTCTTGTACTTCAATAGGTTGTGCCGATTCCATGAAGTTCTCGATCCATTCGCGTTCAGGGCCAGAGCCACTCAAGCAAAGGCAACGCAAACCTTGTGATAAGGGGATGACGTTTCGATGACATTGACGTTCTCCGCGCCAGCGCCGTCAAGTCACAGGGTCAGGCGTTGCGCCACAGTTCCGCCGCCAGCGCCCGGGTCACCGGCCGCCCGAGCCGCAGCGCCTCGGTGTCGAGCAGTTCCACCGCCTGGCGGGCGGCGGCGTAGGAGCGCTCGATCCGGCTGGCGAGATAGCTCACCAGTGATTCGTCCACGGTCATCTGGCGGTCCGTGCAGTATTTGACGATCAGGCCGCGAAACAAGAGATCGTCTGGCGGCAACAATGACACGGTCGGCACCGCACGCAGCCGTGACCGGAGGTCGCGCAATTCGATCTCGAACGCCGACGGCGGAATGCGAGCGGTCATCAGCACGAAGGCTTCGTCCTGGCGGGCGAGATTGAGCAGGTGAAACATCGCGCGCTCGTCGAAGCCGTGCGGGTTCAAGTCTTCGACAACGAGTGCACCGGTCGCGAGGTCCGCCGGCACGGTCTCGGCCGACAGTGCGTGCGCCGCTGTCGAGCGCGCGCCGGCCCGCTCGGCCCAGATCGCGGCGAGGTGGCTTTTCCCCGATCCTTCGGGGCCGACCAGCAGCATGATGCGGTTCGGCCAGTCGGGCCAGCTCTCGATCAGAGCGAGGCCGGCCTCATTCGCCGTTCCCTCGAGGAAGTCGTCGCGGGTCAGGCTCTCCGCATGCGGCAGCGCCAACGCAAGCTGACGAGGGTGAACGCTACCTGCCACGCAAAAACTCTCCGGGGCTTTCATTCTCTTGACGCGTTTTCTGCGCAGATAAGTCTACGCAATCTGCGTAAACTTGATTGCTATGCGAACCGGTGCCCACTTCGCTCGAAAACGCTCTTAGCTCGAAAGCGCTCTAGCGCGCTTCGATCGTGCTCATGTGCCGCACCCACTCCACGAGATAGAGGGAGACGGAAACCAAAGTAAAGATGGTGACAAATCCCATCAGGATCAGATCATAAGGCCTTGGCTGGAAACCGAAACCGAGCGAGGCCAGCACCAGGGCTGCGAAGGCAACCTGAGCCCCCGTGTTAAGTTTCGAGACCATCAGCGGTTTTATCTCGACCGGCTTGTCGAACAGCCAGGACACGATCACCGCCGCCACGATCATGATGTCGCGCGACACCACGAGGATGACAAGCCAGCGCGGCACCGCGCCCCAGATCCCGAGCGCCACATAGATCGACACCAGCAGCGCCTTGTCGGCGAGCGGATCGAGCAGGGCGCCGAGCTCGCTCGTCATGTTGAAGCGCTTGGCGAGGAAACCGTCGACGGCGTCGCTGACGCCGGCAATCACGAAGATCGCAAACGCGATTTCCATCTGGCTGGAGACGATCGCCCAGACGATGACCGGCACCAGAATGATGCGGCCCAGCGTGATGATATTGGGTATGCTCAACTCGGTCGCTTCCCGGCTACCGGCCTGAATTCACGGAAGATTCGGCCCCTCTGGGGGCTGAGCCGGTCGTTATCTACATAGTATACCGCCTGCCGCCTTGCGAGCCATTGCGCGGGGGCGGAATTCCTCGTAACCAGCCGTCTTCAACTGGAATTTTGCATGACCGAGCGCAAGAACGGCCTCACTTACGCGGATTCCGGCGTCGACATCGATGCGGGCAACCGGCTGGTCGATCTGATCAAGCCGATGGTCCGTGCCACCGCGCGCGCCGGTGCGGACGCCGAGATCGGCGGCTTCGGCGGCCTGTTCGATCTGAAGGCGGCCGGCTTCAAGGACCCCGTGCTGGTGGCCGCGACCGATGGTGTCGGCACCAAGGTCAAGATCGCGATCGAGACCGGGCTGCATGATGGGATCGGCATCGACCTGGTGGCGATGTCGGTCAACGACCTCGTCGTGCAGGGCGCGGAACCGCTGTTCTTCCTGGACTATTTCGCCTGCGGCAAGCTCGATCCGGAGGCGACGGCTGCGATCGTCGCGGGCGTCGCCGAGGGTTGCCGCGAATCCGGCTGCGCGCTGATCGGCGGCGAGACCGCGGAGATGCCGGGGCTCTACAAGGACGGCGATTATGACCTCGCCGGGTTTGCGGTCGGGGCCGCCGAGCGCGGGACGCTCTTGCCGCGACCGGATATCGCCATTGGCGATGCCGTGATCGGCCTGGCTTCGTCCGGCGTTCACTCCAACGGATTTTCGCTGGTGCGCAAGATCGTCGAGCAGTCGTGCGTCAGCTTCGACGCGCCGGCGCCGTTCTCGCCGGTCATGACGCTCGGCGGCGCGCTGCTGACGCCGACCAAGCTCTACGTCAAATCCTGCCTGCGCGCGATCCGCGAGACCGGGGCGATCAAGGGGCTGGCGCACATTACCGGCGGCGGCTTCACCGACAACATTCCGCGGGTGCTGCCGAAGCACCTGGGTGTCGGCATCGATCTCGCTCGGCTGCCGGTCCTGCCGGTGTTCAAATGGCTGGCAGAAGCGGGCGGTATCGCCGAGCTCGAGCTGCTGCGCACCTTCAACTGCGGCATCGGCATGATCGCGATCGTGAAAGCGGATGCGGTCGATCGGGTCATGGAGGTCTTCACCGAAAGTGGCGAGACCGCGACGTTGCTCGGTGAGGTGATCCACGCGACCGGCGAGCATCGCGTGGTCTACAACGGCCATCTCGATCTTTCGCAATGAAGCGCAGAGTCGCCATCCTGATTTCCGGGCGCGGATCGAACATGGTCGCGCTGATCGAGGCTGCAAAGGCGGACGACTTTCCGGCCGAGATCGTCGTGGTGATCTCCAACCGCGCCGACGCCGCCGGCCTCGCCAAGGCAAGCGCGAGCGGCATTCCGACCATCGTCATCGAGAGCAAGCCGTTCGGCAAGGACCGCGCCGGCTTCGAGGCGATGCTGCAGCGCGCGCTCGACGAGAAGAACGTCGAGCTGATCTGCCTCGGCGGCTTCATGCGGCTGTTCACGGCCGAATTCGTGCAGCGCTGGTACGGCAGGATGCTCAACATCCATCCGTCGCTATTGCCGTGCTTCCCCGGCCTCGATCCGCATGGCCAGGCGCTTAAGGCCGGGGTGAAGATCTCGGGCGCCACCGTGCATTTCGTGATCCCGGAGACCGATGCCGGGCCGATCGTGGTGCAGGGCGCGGTCGCGGTCGCCGATGACGATACGCCGGTGACGCTGGCGGCCCGCGTCATCCAGATCGAGCACCAGATCTATCCGGAAGCGCTGCGGCTGCTTGCGGCAGGCCGGCTCACGCTGGAAGGCGATGTCTGCAAGACAGCGGGAAACGCAGCGTCAGACGGCACGCTGATTTCGCCCGCGGCAAGTTAGTGCAACGTCCGCGTCCGTCAAAGAAATCCCCCCGGGGTGATGCCGGGGGTAGTGCCAGAGCTGATCGTGACTGGAGTCTAGGAGACCTTGAGGTTTTCCGCGGATGCTTTGCCGCGGTTCTCCACTAGGTCGTACTCGACTGTTTGGTTTTCGTTGAGCGTAGAGAGTCCCGCACGCTCAACCGCCGAGATATGGACGAAGACGTCCCTGTCGCCGACGGCCGGCTTGATGAACCCATAACCCTTGGTTGGGTTGAACCACTTGACGGTACCCTTCGGCATCGCCTGTCTCCTCGTCTAGACGTAAAAAAGACGCGGCCACGCTTTGCGCGTGCCACGCCACAAACCGGTTTCCGGCAGTCTGATCAAAATCCGATTCTTAGACTTCAAGGTCACGAAACGCACAGTCGAACGGCCCAATCCGATTGTGCCGGAGATTGCAACACGAAAACTGCAAGTTAGCAAGCCTCTGGTGTGCCACGGAAAATCGGTGCTCCGCGGCAACGCCTGTGGCCGATCGACAACAATGCTGCGGCCTGAGGCGAAGTGTGCAAGGCCGGCTGATTGACGCTCCCGGTGAAGTAGGGGCAAATCGGCCGATATTTACAGCTGTTTTTACGCATTTTCAGGCTCGCGTCGTTTGGGAATTGAACACATGCGCTGCTCGTGGCGCCCGTCGGGGGCAAGCTCCGTCAGAGGCTGCCGCGGCCTCGCATGGGCGATTGCGGGCGCGCTTTGCCTGGCCATCGGCACGATCTGTTCGGCGCAGGCGCAATCGCGGCCGCCGACGCCTGCACCAACTCCGACCCCACCCCCGGCGGCGAGTCCAACGCCGAGCCCAAGTCCGACGCCGATCCCGTCGCCGACAGCCGGCATGGTTAACGCCGATCTCGCGGCGGGCTCGGCGATAGCCAATCTTGGCAGCAACTTCCTGGAGCGGATCGGCAACCAGGCGACCAACGGCTTCAACCGCATGGCGCGGACCAACCCCGGTGGAGGAGGTGCCTCCGAGAGCGTGGAGGCGCCGCGCTTCCGCACCTGGTTCGAGGGCTACGGCATTTCGGCGCGCAACGACGCCGTCGGGGATTTCGTCGGCGACCGCCGCAAAACCTGGGGCGGGGTGGCCGGCATCGGTGCGCGAATCGCGCCGGGCGTCAATCTCGGCTTCTCCGTCGACCAGAGCCGCACCGACATCGACGTGCCGCTCGCGCTGCAATCGGCGGCCATCGACCTGACCCAGCTTGGCGCCCACGCCACCGTCGACAAGGGGCCGTGGACCTGGGCGATGGCCGTCGTGCACGGCTTCGGCAACATCCACTCCAGTCGCGATACCGGTCTTGGTTTGGCCACGGCGGGTTACAACGCCAAGCTCGATGGCGCGCTGAGCGAGTTCAGTTATTACTGGGACAAGGACCAGAGCCGCATCGTGCCGAAGGCGAGCCTCGAATATGTCCGCGCCAGGACCGGATCATTCCAGGAGTTCGGCGGCCTCGATCCCGTCTTCGCCAGCGCCGCCACTGTGGAGCGGATGCGGGTGATGATCGGGGCGGAAGTCGGACACTACTGGATCTTCGACCAGAAGGTGTTCGACCTCTCGGCCTATGGCAAGTTCGTCGACAATGTCGCGCAGAACTTTGGCGATATCACCGTCAGCCTCGGCAGTCAGAGCATCACGCTGCAGGGCATTGCTGAAAGCCAGTATGGCGCGGATGCCGGCGCGGTGGCGTCGCTCAACCTGACCAATACCGCGCGGCTCTATCTCAACTACGACGGAAAATTCCGCGCCGCGATGCAGTCGCACCAGGGCGCTGTCGGCGTCGAGTTCAAGTGGTAGTCGCCTCGGTCGGGAAAGGCTTGGGCGCCACGTAGTTCTGCAATCCAAAATGCTCGCGCGATCCCACCATCAGCGGCGTCAGTTCGTCGGGATGGATGAATTCGTCGCGGAAGCAGGCATAGACCTTGGGATCGAAGATGCTCTTCAGCCATTCGATCATCAGCGTGTGGCGGTCCGAGTGGCGGAACTGGCGATGATAGCAGAGCCATAGATCCAGTTGATGGTTGACGCCGAGGTCGACCGCGACCAGCGGCGCGCCGAGCGCAATCACCGAACTCGGCAGGAAGCCGATTCCCGCGCCCTGTTCGACGGCGTAGAGCGCGGCCACGCTGGAATTGGTGGAGATGCCGACGATGCCCTCCAGCGAGTCCACGCCGAGGATCCGCTTGTAGGTGCCGTCGCCATGCGGCACGCCATCCTGCTTGACGATGCGATGATGCTTCAGCTCGTCGAGCGATGTCGGCAGGCCGTAGGCATCGCGATAGGCCTTCGAGGCGAAAGCGTGGATGTGTAACCGGCCGATCTTTGTCGCGATCAGTTCGGGATCGCTTGGCCGCTCGACCTGAAGCGAGATGTCCGCCTCTTGCCGCGGAACCTCAGTGCAGCCGGACACGCAACGCAGCTCGACGATGATGTTGCGGTGGGTCCGTTCGAACGTGATCAGCCGCGGCAGCACCCAGAAGTTCCCGGGTCCCTCGGTCACCGCGATCCGCACGGTGCCGCTCACCTCCGCCGGCGCACGCGCGCGCCTGACGACATTGAGGCTGAGACGCTCCATCTGCTCGACATCGAATAGCAGCGCCCGTCCTTCGCCGGTCAGCGCCAGTTGCGCTTCGTCGCGCGAAAACAGTTTGCAGCCGAGATCGTCCTCGAGCTTGTCGATCTTGCGCATCATTGCGGTTGCCGGCACGCCGAGGACGTCGGCGGCGCGGCTAAAGCTGCGGTTCCGTGCGCAGAGCAGGAACACCCGCAAATCTCCCCACTCAGGGCGAAGCGCGTCTTCAAGTTTCTTGCGCTGCATGGGCGCAGCGCTGCCGGCCAGATCATGCGGCATGCGTTTCTTGTCCCGTGTAAAGGGATGATGCCGCAACCTAGGCGATGAAGGTGCACAAAATGTTGCTTGCGACCTGGAATTTCAACATAAGTGCGCTAGGTCTGCGCAAGGCGATAACTACCCCGTTACTCCCTGGCGCGTTCCACCTTGACTACGCGTCCCTTGTCGATCGCAAGCGCCAGCCGGCCGTGCTTGAGCTTGAGCGCCGCCTCGCCGAATAATTCGCGCCGCCAGCCGTGCAGGGCGGCGACGTCGGCATGATCGTCGGCGGCGATCTGCTCGAGATCATCGACGGTCGCGATCACCTTGCTTGCGACCGCGTGTCGCTCCGACGTCATCCTGAGCAGCACCTTCAACAGTTCGACGATCGCTGCACCATTGGAATTGTTGCGCGGCTTCTCGATCTTCGGCAGTTTCGCGAAATCGCGGGCGAGCCCACGCTGCACGGCGGCGATGATGTCCGTGCCCCATTTCGAGCGCTCGAATCCTTTCGGCAGCGAGCGCAGGTTGGCAAGCTTGTCCAACGACGTCGGCGCATGTGTTGCGATATCGCCGACCGCCTCGTCCTTCAGCACGCGCGAGCGCGGCACGTCGCGGCTCTGCGCCTCCTGCTCGCGCCACGCGGCGACCTCGATCAGCACCGCGAGCTCGCGCGGCTTCCGCACTCTGGTTTTCAGCCGCTCCCAGGCGCGCTCCGGATGGAAGTCGTAGGTGCGGGGCGAGGTCAGGATCTCCATCTCCTCGCTGACCCAGTCGTTGCGGCCGCGCTTCTTCAGGTCCGCGTCGAGCGCGGTGAAGACGTCGCGCAAATGCGTGACGTCGGCGACGGCGTATTGAGTCTGCTCGGCGCTGAGCGGCCGGCGCGACCAGTCGGTGAAGCGGTGGGTCTTGTCCGGCCGATGGCCGGTGATGCGCTCGACGAGCTGGTCATAGGCGATGCTGTCGCCATAGCCGAGCACCATGGCCGCAACCTGTGTGTCGAAGATCGGGTGCGGGATGGTGTTGGCGCGGTGCCAGACGATCTCGATGTCCTGCCGGGCGGCGTGGAACACCTTCAGCACCTGCTCGTTGGCCATCAACTCGAAGAAAGGTGTCAGGTCGATGCCGGGGGCGAGGGCGTCGATCACGACGGCCTCATCCGGGCTCGCCATTTGCAGCACGCAGAGTAGGGGGTAGTAGGTCGTCTCCCGCAGGAACTCGGTGTCGACGGTGATGACGGGGTGGGCGGCCAAGCGGTCGCAGGCCGCCTGCAGTTCCCAGGTGGTGTTAATCAGATCCATGAACAGTCCATGACGCTTCCGACACGCGTTCTGCCGAAAGCGCAGGTATGTCAAGGGGCTTGGCTGCAATTCTGGCCCTGCATAGGCTCAGGTCAGACCGCGGGGAACAGGCCGCGGAGGCGCCGGCCGGGCGAAAACAGTGGTCGGG
>NZ_PSRR01000172.1 GCF_004296405.1 Bradyrhizobium sp. Leo170
CTGACTTCGCCGGGATCGGCTTTGCCGGGGCAACCGGCTTCGCGGCGGCCTTGGTCTCCACTTCGGGCGCGGCGTGCGCCTTCGCAACGGGGTGGCGTTTGCGCAGTGGCTTGACTTGCTTTGCAACGCCTTCCCACAGCGCACGCTCTTCTTGGCTGAGCGCGCGCCTTCGCCGCGGCGGCGCGGGATCTGCAATCGGAACGGGACGCTTCATCTGTAATAGCGGTGATGGCGGAAATGCCGATGGCGCCGCTCATCCCCCGCCTTGATGCCGGGCCGCCGCTCCGGCAGCGGCACCGGCCTTGCGACGGATGCAGCTTGCGCGCCCGATGCAGCGGAAGCATCCACGGGCTTCGCCGCGCTCTTTTCCTTCGGATCGGTTTGCGGAAATAGCTTCGCGATCTTTTCCGACGGCCGCTCATCCGGCACCGGCATCCTGCGCCCGCGCGCGACGGGATCGAGGCTCCTCGGCACCAGCATCACGAAGCGCATACTATGCCGCAGCCGGCCCGAGACTTTTCCGGCATCGGCCCCGGCGCCGAAGTAAAGGTCTGCGCGGGCGGGGCCGACGATCGCCGAGCCGGTATCCTGCGCGATCATCAGGCGGCGGAACGGCGTCTTCGACTGCTCGGATTCGATCGGCAATTCGCCCTCGATGAAGAACGGCGTGCCATAGACGTGCAGCGCCTTGTCGACCGCGATCGAACGACCCGGCGTCAACGGCACGCCCTGCGCGCCGACCGCTTCATCCTTGTCGGAGAGCTGCACCTCGCGGAAGAATACATAGGAGCGGTTCTGCCGCCGCAATTCCTTGGCGCCATCAGGGTTCTGCGCCATCCAGTCCCTGATCTTCTGCATCGACATCTGTTCTTTCGGGACGATGCCGCGGTCGATCAGGATGCGGCCGACCGGCGTATAGGGATAGCCGTTGTGAGCATCATAATTGATGCGCAATGTCGAGCCGTCCTCGAAGCGCACCCGCGCCGAGCCCTGAATCTGCGCGAACAACAGATCAGTCTGCTCCTTGAGCCAGCAGATCTCGAGGCCGCGGCCGGCGATCACGCCGTCCTCGATCTCGGCGCGATCATAATACGGCACGAGCTTGCGGCGGCCGATCTTGCGGAACACCTGGCCCTTGTTCGGCAGACCGCTCGAGCTCTGCTTGGCGCCGCGGACGAACAGGTTCGACGGCCGGCGATAGACCGGCACGTTGTAGACGTCGGTCTGGGTCCGCGACCCATCCAGCACCGGCTCGTAATAGCCGGTGACAAAACCCTCGCCCTCGCCGAGCCGCGAAATGCGCAGCGGAAGGAAATGCTCCTCGAAGAACGCTTTCGCCTTGGCCTCGTCGGTGAGCTCCAAGCCCTTGGCGATGCGGCAGGGATCGCGCAACGAGGTGCCGAGTGCCTTCGATTCCGAAGGCAGGCCGTGCTCGGCGGCGATCGGCCGGCAGCTCGCACGAAACGCCTTGTAGGCCGCAAGGTGATCGTCATCGCTCCAGCCTGGCATGTCGGTCCAGGCCAGCGGTTCATACTGGCTGCCGCTGATCTGCAGCGGCAACTCCAGCCGCGGATAGGGGAGGTGACGAGTGTGCTGGACGGCCGAGTGCCTGGTCGCTTTCGCGGCGTGCCTTGGCCGCGCCTCTAGCGCGGCGGTCGAGCATAGAAGAGCGATTGCGCAGCACGCGGCCGTGAGACGCGCGAGGCGAAGCGGATTAGTGGGCGCTTCCAGTGCCAACCAGTTTCCAGTTCGGATCGCGCGACGCCGTATCGCGGGCGAATGTCCAGACATCGGTGATATCGGCGACCTTTTCCGGATTGCCGTCGACGATGGTACCGGCCTTGTCGCGGGTGACGGAAATCATCTGCGACACGAACCGAACCGTGACCTGCGCCGCACGGTCGCGTGCTTCCGCGCCGACGATCTCGGCCTTGTCGATCGAGACGAAGCGGGTCTCGGTCTTCTGCTCGTGCTTCTCGCGATCCTTGATCGCAGCATCGAAGCTGTCATAGACCTCGCTCGACAACAGGTCGCGCAACGCGCGGCGGTCGCCATTGGCAAAGGCGAGCACGATCATCTCATAGGCGCTCCGCGCACCCGAGATGAAATGGCGCGGATCGAAAGAAGAGTCCTGGGCGACAATGCCATCCAGCCCCTGCGCCAGCGCCGTGCTGGGTTCGGCAATTCCCTTCCAGCGGTCGGAAGGCGGCGTCACGTCCTTGCTCGGCAGCGGAGGCGGCTGGTCGATCACCGAGCCCGGCATCGGGACGACATTATTGTCCCGCTGCAGGACATTCGGGGCCGCACGGTCATAGGGGGGCCGCTCGCTGCCGGTGCGCTGTCCGAGGACACTACGCAGGCGCAGGAAAATGAAGACGGCCAGCGCCAGGAAAATGATGGTGTAGATATCCACGTCGTGTTCGCTTTCTGATCTGCACCGGCAACGGTCCGCCCCAGCGGGCGTTCCGCTCAGGGAACGGCGGAGATTACCTCGCCAATTGAGTCCGCAGCATGTAGGCACGAAACTCCGCTCGGCCAATGGCGCGTTTTGGCGCGGGCATTGTAGCGCGTTTTGGCGGCGAGGGGAAATCCGATGATGCCTGGAAATCACGCATCTTCAAATGTTTAGGGAGCAAATGGTGCCGCCTTTCAGCCGCGATTGACGATCCCGGCGGTAAATCGGCGAAGGTTTGGCTATCAAGGACTGTCGCCTTGTGGAGCACTGTGGGGCTATGATAGCCACTCGCCCGGCACCAGCATTTCCAAAACCTTAACTGCGGCTTCGGACGTCAGACCGTCTCCGATCGCCAGTGCTCAGGAGAGCTTCCCATGACCAACGGCAACGGCGCACCCCCCGAGCAGGCCCCGCCCCAGCTCAACGTGCTGGCGCAATACACCAAGGATCTCTCGTTCGAGAACCCGAACGCGCCGGCCTCGCTCGGGCCGCAGCAGCAGCAACCGGCGATCAACATCCAGATCAATGTTTCGGCCCAAAACCTCGCCGAGAGCGAATATGAGGTGACGCTTTCGGTCGACGGCAAGGCCGAGAGTGCCGGCAAGGTGATGTTCAGCTTCGACCTGCAATATGCCGGCGTGTTCCGGATCCTGAACGTGCCGCAGGAGAACCTGCACCCGCTGGTGATGATCGAGTGCCCGCGGCTGTTGTTCCCGTTCGCGCGCGAGATCATCGCCACCGCCGTACGCGATGGCGGCTTCCCGCCCTTGATGCTGGATCCCGTCGATTTCGTCGGCCTGTACCGCCAGAACATGGAGCGGCAGGCAGCGACACAAGCCGCCCCGGCGCCCGGCGTGAAACCGAGCTGATCTTAAGGAATTTAAGCGGCGGCTTCGGCCGCCGCCGGCAGGTAATCGTTCCAGATTGGCTTGTCGCCGAGGGTCGCGATGAAGGCGCGGTGTGCCTCGCGCTCCGCGGCGGTCACTCGCGGCGCCAGCGGAATCTCGCGCTGCCGCCGCGGCATATCGCCATGGCCAACCTGGGTGATCGCGGCTTCCGAGGCCAGGATGAGCTGTGACTGCCGCGCCCCGATCAGGTCGACATAAACCTCCGCCAGGAGCTCGGCATCGAGAAGCGCGCCGTGCTTGGTGCGGCGGGAATTATCGATCGAATAGCGCGAGCAGAGATCGTCGAGCCGGTTCGACACGCCCGGATGTTTCCGGCGCGCCAGCAGCAAGGTGTCGACCAGCCGGTCCTTGGCGATCACCGGCCGCTTGATTCGATCGAGTTCGGCATTGATGAAGCTGATGTCGAACGAGGCGTTGTGGATCACCAGCGGGGTGTCGGCGATGAACGCCAGGAATTCGTCGACCACTTCGGTGAACACCGGCTTGCTGGCCAAGAATTCGGTCGAGAGGCCGTGAACGGCAAAGGCCTCCGCCGGCATGTCCCGTTCGGGATTGATGTAGACGTGGTAGGCTTGGCCGGTCGGCATGCGGTTGAAGATCTCGATGCAACCAATCTCGACAAGCCGATCGCCGCGCAAGGGATCAAGGCCGGTGGTTTCGGTATCGAGAACGATTTCGCGCATGGACTTTTTAGGACCGGAGAATACCCAGCGAATCAGATTCGCCGCTTCGGCATCTTAACGACCTCAGCCAGAATGTCCTTGATTTGCGCGCGCACGGGATCAAGGCCGTGTGAGGTATCCACCACGAAATCCGCCCGCTTGCGTTTCTCGGCATCGGGCAGTTGTCGCGCCAGGATCGCATCGAGCTTTTCGTCGTCCATCGTGCCCCGTGCCAGAACGCGCTCGCGCTGTATTTCCGGGGAGGTCGTCACGACGACCACCGCATCGACCCTTTTCTCTCCGCCGGTCTCGAACAGCAGCGGCACGTCGACGACCACGACGGGCGCACCGGAGGCTTCCGCATCCGCAAAGAATCTCTGCCGGGAGGCGCCGAGCATCGGGTGGACGATCTGCTCCAACCGCTTCATGGCCGCGGGATCGTGGACCACGCGCGCGGAAAGCTTTGCGCGATCCACCTTGCCATCAGCGGTGGTGCCCGGGAAAGCGGCTTCGATCGCCGGCCCCGCTTCGCCTTCGTAGAGTTTGTGCACGGTCGCGTCGGCGTCATAGACGGGAACGCCGGCTTCCGCGAACAGTTTCCCGGTGGTGGATTTCCCCATCCCGATCGAGCCGGTCAGTCCTAGTATCAGCATCTTTCAGTCATCACTCGGAAACATGTCAGATTGCCAGCAAATTCTCGCTGCGCAGGAAGGCTAGCAACGACAATAGCGGCAGGCCGAGGATGGTGAAATGGTCGCCGTCGATGCGCTCGAACAGGTGTACCCCGAGGCCCTCGAGCTGATAGGCGCCAACGCTGGTGGTCACGGCCTCGCCGGCCTGGCCCAGATAGGCGTTGATCCCGTCCTCGCGAAGCGGGCGCATCGACATGCGCGCCACGCTGATGTCGGCAAACAGTATTTTACCGTCTTGGGCGACGGCAACGGCGGAATGCAATTCGTGAACCCGACCCGCGAGCGCACGCAATTGTTCGGCCGCCTGAACGCGGCCGGCAGGTTTACTGAACAATCGATCGCCGAGCGCCAGCGTCTGGTCGGCGCCGACGACGAATCGTCCCGGCCGCTGCAAGGAAACAAACAAGGCCTTTTCGCGCGCCAGCAGCGACGCAATTTCCGCCGGCGCCGAAAGGCCTGAATTTTCCTGGATCGCCCGTTCGTCGATATCCGCCGGAAGAGCCTCGAACTCGATCCCCGCATTGGCCAGCAGCATCTTTCGCGCACGGCTCTGCGAGGCAAGAATCAGCGGATCTTTTCCGCGCCAGATCGTCATGGTCGCCGAATCACTCCGGCGGCCACGGCCGCTGCCGCTGGCGGTCGTTATAGAGTTTCATCACCGCTGCGGCGGTCTCCTCGATCGAGCGTCGCGTGACATCCAGCAGCGCCCAGTTGAATTTTGCGCTCAGACGGCGCGCGAACGCGACTTCATCGGCGACCGCCTGCCTGTCGATATATTCGTCGTTGCCGGAAGCAGCGCCCATGCTCAAGAGCCGGTTTTGCCGGACCTGGATCAGGCGCTCCGGCGTCGCATGGAGGCTGACCACCAGCGGCTTCTTGAGGTGCTCCAGTTGATGCGGCAGCGGAATGCCCGGCACGAGTGGGACATTCGCGGTGCGGATGCCGCGGTTGGCGAGATAGATCGACGTCGGCGTTTTCGAGGTGCGGGATACTCCGACCAGCACAACGTCGGCCTCCTCCAGGCCTTCGACATGCTGGCCGTCGTCATGCATCATCGTGTAGTTCAGCGCATCGATGCGCTTGAAATATTCCGCGTTCAGTACGTGCTGCGCGCCGACACGACCCGAGGTCGCCGCACCCAGATACGCCTCGAACAACTGCATCACCGGGCCAATGATCGACAGGCTCGGAACGTTGATCTCCCTGCATTTGGCTTCCAGCCGGCTGACGAGATCTTTCTCGAGCAGCGTGAACAGCACGATCCCGGGCGACTCTTCGATTTCATCGAGCACGCGGTCGAGCTGCTTCTGGCTGCGCACCAGCGGATAAACGTGTTCGACCGGAGAGACATTGGCGTATTGCGCGGCCACCGCGCGCGCCACTGTGATCAGCGTCTCGCCGGTTGAGTCCGACACCAGATGCAGGTGAAAGTAATTGCCTGATGTGGGCACCAGAACCTCTGTCTATCCTGTGAATCCCTGTGGAGGTTGCCTACAACTATTCAGCCGAGATCGCCGCCTTAGGGATATCTAAACCTTTTCTTCACAGCGCCTCCTGCGAGGACAAGTCCGCCGTGCCGGTGGGATGATAGTGAGAATATGTGAATTTGTCTCTTGATAAGCTGGCCAAGGAACACTGCAAGCACTTGAGGCACCGGACGATATTTCGCTGCGCGACGATAGGGGCGGAATTGTTGAGCGGTGTGAACAAGCGCTCGAGAACGGAGGGATCGCGTTGCGTGAGTCAAATCCACGGCCACTTAGACTCAAACCTAAGATTCTAAAATTTATTAGTTTTAAGAGAGCGGTGCTTGCGGATATGTATCGGTGACCTCGCTGGCAGGCCTTCTCAGAGAACGATGAGACTGTCCGAGATGTTCCAGGAGCACAGCGATCACGATGCAAGGGTGGATCTACGAGTGGATCAAGGCGCTGCACATCATTGCGGTCATCTCCTGGATGGCCGGCATGCTCTATCTGCCGCGGCTGTTCGTCTATCATTGCGAGGCCGAGAAGGGCTCGAAGCAGTCCGAGACCTTCAAGGTGATGGAACGGCGCCTTCTGAGGGCGATCATCAATCCGGCGATGATCATCACCTGGCTCGCGGGCCTCTATCTGGCCTGGGCTGGTCACTGGTTCAGCTCCGGCTGGCTTCACGGCAAGCTTCTGCTGGTGCTCGTGCTCTCCGGCGTCCACGGATTTTTTGCCCGCTGGATGAAGGATTTTGCCGCCGACCGGAATACCCGAAGTCAGAAATTCTATCGGATTATCAATGAGGTGCCGACGGTCCTGATGATCGGCATCGTGATCCTGGTGGTGGTCAAGCCGTTCTAGGCAGGCTCATTGCCCACGAATCAGGCTTCAGTCCTTCTTGCGGAGCGCAAACCGATTTTCTATATTTGTCTCAATCCCACCCCACGCAGGCGGATGTGATCGCGTTCCGGTTCCATCAACGGGCCGGCCGCCACATCAGGTTTGAAGCCCCACCGGCGCTTTCCTTGCTTAGACCTGCGGACCTTCATTTTTGCGTCCGCTTTTTCTCAAAGCCACCTCGCAAGACCCTTCTCAAAAAATGCTCCACAGGACCACCCCCATGCGGGAAATCAAACTTCAAGACCTCAAGTCCAAGACGCCGGCCGAGCTTGTCTCGTTTGCCGAGGAAAATGGGGTCGAAAACGCCAGCACCATGCGTAAGCAGGAGCTGATGTTCGCCATTCTCAAACAGCTCGCGATCCAGGAAACCGACATTATCGGCGAAGGCGTCGTCGAGGTCTTGTCCGATGGTTTCGGCTTCCTCCGTTCGCCCGATGCCAATTATCTGCCGGGCCCTGACGACATCTACGTGTCGCCCTCGCAGATCCGCCGCTTCGGCCTGCGCACCGGCGATACGATCGAAGGCCACATCCGCAGCCCGAAAGAGGGCGAGCGCTATTTTGCACTGCTGAAAGTCAATTCGCTCAATTTCGAGGACCCAGAGAAGTCCAAGCACAAGGTCAATTTCGACAACCTGACGCCGCTGTTTCCCAATCAGCGGTTTCGGATGGAAATCGATGACCCGACGCGAAAAGACCTTTCTGCAAGGGTGATCGACATCGTTGCGCCGATCGGCAAGGGCCAGCGCGCCTTGATCGTGGCGCCGCCGCGCACGGGTAAGACCGTGCTGATGCAGAACATCGCGCATTCGATCACGCACAATCATCCCGAATGCTATCTGATCGTGCTTCTGATCGACGAGCGTCCGGAAGAAGTCACCGACATGCAGCGATCGGTGAAGGGTGAGGTGGTGTCCTCGACCTTCGACGAGCCGGCCGTGCGTCACGTCCAGGTGGCAGAAATGGTGATCGAGAAGGCCAAGCGCCTGGTCGAGCATGGCCGCGACGTGGTGATCCTGCTCGACTCGATTACGCGCCTGGGCCGCGCCTACAACACGGTGGTGCCGTCATCCGGCAAGGTGCTGACCGGCGGTGTCGACGCCAACGCCCTGCAGCGGCCGAAGCGCTTCTTCGGTGCGGCCCGCAATATCGAGGAGGGCGGCTCGCTCACCATCATCGCCACCGCGCTGGTCGATACCGGAAGCCGCATGGACGAAGTGATCTTCGAAGAGTTCAAGGGCACCGGTAACTCCGAATTGATCCTCGACCGCAAGGTCTCGGACAAGCGGACCTTCCCCGCGATCGACATTTCCCGCTCCGGCACGCGCAAGGAAGAGCTGATCACCGATCCGCAGCTCCTGAAGAAGATGTACGTGCTGCGCCGGATCCTTAATCCGATGGGCACGATGGACGCCATCGACTTCCTGCTCGACAAGCTCCGGAACACCAAGAGCAACTCCGAGTTCTTCGATTCGATGAACACGTAAGCGGCGGCCGGTTGGCCCGCTTACGTTGCGACGCAATAAACCCGCTTATGCTGCGGCACGGCTGCAGCATAAGCGGGTGTTTGTTTGCCCAAAATTTCCTGTCATCTAAGTATCTGACAAGTCCTATATTTCTTCGACGGGCGGACCTGCTGGCAGGTTTGCGGCGCGGGTGTCGCAGCAGATTGCTGCACAATTGCTACAACAAGAGAGACTGTTTGTTGCACCGCAGCAAAAGCGCGAACAATCAAGCGCGCGAATTGTGCGTTGCTTTCCCGGCCGTTCGCTAACAAATACGCGATGCATCCGCGAGACCAGACCATCTTTGCGCTTTCCTCGGGGCGGCCGCCAAGTGCGATCGCCATCGTCAGGGTGTCGGGGCCGCAAGCCGGTCCGGTATTGGTGAAGTTGGCCGGCAGGATTCCGTCGGCGCGGATGGCGACCAGAGCACTGCTGCAGGATGCGGCCGGCCAGCCGATCGACGATGCGGTGGTCCTCTGGTTTCCCGCGCCCGCGAGCGCCACGGGCGAGGACGTCACCGAATTTCATGTCCATGGCGGGCGGGCTGTGCTCGGCGCGGTGTTCAATGCGATAGCTGGGGTTGATGGCATTAGGCCCGCCGAGGCTGGCGAATTCACCCGCCGCGCATTCGAGAACGGCAAGCTCGATCTGACCGAGGCCGAGGGTCTCGACGACCTTATTCATGCCGACACGGACCGGCAGCGTCGCCAGGCGCTGCGCCAGTTGAAGGGGCTGCTCGGCGATCGCGCACGCGACTGGCGCGCTGAGATCATCGAGGCGTCGGCGCTGATCGAGGCCGGTATCGATTTTTCCGACGAGGGCGATGTGCCGGCGGAATTGATCGCGCCGGCGCTCAGGAAGGTCAAAGCGCTACTGACTGAAATTCAGCAGGTGCTGGCGGCCCAGGCGCAGAGCGAACGACTCCGCGATGGCCTGGTGGTCGCAATCGCGGGCCCCCCGAATGTCGGCAAGTCGACCCTGATCAACCAGCTTGCGCGGCGCGACGTCGCCATCGTCTCGCCGCACGCCGGCACCACGCGCGACGTCATTGAAGTGCAGCTCGATCTCGACGGCTACCCGGTGACGGTGATCGACACCGCGGGGATCCGCGAGACCGACGATCCGGTCGAGCAGGAAGGGGTGCGCCGCGCCCGTGCCCGCGCCGAGGAGGCCGACCTGGTATTGTGGCTCACCGACCGGACGAGCGCGGCGATTTCACATCAAGGATCGGTGCCGGTTTGGCTGGTGCGTAACAAGATCGATCTGGATGCTTCGACCTCCGGACTGTCGGGATCTGGATCTGCGTCCGCCTCCTTCAGGATCTCGGCTCGGAATGGGGACGGCATTCCGGAACTGATCACAGCCCTCGTTGGCTTTGCGCACGACTATTTCGGATCGGGTGAAGGCGGTCTAATTACCCGGACGCGTCAGCGCAAGCTCTTGCAGGAGACGGCCGACTCGTTGCGTCGGGCGATCGACGTGGTCGGGGCGGGCGAAGAACTGGCCGCGGAGGAGCTGCGGGCGGCCTCCTATAGCCTTGGACGGCTTCTCGGCCGTGTGGACGTTGAGGACATCCTCGACGTGATCTTTCGAGAGTTCTGCGTCGGGAAGTAGGCCGCTGGATCAGTAGGCCCCTGAGTCAGTGAAAAGGGCGGGTCGCTGTTTCACGTGAAACAGCCGGCGGGGCTCACATGGGACCGTGAGCCAAGACTCGCACCTTGTTTCACGTGAAACAGCGCCAGATCAGATCGTTGAAACTTGTCTTTCGACTTTCACCGCTCCGCGCTAGAAGTTCGCGCATGTCTACCCAATCGCTTTCATTCGACGTCATCGTCATCGGTGGCGGCCATGCCGGCTGCGAGGCCGCCAGCGCGGCCGCCCGGATGGGCGCGAAGACGGCTCTGGTGACGCACCGTTTTTCGACCATTGGCGCGATGTCCTGCAATCCCGCGATTGGGGGCCTCGGCAAGGGCCATTTGGTCCGCGAAGTTGACGCGTTGGACGGTCTGATGGGTCGGGTCGCTGATGCCGGCGGCATTCAGTTTCGGATGCTGAACCGTCGCAAGGGCCCTGCCGTCCGCGGGCCTCGTGCTCAGGCAGACCGGAAGCTCTATGCCGCTGCCATGCAGGCCGCGATCCTCGAAACCGCCAACCTGAGCGTGGTGGAGGGTGAGGCGGATGATCTTCTGACCGCCAATGGGCGTATCAGCGGCATCCGCCTTGGGACGGACGGGTCCTGTCTGCCGGCGCCGTCGTGATCACGACTGGCACCTTCCTGCGCGGCTTGATCCATCTCGGCGAGAAGAATTGGCCGGCCGGCCGCGTCGGCGAGGCGCCGGCCATGGGGCTTTCGGCCTCGTTCGAGCGCCTGGGCTTTACGCTTGGCCGTTTGAAGACCGGGACGCCACCGCGCCTGGATGGCACCACGATCGACTGGTCTGCGGTCGAGATGCAGCCCGGCGATGATCCGCCTGAGCCGTTCTCCATCATGACGGATCGGATCACCACGCCGCAGATCCAGTGCGGGATCACCCGCACCACACCCAGCACGCATGAGGTGATCCGGGCCAATGTGCACCGATCACCGATGTATTCCGGGCAGATCAAGAGCACCGGGCCGCGCTATTGCCCCTCGATCGAGGACAAGATTGTCCGCTTTGGGGACCGCGATGGCCACCAGATCTTTCTGGAGCCCGAAGGCCTCGACGACAACACCGTTTATCCCAACGGTATCTCGACCTCGCTCCCGGAGGAGGTTCAGCAGGCGATCCTCGCTTCCATTCCGGGTCTCGAGCAGGTCAGGATGATCCGGCCGGGCTATGCGATCGAGTACGACCATGTCGATCCGCGCGAGCTCGAGCCGACACTTGAGACCAAGCGATTGCCAGGCCTGTTCCTGGCTGGTCAGATCAATGGCACAACCGGATATGAGGAAGCCGCGGGGCAGGGGGTTGTCGCCGGCTTGAATGCGGCGCTCTCTGCCGGCGGCACCGATCCGATTGTTTTCGACCGCGCTGACGGCTATCTCGGTGTGATGATCGATGACCTCGTCACGCGCGGGATCACCGAACCTTATCGGATGTTCACCTCCCGGGCCGAATACCGGCTGACGCTGCGGGCCGACAACGCCGATCAGCGGCTGACGGATAAAGGGATTGCGTTGGGGTGCGTCGGCCAGGCTCGCTCCAGGCGCCACGCCGCGAAGATGGCGGCGCTGAATGCTGCCAAGGCGCTGGCCAGATCGCTTTCCATCACACCCAACGAGGCCACGAAACACGGGCTCGCGCTGAACCGCGATGGCGTCCGTCGCTCCGCCTTTGAACTGCTCTCCTACCCCGAAGTGGAGTGGTCGACGCTCCGCGGCATCTGGCCGGAGCTGTCGGCCATTGATCCATCGATTGCCGTCCACCTGGAGATCGACGCGAAATACGATGTCTATCTCAAGCGCCAGATCGCCGATGTCGACGCTTTCCGCCGCGACGAGGGACTTGTCTTGACCGGCGTCGACTATGATGACGTACCCGGCCTCTCCAATGAGGCGCGCGCCAAGCTGAAGGCTGCGCGGCCGCGGACCGTCGGTCAGGCAGGACGGATCGACGGAATGACCCCGGCGGCGCTGGGCATCCTGGCCGCCTATCTGCGCCGTGAGGCACGGCGGAAGATGGCGAAGGCGACGGCGTAGGCGTTTCACGTGAAACAGGCGCGGTCCTCCAACGCCGTCGTCATTGCGAGCGCAGCGAAGCAATCCACATCTTCCCTCGCGGATCGAATCAGTGGATTGCTTCGCTTTGCTCGCAATGATGGCTTGCTTCCAGACTGGCACTCCCGAACCGATGATCAAAGCACCGCCGAATACAGCACAACGGAGCGCGGTTGCCGATAAGACGGCGGCACTCACCCTCACCCCCGTTTCACGTGAAACGGAAGCCCGCCTCGATCGCTACGTCGCGCTTCTCCTGGAGTGGCAGGCCAAGACCAATCTCGTCGCGCCATCGACGCTGCCCGAACTCTGGACCCGTCACATCGCTGATTCGCTGCAATTGCTTGACCTCGCTCCAACGGCCAAGGTCTGGGTCGACCTCGGCAGCGGGGGCGGCTTTCCCGGTGTTGTGCTCGCCTGCGCGCGCGCACATACGCCTGGCACCTCCGTCCATCTGGTTGAGCGCAACGCCAAGAAAGCGGCCTTTCTTCGCGAAGCGTTGCGCGTGACTGATGCGCCGGGGACGGTGCATCTGGCTGACATCGGGGATATTGTGGAAAGAATCAGCGGGCCCATCGATTGCGTGACCGCGCGGGCGCTGGCTCCGCTACATCAGCTCATCGGCTTCGCGGAACCGCTTGTGCGAAAGGGTGCAAAAGCGCTGTTTCTCAAGGGCCAAGATGTAGAGGCTGAATTGACCGAAGCCACTAAATATTGGACAATTAAGCCGCAACTTCATCCCAGCCGAACCGGCGGGCACGGCTGGATTGTCGAGCTCGACTCCATTGGGCGACGTTGAGCTTCACGCAGGGGATCAGCAGGGCAACGATATGACCGTAATTGATGAGGTTTATCAAGAGGATAGGCCGCCACAACCAGCCGGCCATCCGCGCATTTTGTCGCTCGCCAACCAAAAAGGGGGCGTCGGTAAGACAACCACAGCGATCAATCTTGGGACTGCACTCGCGGCCATCGGCGAGCGGGTCCTGGTTGTCGATCTCGACCCGCAGGGCAATGCATCGACCGGGCTCGGCATCGACCGGCGCAATCGGGGCTGCTCGACCTATGACGTTCTGATCGGCGAGGCACCGCTGCGCGAGGCGGTTGTGGCGACCGCGGTGCCGCGACTTCACATCGCTCCTTCCACCATGGATCTCTCCGGTCTCGAGCTCGAACTTGGCACGACGCCGGGCCGCGCGTTCCGTCTGCGCGACGCGATCGCCGGGCTCAACAACAACACCTCGCCGGATGCCGACTACACCTATGTGCTGATCGATTGCCCGCCGTCGCTCAACCTGCTGACCGTGAATGCGATGGCGGCGTCGGACGCGATCCTGGTGCCGCTGCAGTGCGAGTTCTTCGCGCTCGAAGGTTTGTCGCAGCTCTTGCAGACGGTCGAGCAGGTGCGCTCGACGCTCAATCCGAACCTGTCGATCCACGGCATCGTGCTGACGATGTTCGATTCCCGCAACAACCTGTCGAACCAGGTCGTTGCCGACGTCCGGCAGTTCATGGGCAGCAAGGTCTACAACACCATGATCCCGCGCAACGTGCGCATCTCCGAAGCGCCGTCCTACGGCAAGCCGGTGCTGGTCTACGACCTCAAATGCGTCGGCAGCGAAGCCTACCTCAAGCTCGCCACCGAAGTGATCCAGCGCGAACGCGAGTTGCGCGCGGATTGACGAGGGTAGGGTGGGCAAAGGCGTCTTCGCCGTGCCCGCCATCTTCCTCCACGCCGCCTGGTGGGCACGCTTCGCCTTGCCCACCCTACGATCCAAGATTCTGTTTTCGGAGTTTGCTACGTGAATCCAAGGGAGCTGGCGACAATGGCCGACGAAGCGCGTTCGCGACTGGGCCGTGGGCTTGCAAGTCTGATCGGAGACGTCGGCGGTGAGGCCGCGCATGTCGAGCGGCCGCGCACGCAGCGCAAGGTGCCGATCGAATTCCTCAAGGCCAATCCGCGCAATCCGCGCCGCAGTTTTGCCGATGCCGAGCTCCGTGAGCTCGCCGATTCGATCAAGCAGCGAGGCGTGATCCAGCCGATCGTGGTGCGGCCGGTCAAGGGCGCGCAGGACCGCTACGAGATCATCGCCGGCGAGCGGCGCTGGCGCGCCTCCCAGCTCGCCGGCCTGCATGAGGTCCCGATCGTCCCGATCGAGGTCAGCGATAGCGACGCGCTCGAGATGATGATCATCGAGAACGTGCAGCGCGAAGACCTCAACCCGATGGAAGAGGCGCAGGGCTATCACGCGCTCGCCAACGAGTTCAAACGCAGCCAGGAAGATATCGCGCGGGACGTCGGCAAGAGCCGCAGCCATGTCGCCAACATGATGCGGCTGACCAAGCTGCCCGCCGAGGTGCAGGCCTTCATCGCGAGCGGCGAGTTGACGGCAGGGCATGCACGCGCGCTGATCGGCGTGCCCGATCCTGTCAGCGCCGCCAAGCGCATCGTCGCGGAAGGCCTCAACGTGCGCCAGGCCGAAGCGCTGGCGCATGACGAGGGCGTGCCGGTGCGCAAGCCGCAGAAGGCGCGCGCCGGCGCCGGCAAGGAGAAGGACCCCGACACGCTCGCGCTGGAGAAGCGCGTCTCCGATGCGCTGGGCTTGACCGTCAGCGTCAACCATCGCGACCCCGGCGGCACCGTGCAGATCAGCTACCGCAGCCTCGAGCAGCTCGACGAGGTGATGCGCCGGCTCGAGGGCGGTTAGTTTAGCCACGCTCGTCCCGCCTCGTCATTGCGAGGAGCGATAGCGACGAAGCAATCCATGCTGCCGCAAGTAGCGAGATGGATTGCTTCGCTTCGCTCGCAATGACGCCTTGGGGTGCGTCGTGTCTCATCCCCGCCGCCGCGCATTCGCGGCGATCGAGAGCAGGGCGCGTTGCGCGATTACGGCGGCGAGCGCATTCTGCTTGCGCATGTCGAGCGCCGCGGTGCCGAGCTGCTCGATGATGCCGACCAGCCGCTGCGGGCTGAGATTGCGGAGTGCGATTTCGACCGCGCCTTTCCGCGAGAAATGCAATCGCGGAAATCCGCCCTCCAGCACCGACGAGGCCGGCGCACCATCGGCAATCGCCAGCGCTGATTTGTGCAGCCAGGCCGCCTGGCGCTGCGCGGCTGCGATGATGACGCCGGGATAGGTGCCGGCGACCATCGCTTTCGCGAACTCGGTCTCGACTGCCGCGGCATTGCCGGCGAAGGCACTGTCCACGATCGGATCGAGCTTCAGCTCGGATGCGTCGGAGACCACCGTCATCACATCCTCGAGCGTGACCTCGCCTTTGCCATGGGCGTAGAGCGTGAGCTTGCGCACTTCGTTGCGAGAGGCCTGGCGGTCGCCGCCGAGCAGCGACATCAGCACCGCGCGGGCGTCGGACGCGATGCGCAGGCCGGAGGCCCGCAGTTCGTCGTCGATCAGCTTGGCGAGATCGCGCTCGGTGTCGGGATAGCAGCCGATCGCCACCGCATTCTTGGCGCGCTCGCAGATCTTGCGCAGCGGCGAGTCCGGCCTGATATCGCCGGCCTCGATCACGATGCGGCAATCCTTCACCGGCGAATCGGCGAGCGTCTCGACGCCGCTGGCAAAATTGCGCGAGCCGGCGCGGACGCGGATCGCGCGCCGCCCGCCGAACAGCGGCACCGTCATCGCTTCATCGACCAATCGCGAAGGCTCGGCGGCAAGGTCGTCGCCGTCGAGGCGGACCAGAGAGAACGGATCGTTGGGGTCATCGACTGCGGAAGCCATCAGCGCATCGGCGCGCTCGCGCACGAGGCCGGCGTCGGGGCCGTAGAGCAGGATGATCGGACGGCCTGGATCGGGCCGGGCGAGGAAGGCGTCGATTTCTTTTCCGCGGAGCGCGACCAACGGCGATCAGGTCCCGGCGGTGAAGAAGGACGCCAGCCGGGTATTGATGTTGTCCGCGATCTCCTGCGCGGCGCGATCTTCGGCGTCGCGCAAGGCGCGCGTGCGGGTGAAGCGCTGGTAGGAGCCCGGCATGTCGTAGGACACCCGCGAGAAGGTGGAGCCCGTCATCACCGACTTGTTGGAGGCGATATCGACCAGATTGTATTGCGCGTCGATGCCGAAATTCTCGCCGGTCGGCAGCGCGGTGTTCGGATCGATCATCAGCGAGGAGCGGCTGGTCGTGAACCGGATCACCAGTCGATGGGTCGGCGGCATGCCGGTGGCGTTGCCATAGAGCTTGAACGCCAGCGCATTGCGGACTTCCACGCCGATGCGGGCCTCGCGGGACGCGTTCGGCTTGTCGCTGATCGGCGGGAGCTCGATGCCCATCAGCTTCTCGCGCAACGCCGGCGTGCCGTCGGTATGCTCGGCATACATCGGCTGGAAACAACCTGCCGTCACCGCGGCCAAAGCGGCCACCGCGACGAGCCGGAGAGCGATCCGGATCCTAGCCGACGACATTCACGATCCTCATGGGCACCACGATCACCTTGCGGACGGGCTTGCCGTCCAAGGCGGCTTTTACCGCATCAAGCGCCAGAACGGCAGCCTCGATCTCAGGATTTTCCGCCGCCCGTGGCACGGTAACATCACCCCGCTTCTTGCCATTGACCTGCACGACCAGGGTCACGCTGTCTTCAACCAGCAAATCGCGTTCGATTTGGGGCCAGGACGCCTCCGAAATCAGCCCTTCCTGGCCCAAAACCTGCCAGCATTCCTCGGCGAGGTGCGGCATCATGGGCGCGAACAGTTGAACGAGGATGACCGCGGCTTCCCGAACCGCCCAGGCGACGTCGGGGGCAGGCTTGCCGCCCTTGGCCAGGGTCTCGGCGAGTGCATTGGTGAATTCCCGGATATGGGCGAGGCAGACATTGAAATGCAGCCGCTCGATCCCGGAGGACACCTTGTCCAGCGCGCCATGGGCCGCCTTGCGCAAGGCGGTCGCCTCG
>NZ_PSRR01000173.1 GCF_004296405.1 Bradyrhizobium sp. Leo170
CGCGTCCGCCTTGGGCGGCACCGCCGCCCAGATCAATCCGCCGCCCCAATCGTAGACGACATCGCCGCCGGTCTCCCGCGCCAGTGCCTGCCCGAGCGCGCCGCCCGAGGCCGGGGGACAGACGATCCGCCATACCGGCCAGGCGCCGAGCGCGCCAGCCGCCGCGAACGGCGCAACGTCGCGCAGCGCGCTCCAGATCGAGAGGGAGGCGGCGTCCTCGATGGTCTCGACCGCGCCGTAGGAGGCGAGCGTCTTGGCGAGGTGGGCCGCACGGTGCGCGGCCGATGCCGCAATCCCCTCGAGCCGCAACAGCGTGACGGCCTGCTCCGGCGCCCCCAGAGCAACGAGCGCAGCGTCGGTCGGACGGAACGCCGAATTGGGCAGATGCGCCGCCCCGGAGACATCGAAGGGCGAGCCGAGCGCCGCGGTCATGGCGCGGCCTGCGGTGACGTCGTCGAGACCGCGCAGGATGAGCGTGCGTTCGGCTTCCGGCTTCGGCATCACCTTCAGCGTCACCTCGGTCATCACCGCGAGCGTGCCCCAGGAACCGCTGAGCAATTTGCAGAGGTCGTAGCCGGTGACGTTCTTCACGACCTTGCCGCCGGTCTTGAAGCTGTCGCCAAAGCCGGAGACGGCATGGGCGCCGAGCAGGTGGTCGCGGACGCCGCCGGACTTGATCCGGCGCGGCCCGGCGAGCCCCGCCCCGATCATGCCGCCGATGGTGCCGCTCCCCTTCATGCCGAGCAGCACCGAGGTATCGACCGGCTCGAAGGCGAATTGCTGGTTCTTGACATCGATCAGCGACTGCACGTCGGCAAGCGGCGCGCGGCTTGCACAGTGATGATCAGCTCGTTCGGCTCATATGAGACGATCGCATTCAGCGCGGAGAGATCGACCACCGCGTTGGTCGCCATCGGATGGCCGATTTCTCGCCTGGAACCGTGGCCGATGATCTCGAGCGGCTGCTCGGCGGCGATCGCCGCCCGCACCACCTGCTCGACGTCTTCAGCATCTCGTACCTTCCTGATGTCCACGCCTACCGCCTGCCTTTCCACCGCAGCCGCTACCGTTCCCGCCATCCCTTCTATAGGCATCGATGCCGGACACAAGGGTACCGTGGCGGAAGATGGCGCTTCCCCAGTCGCCCGCCCGCGATCCATTCGGTACGCGATCCTGGCGCCTCTATATGCATATATACTTCGATCAATATCGAAGTGATTTCTATCATACTTCGTCCTGTATCGAATTATCATCGGCAGCCGCGGATGTAGGAAGCGGCTTCCACGCAACCCAATCAAAGGAGCAATGGTTATGGGTCAATATGCAATCGACAAGACCGTGAAAGAGGCCGTCGATGGCAGCGGCTTGCTGGTGGTCGCGCAATGGGAGGCGAAGGAAGGTCAGGCCGACCGGATCGCCGAGATCCTGTCGCGCTTCCTGCCCGAGGCACAGAGCGAGCCTGGTGCAAAGCTGTTCCTGATCTCGCGCGCCAAGGACAACCCGGCGCAGTTCCTGTTCTACGAACTGTTCCGCGACGAAGCCGCCTTCAAGGCGCATCAGGACAGCGCGCATTTCAAGACCTACATCGCCGGCGAAGCGCTGCCGCTATTGGCAAAACGCGAACGCCTGCAATACACGCTGCTGTGACAGTCGATAGTCGCGTGTCGCGGTGCCAATTGCTGCGCCCTCTCCCCTTGTGGGAGAGGGCTACTCCGGCGCGGGCAACGTACTCACTAGGGTGAGGGGTCTCTCTCCACGAACACCTGCGCTCGTGGAGAGAACCGCTCATCCGGCGCTTCGCGCCACCTTCTCCCACAAGGGGAGAAGGGCGCTAGAATCGCGGAATATCCGGAAATGCCAGCTTGCCGCCATGCACGTGGACGCGGCCGAGTTCGGCGCAGCGGTGCAAAGTCGGAAACACCTTTCCTGGATTGAGCAGGCCTTGCGGATCAAAGGCGCATTTCAGACGCTGCTGCTGGTTGAGATCGATCTCGGAAAACATTTCCGGCATCAGGTCGCGCTTCTCGATGCCGACGCCGTGCTCGCCGGTGAGCACGCCGCCGAGTTCGACGCAGCAGCGCAGAATGTCGGCGCCGAAGGCCTCCGCGCGCTCCATCTCGCCGGGCTTGTTGGCGTCATAAAGAATGAGTGGATGGAGATTGCCGTCGCCGGCGTGAAAGACGTTGGCGACGCCGAGCTGGTATTTTTCCGACAGTTCGCGGATGCGCGCCAGCGCCTTCGGCAACGCGCCGCGCGGGATGGTGCCGTCCATGCAGAGATAATCAGGCGAGATCCGCCCGACCGCGGGAAAGGCCGCCTTGCGGCCGGCCCAGAACAGGTTGCGTTCGGCTTCCGAATTGGAGATCTGGCAGGTGGTCGAACCGCAGCCCTGCGCGATTGTCTCGACCCGGCGGATCAGTTCGTCGACCTCGATGCTCGGGCCGTCGAGTTCGATGATCAGGAGCGCCTCGACGTCGAGCGGATAGCCGGCATGGACGAAAGCTTCGGCGGCGTGGATGGCGGGTTTGTCCATCATCTCCATGCCGCCAGGGATGATGCCGTCGCCGATGATGCGCGCGACGCATTCGCCGGCGGCCTCGACCTCGGCAAAACCGACCATCAGCGCGCGCGCCGTCTCCGGCTTCTGCAGGATGCGCACGGTGATTTCGGTGATGACGCCGAGCAGCCCCTCCGAGCCGGTGATAATTCCCATGATGTCGTAGCCGGCGTTCTCCGCCGACTTGCCGCCGATGCGCAGGACCTCGCCGTTCATCAGCACGATCTCGCAGCCGAGCACGTTATTCGTGGTCATGCCGTATTTCAGGCAATGCACGCCGCCCGAATTCTCAGCGACATTGCCGCCGATCGAGCAGGCGATCTGCGATGACGGATCGGGCGCATAGTAGAAGCCGGCATGCGCCACCGCCTGGCTGATCGCGAGGTTGGTGACGCCGGGCTCGGTCACGACGACGCGGTTGTCGAAATCGATCTCGCGGATGCGCTTGAACTTACCCAGGCCCAGCAGCACGCCGTCCGCCAGCGGCAGCGCGCCGCCAGACAGCGACGTGCCGGAGCCACGCGGCACCACTTTGATGCCCTGCTCATGGCAATATTTCAGCACCCTTGAGACCTGCTCGGTGGTGTCGGGCAACACCACGACCATCGGCGGCTGGCGATAGGCCGTGAGGCCGTCGGATTCGTAGGCCAGCATCTCGGCCGCACTATCGATCACGCCCTCGCCCGGCACGATCGCCCGCAATGCAGCAACGATCTCGCTGCGGCGATTGAGAACCGCCTGATCGGCAGCCGGCATCATGATGGCCATGCGGGTCCCTCCAAGCTTTGCGCTTTATCGATTTGTCCGGGAAAATCAAGCATTTCCGGGCTCAAATGGGAAGGCCGGGCGAAACTTGCTGCCCCGCAGATCAAGTTCTCTCTCGGGCAAGCCTGCCGCCGTGAACACTGTCAAAGTTTCGTCACTTGTCCAATCGAGGCAGGCCTGCCACAAGCGACCCGCCCACCTACCAGGGAAGAAACAAAGAGCACCACATGAAAACATCGATCTTGAGCGCGCTGGCCGTCGTCACCTCAGTGTTCGTTGCATCGGGCGCACAGGCGCAGGATGTTGCCGCCGGCAAGACCTCGTTCAACAAGTGCCTCGCCTGCCATGCGATCGGCGAAGGCGCCAAGAACAAGGTCGGCCCCGAGCTCAACGGCATCGACGGCCGCCACTCCGGTACCGCGCCTGATTACAACTATTCGGACGCCAACAAGAATTCCGGCATCACCTGGAACAAGGAACAGTTCCTCGAATACATCAAGGACCCCAAGGCCAAGATCCCCGGCACCAAGATGGCGTTCGCCGGCATCAAGAACGAGACGGAAGCCAACAACCTCTGGGCCTTCCTCTCGCAGTTCGACAAGGACGGGAAAATCAAGCAGCAGTAACGGTCTCTTCGGTGGCGACGCCCATACAATGCGGCGTTGCCACCTTGTACCATAGTGTGGTACACTGCCTCGTTAAGGCAGTTCGCCTCGCATGATCGTAAGCTTCCGGGATGATTGGCTACGGGCTTTTTTCGTCGAGGACGTCAAGTCGCGAAATATCCCGCCCGATCTCGAAAGTCGGTTGTTTCGTAGGCTTCAGATGCTGGACGACGCGACCACCGAGCGAGATTTGAGGGTACCGCCGAGCAATCATTTCGAGAAATTGCGGGGCAATCTGGCGGGTTTTCACTCTATCCGCGTCAACAAGCAATGGCGGCTTGTATTCCGATGGTCAAACTCCAAGGGCGAAGCGGAAGGCGTCTACCTTGACGACCACAGCTATAGGTGAAGCAGGAGACGGTCATGCTGACGACCAAGCGCAAGCCGGCCACGGTCGGCGAAATCCTCAAGGAAGAATTCATGCAACCGCTTGGGTTGACTCAAGGCGCGCTGGCCGAGGCCATGGGGGTTCAACGCAAGCATGTCAACGAACTCTGCAACGACCGCCGGAGCGTCACTGCCGCGACCGCGCTCATTCTTGCCCGTGTATTCGGCAACAGCCCGGAATTCTGGCTGAACATCCAGCGGCGCAGCGACTTGTGGCAAGCGATGAATTCACCTGGCGAGCGTAAGCGGATCGAGCGTGCGAAGCCGATTGGAAGAGCCGCATAGCTCACTGCTAGACTTTGCGTAACCTTTTCCCTATTCCCCGGTCGCGACACTCCGCGGCTTCCCGATCATCGCTTCGATCTCCGCGATCACAAGGCTAGGCGCGGCATTCTGGATCATGTGGCCGGTGCCCGGCAGCACGATCAGCTTGGCATGCGGCACGGCGGCGGCGAGCGGGCGGGAATGGATGTCGGTCGACACCGTCCTGTCGGCGTCGCCGGCAATGATGGTGAGGGGCGCTTTGATCATGCCGTAGCGCGGCGCCTGCTCGGCGACTGCCGCCTTCAACGTCACCAGGTCGCGCGCATTGGCGATGAATTCGCGCGGCCGCAGCAAGAGCGGCGTTGCTGTATCCTTCACGAAACCGTCCGGCATGGTCTGCGGCAGGAATACACCGCGCGCGCCCGGCGCGGCGAGCAGCGTGCCGAGCGGCAGCGTGATCGTGTAGGCGAACAGCGGGCCGATCACAGGCGTGGCGATCAACTCGTTGTACTTGCCGACGCCGCCCCTCCAGGGATAGGCGACCGGCGCGAGCAGCACGAGGCCGGCCATGCGGTCGGGATCATCGAGCGCCAATCTCAGGCCCAGCGCGCCGCTCCAGGAATGCGCGACCACGACCGCCCGCTCGATGCCGAGCTTCGTCAGCACCTCCGAGATCATCCGGCCCTGAATCGCGGGCGTGGAGCCGCTGGCCCGTGCGCGGGTGCTCCAGCCATGGCCGGGACGGTCGATCAGGATCACGCGATGATCCCGCGCGAGGCGCTCGCCGAGCGGCCGGCGCATCACCTCGAGATTGGAGCTTGCGCCGTGCAACATCACGATCGGTGGCGAGGCCGCCTCGCGCGGACCGATATCGACGACATGCAGCGCATCGCCTGTCACCTCGACCATCAGGCCCTGCGCGGGAAAGGCCCGTTGCACCAGCACGACGCCTAACTGCGTGGCGGCGGCCAGCAGCGCCAGCGCCGCCACTGCGATCACAATCGTCATCGGTAAGGTCCGGTTGATCTGTTGCAGGGGAAAATTACGGCGCCCGGCGACGCCCATGCCCTATCGTCAGGCCACGCCGGTTTTCCACAACGCGCCCATCCTGTGGATAGCGGGTTCATACCAGCGTCATTACCTGTTCCGTACATTCTCGCCGGCATTCTGCCAAAACGCGCGGCTTGATCGAGATGGAACACGGCAAGCCTGTCCACGCAATCCACAGGAACAGGACGCCGCAGCAACAGTTCATAAGGAAATTCGGAGGAGTATCAATGAGTTCCGATCCCTGCGAGACGGCTATCGACCAGATCGTCGCAAGCTGCAATGGCGACCTGCATGGCGCATTAAGGGCGCTGCTGTTGGTCAATGAGCAACTCGAGGCCGAGCTGCAACAGCTTTATGCGGCAGCGGCGCGCGACCAGTTCACCCGTAGCGGCAGACTGCTGCACTGAGTTCAAGGGCTCAACCCGGCGCCGTCACTTGAGCCCCTATTTGGGGTTGTCGGCCGGCGGTTGATCCCTTGGGCATTGGCTGATCGTGGAGCGGGCGAGCTTGGCGTCATCGACCGAGTTGTAGGGACCGTCGGCAAACCAGATGTTCCCGTCGACGATCGGGTTGCTGGTGACGATGTCGCAGGTGTTGGTGGCGCGATTGCCCACCACCCAATAGAGCCCTTCGGCAAGACCGACGACCGTCGTCGCGACGATCACCGTGCCGGCCAACAGCAAGGATTTCATGGCTTCGCTCCAGGCGGGTTCGAGCGGGAACCAAGCCGGGTAGCGGCAATTGTTCCGCGCCGCAATCGGCTGCCGGAAGTCGTGGTTAATCCCGTGAAACTAGATATCGCGGCCTTCGACCTTTTCGCTGAGCTGCTTCACCAATTCCGGCACCTTCTCCAGGTGCGGATTGATGGCAAGCGCCTTGCGGAAGGCGTCCAGCGCGCGCTTGTCGTCGCCGAGGTCCTGCATGATCATGCCGAGGCCGGCCAACGCGCCGAAATGGCGGGGTTCGCGGATCAGGACCTGCTGGATGTCCTCCAGCGAATGCGCATAGTCATTCTTTAGGTAATAGAGCGTCGCGCGTCGGTTCCAGCCCTCGATATAGTCCGGCCGCAGCTTCACGACGGCATCGAGCAGTTTCAGCGCGACATCGGCGTTCTGGGCGTCCATCGCAGCCTTGGCGCGCACCATCAGAAGCATTGCGGTATCGCTCGGCGTCTGCAGCCACTGCGCCCAGATCCGCGCCTCCACATGCTTGGCGCTGGCCTCATCGGGCGCCGCCTTCAGCGCGCCGAACAGGAAATCCAGTCCGCGGGTACGATCGGCGCCAACCTTCGGCAATTTGCTGGGCGCTTCGGGGAGCTTCTTCTGCTCCTTGGGCGGAGGGATGACCCGGGGATCGCCCTGGGCAAACGCCGCCGCAGGCGCCGCAATCACGATCGCGGCGATCAAAAACGCAAGTTTGCGAGTTATGAGCCTCAGGAATCTCAATTCCATCCGCATAGCTTAAACGCACAACGCCGCGCTGCAAAGCGGCGCGACGTCAAAGACGTGTGAAACGATGCGTCAGGGCGAGCCGACGGAAGGACCCGCGATCAGCCTTGGCGGGCCTTGAAGCGGCGCTGCACCTTGTTGATCACATAGACCCGGCCCTTGCGGCGGACCAGACGGTTGTTGCGATGGCGGCCGCGCAGCGATTTCAGCGAGTTACGGACCTTCATGGGACAATCCTGATGCGTTGAAAGGCCGTGCTCAAGCCCGAACCTAAAACCTGCCCAAATGTGGCGAAGTGGGATTCGTCCCGAAAAACGGCCCTGCCGCCCGGGACGGCCGCGTTCTAAGCGATCAGGGGCATAAATGTCAATCTAATAGGCCCGCTACCCGCGGCTTTCTGGCTGTCTTGCGAAAATCGTTATATAGTATAGTCAATTTGGAAGCCCCAGGAAGCAAGCCGCTGGGAACCCCAAGGACCTCCAAGAATGCCAAAGCTCAAGCTGCCCGACATCGACAATGTCGTCGCGATCGACATCCACACCCATGCCGAGGAGCCCTGCGGCATGCATGGCGACGACGGCTATGACGACTTCCAGGCGCAGATGGCGGAGTATTTCAAGTCGCCACACAAGCATCCGCCGACGGTGCCGGAAACCGCGGCCTATTACCGGTCCAAGAACATCGCGGCCGTGATCTTTCCTGTCGATGCCGAGCGCGAGACCGGTTTCCGCCGCTACAACAATTACGAGATGCTGGAAGTCGCATCGGAAAATCTCGATGTGCTGATTCCCTTCGTCAGCATCGATCCGCACAAGGGTAAGCTCGGCGTGCGCGAGGCGCGGAAGCTGATCGAGGACTACGGCGTCCGCGGCTTCAAATTCCATCCGACCATGCAAGGGTTCTATCCGAACGACCGCCTCGCCTATCCGCTCTATGAAGCCATCAACGACGGCGGCGCGATCGCGCTGTTCCACACCGGGCAGACCGGCGTCGGCAGCGGCATGCCCGGCGGCATGGGGATGCGGCTGAAATATTCCAATCCGATGTATATGGACGATGTCGCCGCCGACTTCCCCGACCTGAAGATCATCCTCGCGCACCCGTCCTTCCCCTGGCAGGAAGAGGCGCTCTCGGTCGCGACCCACAAGCCGAACGTCTATATCGACCTCTCCGGCTGGTCGCCGAAATATTTTCCGCCGATCCTCGTGCGCTACATCAACTCAATCCTGCAGGACAAGATGCTGTTCGGCTCGGACTGGCCGGTGATCACGCCGGACCGCTGGCTTGCGGATTTCGCCAAGCTCGACATCCGCGAGGAGATCCGCCCCAAAGTGCTGAAGGCCAACGCGCGGAAGATTTTGGGTATATAAAGCGATCCTTGGATCGCCGGCAGGCGATTGAACGAGAGGTGGTCAATGCCAAACCTCGCCAAGATCGCTGCCATCGTCGCTGCACTCCTGACCGGAAGCGCGAACGCGTGCCTCGCGGGCGATGCGCCGGAGGGCCGCCTCGTCGAGATCGAAAATCCGCTGGCGAGCTCGCAACCCCTGCAAGGCTACCTGCGGCAACCCCGCGATGCCGGCGCTTTGCCCGCGGTCGTGCTGCTTCATGGCTGCAATGGCGGCTGGCGCCAGCTCGACCAGCGCTGGGGGAAGCTGCTCGTATCCTGGGGCTATGTCACGCTCACGGTGGACCGCTTTGGTCCGCGCGGCCTCAGCAGCACCTGCGCCGGCGGCCCGCCACCCGCAACCGTCTTCGACGCCTATCGCGCGCTGGCCTTCCTCGTGCAGCAGCCTTTCGTCGATCGCGATCGCGTCGCGGTGATCGGCTTCTCGCAGGGCGGATTGCTGGCGCTGACCTCGGTCGAGCGCGGCATGATCGAGCGGGCATCGGACGACAAATTCCGCGCAGCGATTGCATTCTATCCGCCGTGCCTGGGCATCAAGGACAGCATGACTGTGCAGACGCTGATCCTGATCGGCGAGCTCGACGACTGGACACTGGCCAAGGAGTGCCGCAACCTTGTCGAAGGCCGCGACGACTACGGCATTTCGCGCCAGAAGGGCCTGGGCGTTCCGATAGAATTCATCGTCTATCCCGGCGCCTATCACGCCTTCGATGTCCCGAGCCTTGCAACACCGGTACAGTTTCTCGGGCATCGTCTCGAATTCAACCAGGCAGCCCGGGATCAATCGGTCGACGCGGTGCGCAAATTCCTGTATGCGACGATCGGCGGGCAAGAGAAGGTACAATGACCATCAAAGCCGTCGTCTTCGATGCCTATGGCACGCTCTATGATGTCCAATCGGTCGCTGAAGTGACCGAGGATGCATTTCCCGGCTATGGCGAGATCATCACGCAGATCTGGCGCATCAAGCAGCTCGAATATAGCTGGCTGCGCTCGCTGATGCGGCGCTACCAGGACTTCTCCGTCGTCACGCGCGACTCGCTCGCCTACACGCTGCGAAGCCTCGGCCTGCAATATGACGCCGGAACGTTCGACGGGATCATCGACAAATACCTGCATCTCGATCTCTATCCGGACGCGCTCGCCTCGCTCGGGGCGATGAAGGACAAAAAACTCGCGATTCTCTCCAATGGCAGCCCGGACATGCTGAATGCCCTGGTGCGCAACAGCGGGCTCGACCGCCTGCTGGACGCAACCATCAGCGTCGATGCCAAGAAGGTCTTCAAGCCGAGCCCGGAGGCTTACACGCCGATCGAAGAAGTCCTTGGCGTGCCGCCCTCGGACGTCCTGTTCATCTCCTCGAATCCGTGGGACGCCTGCGGCGCCAAGGCGTTCGGCTTGAATGTCGCCTGGATCGAGCGGGTGACGCCGCAGGCCATGGCGCTCGCCTGCGTCGAAAGCGAGACCTTGCCACCGCTCACGATGTTCAAGGCGCTACGCACACAGATGGATGAGCTCGGCGTTGCGCCGGACTATCGCATCCGTAGTCTATCCGAGCTTCCTGCGCTGGTCTCATCCCACAGGTCCTAGAATATGAGTCTGGAATCCGTTCGCGCCTTCTTCGCCGAGAAGGCGCCCGACATTGCCGTGATCGAATCGACCAAGAGTTCCGCGACGGTAGCACTGGCGGCGGAAGCCCATGGCGTCGAACCGGGGCGCATCGCCAAGACACTGTCGCTGCGGGTCGGCGAGCGCGTGGTGCTGATCGTCACCAGCGGCACCTCGCGGATGGACAACAAGAAGGTGAAGGCGCTGTTCGGCGTCAAGCCGAAGATGCTGGGGCTGCACGAGGTCGCCGCTATCACCGGGCACGAGGTCGGCGGCGTCTGCCCCTTCGGCCTGAGGACACAGCTCGCGGTCTATTGCGATGTGTCGCTGAAGGCTTTCGACATCGTCGTGCCTGCTGCGGGCTCGACCCACAGCGCGGTCAGGATCGCGCCGTCGCGGATGGCGGAATTGACGTCGGCCGAATGGGTCGACGTCTGCGAGCATCGGCCGCAGGAGGAAGTGTCGGCCTATTCGTCATAACGTCTCGACGGCGCCGACTGATGCTGCACTGGCGGCGCGCCGCGTGCGCGTGGCGCAGATTGCGGCGTCGCACGTGAAGGCGCCTGTTGGGCGCTCGCACTGGATTCGAATACCGCACGACAATCATGGGAGAGTTGCGGCGTGTTCTGCCGCAAACACGCCGTGATCCGGTTGGTATCAGGGATTTGATCGCTGCACAGCCGCCATACATCGGGCGTGCAGGCCATCTGCTGTTCCCAGGTTCCGCGATACTCTTCTGAGAATGCCGGGTTTTGCACGACCAGTCCGGTGCCGATCAGGATCGCACAACCCAGGACAATGCGCGGCGTTCGCATGCAGGATCCTCTTCCGATATCTTGTCGATAAACGTCTCGTTCGATTGCATCTTGGCTTGCCGGTTCCAGGCACATGCCGAGTTGCGAATATGACAAATGAATGAGACTTCGGAAGGTTCGCGACCCGCAACAAAACGTGAAATCGCCTACTCCACTTTGCCGATTTTCTTGACCGCTGCGATCAGCCGCGCGCTGTCGTCGGCGACGAATTTGGAAAACTCCGGCGCATCGAGATAGGCGACCGGACTGCCCGCGGTCTCGAACGTCTTGACGACCTCCGGCGCTTTCACCGCTTCCGCCATCGCCTCCCGCAGTCGTGTCATGATCGGCGTCGGCAATGCGCGCTGCGCGAACAGGCCGGCCCAGATGTAGAACTCGACATCCTTGTAGCCAAGCTCCTTGAACGTCGGCAGGTCGGGAAAGCTGGCGACGCGTTCGGCGCCCCAATTGGCGAGCACCCGCATCTTGCCATCGGCGACCTGCTGCTTCAGCGTGCCAGGCGCGGATGCCACCGCCTGCACCGTGCCGCTCAGCAGCGCGGTCAGCGCCGGGCCTGCGCCGCGGAACGGCACGTGCAGCAATTTGATGCCGGCGCTCGCGGTAAACATTTCCATCGCGACGTGAAGCGTGCCGTAGGGACCGGACGAGCCATAGGGGATCTGGCCAGGGCGCCGTTTGGCATCGACGACAAAATCCTGCAGCGTCTTCCATGGAGCGGAGGCCGGCACCGCGAGCAGCGTCGGATCGGCGAGCACGCGCGCGACCGGCGCGAATTGCGACACCTCATAGGCGACCGGGCGGTCGAACAGCCGATCGGCTTCGGGCAGCACGGCGAGCGAGGACAGCGTCATCAACAGCGTGTAGCCGTCCGGCTCGGCGCGCGCCGCCTGCGCATTGCCGACGGAGCCGCCGGCTCCACCGGCGCGGTTGTCGACGATCACGGGCTTGCCGAGGATCCGCTCCAATGCCAGCGCCACCGGCCGCGCCGCGAGATCGGCCTGCCCACCGGCCGGAAACGGCACGATCATGGTGATGTTGCGGTTGGGATAGACAGCGCCTTGCGCGAAAGCAGCGTGCGAAAGCGCGGTTTGCGCGAGCGGCAAGACGGCGGCAGTTTTCAAAAGCTCGCGGCGGTTCATCGGCAGTTTCTCCCCGGTGGTTTTGTTTGGTTTGATTTGTGGAAACAGCGTAGCCGATAGAGAGCGTGATGTGCAAAGGTGGTCATCGCCTCACCGCTTCCTGCCCTTTACAAAATGCTTTGCGAGAAACTCCGCGAGCACTTCAACGCGCGCGGGGCGCGGGCCGCCAGGGGGCGTCACCAGGTGCACGGCGCCTTCGGGCAGCTTCCAACCCTTGAGGATCACCTCGACCTCGCCGCGCGCGATGGCTTCCCCGACGATGAAATCGGGGAGATCGGCGATGCCGAGGCCGGCGAGAACTGCCGGCAGCAGCGCTTCGCCATTGTTGACGCGCAACTGCCCAGCGGGACGGACGCTCGCTTGTTCGCCGGCCGCGTTGGTGTAGTGCCAGACGCCCGCGGTCGAGAGATAGGCGTAGCCGAAGCATTTATGCTCGGCGAGATGCATCGGATGCGTCGGCCGGCCGTAGCGCTTCAGGTAGGACGGCGCCGCCACCGTGTAGCGCGGCATCGCGCAGAGCCGCCGCGCGATCAAGGATGAATCGGGCAAGCGCGCGATGCGTAGGCCGGCATCGAAACCTTCGCCGATCAGGTCGACGGTGGCATCGCTCAAATGCAGGTCGATCGACACCTCCGGATATTTCTCCAGAAACTCCGGCAACAGCGGCGCGACTGATTTCACTCCGAACGTCATGGGCACCGCGAGCCGCACCAGGCCGCGCGGAGTGACCGATTGTGCCAACGCCTCGTTCTCGGCGGCCTCCCCGTCGGCAAGCAGGCGCGCGGCGCGCTCCGACAGCTTTTGCCCTGCATCCGTTAGCGCCAGCCGCCGCGAGGTGCGGTTGAACATCCGCGCGCCGAGCCGATCCTCGAGCCGGCTGACCGCCTTTGAGACGGTGGCCTTCGACAGCGAAAGATCGGTTGCGGCCCCCGCGAATGACCGCAATTCAACGACTTTTGCGAATATTGCGAGCGCTTCGAAATCCGGGAGTTTTGACATTCTGGCGATTGCCCCTGCCACAAATGGAAACAATGAGTTTCGATAGTTTCTATTTCTATACCACGCCCGACGGCATATCCAAACGAAATCGAAATTTGAGGAACATCCGATGATCGAACTCAGACCCTATGCGAAGCTCGGCGGCGCCGACCATGGCTGGCTGAAGGCGAAGCACCACTTTTCGTTCGGCAGCCACTACGACCCGAACAATATGGGCCACGGCGCCTTGCGCGTGTGGAACGATGACGAGATCGCGCCGAACACCGGCTTTCCGCCGCATCCTCATGCCAATATGGAGATTATCACCTATGTCCGCGAAGGCGCTATCACCCATCAGGACTCGCTCGGCAACAAGGGCCGTACCGAAGCTGGCGATGTGCAGGTGATGAGCGCGGGAAGCGGCATCCGCCACGCCGAGTACAATCTCGAACCGTTGCAGACGAAGATCTTCCAGATCTGGATCGAGCCGACGACGCAAGGCGGCGAGCCCACCTGGGGCTCCAAGCCGTTCCCGAAGGGCGATCGCTCCGGCAAGCTCGTCACGATCGCGAGCGGCTTTAAGGGCGATGCCGACGCACTGCCGATTCGCGCCAAGGCGCGGGTGCTTGCGACCACGCTGAAAGCCGGCGAAAGGGCGGAATATGCGCCGGAGCAAAAGCGGCATCTCTATCTCGTGCCCGCGGCCGGCAGCATCGAAGTCAACGGCGTGCGTGTCGATGCCCGTGACGGCGCCGCGATCCGCGACGAAGCCAAGCTGACAATCACCGCGCTGGAAGATTCCGAGCTGGTGCTGGTCGACGCGGCATAACTTCACTCGTCATGCCCGGCCGCCTGTCCCCGACCTGATCGGGGATGACCCGGTCATCCATCCCCTTCGACAGGTTTCTCGATTGTGATCGATTGCCGGGTCACAAGCCCCGGCAATGACGCTCTAACTTCAACAACACCCAACCAACGGAGAGCCATCATGGCCAAAGTTCTCGTCCTCTATTATTCCGCCTATGGTCACATCGAGGCCATGGCCAATGCGGTCGCCGAAGGCGCGCGCGAAGCCGGCGCCACCGTCGATATCAAGCGCGTGCCCGAGCTGGTGCCGGCCGAAGTCGCAAAAGCGTCATACTATAAGCTCGACCAGGCAGCGCCGGTCGCGAAGATCGATGATCTCGTCAATTATGATGCTGTTATCATCGGCACCGGCACCCGCTTCGGCCGCATGTCCTCGCAGATGGCGAACTTCCTCGATCAGGCCGGCGGTCTCTGGGCGAAGGGCGCCTTGCATGGCAAGGTCGGTGGCGCCTTCACCTCGACCGCGACCCAGCACGGCGGGCAGGAAACGACGCTGTTCTCGATCATCACCAACCTCCTGCATTTCGGCCTCACCGTGGTCGGGCTCAATTACGGCTTTGCCGGCCAGATGAAGCTCGACGAGATCACCGGCGGTTCGCCCTATGGCGCCACCACGATCACCGGCAGCGACGGCAGCCGGCAACCGAGCGCGAACGAGCTTGCGGGCGCCCGTTATCAAGGACGTGTGATCGCGGAGACCGCGAAGAAACTGCATGGCTGATGCGAGTTCGAGGGCGTTCTCGTTTGTGAGCGTGGCCCTATGTAGAGCGTGCGGTCGGAGCCTTCATTTCGATCGCACCTTCATGTTCAAAACCGCATGACTGCAGCCGCCAGGTCCTTGCCCCCCGGACCTGGCGGCACATGCGCGTCGGGGATCACGACATGGTTGAAATGCTTTTCATGGCGCAATTGGTGCGCAGGCCGCTGCAGGCGATGGCGCGGCGCTGGTGGTGCAAGAGTCTTTTCCGCGCCACGCGCGGGCAACGCCGTTGTCCTGAATGCACGAAGTCGTGATGTCGATTTGTCGGCCCGCATGCTTGGAGCTGCCATAACGAACTCGTGATAAAGTGATTGCGTTCACGGTCACTGAGCGCGGGGTCCTGGCATGAGCAACACCAAGCAAACGCAATGGCCGGAACTGCCGACGGCAGCATGGCGTGACACCTCTGCGACGCTGCAGCTCTGGACCCAGATCGTCGGCAAGATCCGGCTGGCCAAGTCGCCTTGGCTGAATCATTCGTGGCATGTCACGCTCCATGTCACCGCGCGCGGGCTGACCACCTCACCGATTCCCGACGGCATTAGAACCTTTCAAATCGATTTCGATTTCGTCGATCACTCCTTGCGCATCTCGACCAGCGACGGCGCTGAGCGGCATTTTGCGCTGGCCGGGCTCTCGGTGGCGGGCTTCTACGCGGCGGTGCTCGCTGCGCTGAAAGAGCTCGACATCGACGTTACGATCGACGAAATGCCAAACGAGGTGCCGGACCCGATCCGTTTCCCGGAGGACAACCAGCATCGCTCCTACGATGCTGACGCCGTGCGACGCTTCTTCCAGATCCTCTTGAACTGCGATCGGCTGTTCAAGCAGTTCCGCACCGGCTTCCTCGGCAAAGCCAGCCCCGTGCATTTCTTCTGGGGCAGCTTTGATCTCGCAGTGACGCGTTTCTCCGGCAGGAGCGCACCACGCCATCCCGGTGGCGTGCCGAACCTGCCGGATGCGGTTGCGCACGAAGCCTATTCGCACGAGGCGAGCAGCGCGGGTTTCTGGCCAGGCGGCGGCGCCATCGATTATCCGGCGTTCTATTCCTATGCCTATCCCGAACCCGCGGGCTTCCGCACCGCCAAGGTGCGACCCGACGCGGCTTTCTTCAGCGAAAAGCTCAGCGAATTCATCCTGCCCTATGATGCCGCGCGCACCTCCGGCGATCCCGACCAGGCGGTGCTGGAATTCCTGCAAAGCACCTATGAGGCCGCCGCGAATGCCGCAAAATGGGATCGCGATGCGCTGGAATGCCCGCTTGGCCGACCCGGCGTGGTGCGGCAGCTCTGAGCCGCGCCGACCTTAGATCACGATCCGATCAGGTTTAATCGGCTCTAATTCAACAGCTCCGGCTTGGTCACTGTTTGCCTGATCTGCGCACCACAATCGGAGCATTCATAGGTGAAGTCGATCCTCGCCAGGCTCCAATGCGGCGCAACGTCCGTGACGAACATCGGAAGCCCTGCGCAGCTCGGGCACATGATGAAGTCCGGTTCCACGGCATGGTGATGGATATAGGCTGGCATGTCGGCTCTCCTTGCGGAACATTCCCCGGTGGCCCAACCCGGGAGCCAGCATACGGCGCTGCAGCGATCACAATTGTGGACTTTTGCGAACATAGAAGGAACGCCCACACAATCCTCGTGAGTGTGACAAATCTGCATTGAAGCAGATCAGCTCTCTTCGCGTGATGGCGGTTTACCGAGCGCGCGTTTTAGATACGTCGCCAGCTTCGGATATCTGCGCAATTCCTGCGCGGCCCGATCACGGAGCGCACGGGGCAATCCGCGCCAACTCAAGGCGGCGCTGATATCAAGCAACGGCAGGCGCTTGACGCCGAAACGACGCTTATAGGCGTAGTTGCCGATCGAGAAATCGAACTCGCGGACACCCTGCTTGTGCAGCGCTGCCATGGTGCGCTCGATGATCAGCCGGCCCGGCGAGCAGTTGCTCCATTTGTCGCCGGCGTTGCTGATGCGGATCATCACGTAGCGCGAGCCGTTGCGGACTCCGAGCAGCGTTGCCGCCACCTCCTCGCCCACCGTCAGCGCCGACACGATGGCATAACCGCTGGCGACACCGTTGCGGACCAGGCTGCGATAAAACGCGGCGCAATTCTCGTCATTGAGGATGAAATTGACTCCGAGGCTCTGCATCCGCGAGCTCTGCTGCGCCTCGGTCGTCGCGAGAATCCGAAGCGCTTCGTCACTGTCCGCGGCGATCGTGAAGCTCGCCGCCGGATCGCGCGTAAACACGCGCCAGCTTCGCTCCAGCTCCTTGCGCACCGTCCGCTCCAGCGTGTGGCGCCAGGCATCGTAATCGTCGCCCGTGGTGACGAGATTGCCATTGACCGGGCAAACCGCCGCGCCATCGAGCAGCGCCAACGGATTGGGCCGCCCGTCGAGATCGGGCGCGACCTTGCGCAAGCGGATGAGATCGGCGCCGCCGGGCAGCTTGCGCAACGCGGCGCGCA
>NZ_PSRR01000174.1 GCF_004296405.1 Bradyrhizobium sp. Leo170
GCCAGCGGGCCGCGCCCGGCCTCGTCGCAGCCGGCAATCGGCCACACGCCGCGCTTGATCAGCGCACGCTCGCGCCGAAAGCTCGGCGGCGTCACCGCGATCACGCCCTTCGCCGGTTTGACAGGCTTTTTCTTCTCGGACTTATCCCGAATCATGGGCGCGACTGTGCTGAAGCAGCCGCACCTGCGCAACCGGGAACCCGGCGCTCGTCCCCATTATTCAGCATTCCCCCGTCTTTGCGAGCGCAGCGAAGCAATCCACCTCTCCGCTTGCGGAGGCATGGATTGCTTCGTCGCGGAGCCTGTCATCGGGCCCGCCAGAGGCGGGACCCGTTGGCTCCTCGCAATGACGGAGAGGGACGCAATGACGCCTCTCAGAACAGGCTCAGTTGCTCGCCGCTTTGCTTCGGCCTGACGAAATGGTCGGTCGTCAGCTTCGAGCGACGCTTGTTCAGGCCGAGCTTCTCGCAGGCGATCTCGAACCTGCGGCCGATCATCCAGGCCATCGGCCCGGTACCCTTCATCCGCGTCCCCCATTGCGAGTCGTAGTCGCGCCCGCCGCGCATGTCGCGGATCAGGGTGAAGACATGGCGATAGCGGTCGGGATAATTCGCGAGCAGCCATTCCCGGAACAGGTCGCGCACTTCCAGCGGCAGCCGCAGCAGCACGTAGCTGGCTTCCTTGGCGCCGGCATGCGCCGCGGCATCGAGGATGCGCTCGATCTCGGAATCGTTCAGCGCGGGGATCACGGGTGCGACCATCACGGTGGTGGGGATGCCGGCATCCGAAAGCCGCTTGATCGTTTCCAGCCGCTTCGGTGGCGTCGAGGCGCGCGGCTCCATGGTGCGCGCCAATTTGGCATCGAGCGTCGTCACCGACAGTGCGACCTTGACCAGGTTGCGCTTTGCCATCCGCTGCAGGATGTCGATGTCACGCGCCACCAGTCCCGATTTGGTGACGATGCCGACCGGATGGCCGGCACGCTCCAGCACTTCGAGGATACCCCGCATGATCTTGTGTTCGCGCTCGATCGGTTGGTACGGATCGGTGTTGGTGCCGATCGCGATCATGCGCGGCTCATAGCCTGGCGTGGCCAGCTCCTTCTCGAGTAGCGCCGGCGCATCGGGTTTTGCCAAAAGCTTCGATTCGAAATCCAGTCCCGGCGACAGGCCCAGATAGGCGTGGGTCGGCCGCGCGAAGCAATAGACGCAGCCATGCTCGCAGCCTCGGTACGGATTGATCGAGCGGTCGAAGCCGATGTCGGGCGAGTCGTTGCGCGCGATGACCTTGCGCGAGGTGTCGAGCGAGACAGTGGTCTTGAACGGCGGCAGGTCTTCCAGGCTCTGCCAGCCGTCGTCGAACGTAACGCGCGCCTCGGCCTCGTAGCGGCCGCTCGCATTGGACTGCGCGCCGCGGCCGCGCCGCCGTTCGCGCTCGATCGCGACCGCGAGTTCGGGAAACGCGGAGGGCGCACCCGCCGGTGTGGAGGGCGCCGTCACCGGCGGGTGCTTGAGGGCATGAGAGGATGCTCGGCTCATGCTCTGAAGCTAGCATGTCGTGAGAACAAATCAAGAACACATTCGCGAAATTCCACAATGGCGCTGCCGCAAAAAACTGCACCCCTACGGCTGTTTTGATTGTGACAAGGTGATAACAATTTTCGAGCTTTCCACCCATTTCGAGCCAACGAAGCCGCTGTTGATGCTGAGCGTGATCATTCCAACCGAGGGCGACGAGCGGACCGCGGTGGCGACCCTTGCGGCGCTGGTTCCGGGTGCCGCGTCCGGAATCGTGAAAGAGGTGCTGCTGGTCGATCGCGCCAAGAACGGCGCCAAGTCCGACGTGATCGAACGCGTCGCCGATGTCGCCGGTTGCCGCTTCATGGCGTTCGACGGCACCCGCGCCGCAGCGCTGGCGGCCGGAGCCCGTCAGGCGCGCTCGCCCTGGCTGATGTTCCTGCATGCCGGCGCCGTGCTCGACAGCGGCTGGATCGAGGAGACCACCCAGTTCATCCAGGGGGTCGCGATGAGCGGCCGGCCGCGCGCCGGCATCTTCCGCTACGCCCGCTCGCCCTACGCCGACACCCGCCTGCGCGACAGCTTCAAGTTCGTCGCCCGCATGCTGACCGGCCCGACCGCCGAACAGGGCCTCCTGATCGCACGCGATCACTATGAGCAGCTCGGCGGCTACCGCCCGGATGCCCGCCGCTCCGAGGCGCGGCTATTGCGGCAGCTCGGCCGCTCCTCCCGCACCATGCTGCGCAGCCGGATCATCGTCGCGTAGGACCTTACGTTTCCCTCGTCATTCCGGGATGCGCCGAAGGCGCAGGCCCGGAATCCATCGGGCCGCACACCGTGCAGATGAATGGATTCTCTGATGTGCAATTGCACATCATAGCTCGCGCTTCGCGCGCCCCGGAATGACAGCGCCTTGATACTTGCCAAAGTCAAATAATTATTTGACAATAGCAACTATCGAGGTGCCCCTATGTCAGAGCCGGATTCCGAAACCCAGGTCGCCGCGGTGCGGGCGTTCAACCGCTTCTACACCCGCAAGCTCGGCGTCCTCGACCAGCATCTGTTGAAAAGCCCGTTCTCGCTCAGCGAGGCGCGGGTGCTCTATGAGCTGGCCCATCGCGAGGAAATATCGGCGAAGGAGATCGGGACCGAGCTCGGGCTCGATCCCGGCTATCTCAGCCGCATCCTCCAGAAATTCGACGAGGACGGGCTTCTGACCCGAAGCCCCCTCGCCTCCGACCGCCGGCAATACCAGCTCGGCCTCACCGCAAAGGGGCGGCAGACCTTTGCCAGGATCAACCGCACCTCGCACGATGAGGTCGCATCAATGCTCGCGCGGCTTCCGCCGGACGATCGCGTCCGCCTGACAGGGGCGATGGGCACGATCGAGCGGCTGCTCGGCGAGGCCGCAGCCCCGCGCGCTGTGCTGCGCGATCCGCGGCCGGGCGATATGGGCTGGGTGGCGCAGAGCCATGGCGCGCTCTACGCCAGCGAATACGGCTTCGATTCATCCTTCGAGGCATTCGTCGCCGAGATCGTCGCAAAATTCCTGACCTCATTCGACGCCTCGCGCGAACGCTGCTGGATCGCCGATCTCGAGGGGATACCGGTCGGCTCGGTGTTCCTGGTCAGGCATTCCGACGACATCGCCAAGCTCAGGCTGCTCTTGATCGACCCGGCCGGGCGCGGCCAGGGGCTCGGCAAGCGGCTGGTTGGCGAATGCATCAGCTTCGCCAGGGCCTGCGGCTACCGCAAGATCACGCTGTGGACCCAGAGCATCCTGATCGCCGCGCGAAAAATCTATCAGGACGCAGGCTTCGTGCTGGTGAAAAGCGAGCCGCATCGCAGCTTCGGGCAGGACCTCGTCGGCGAGACCTGGGAGCGGGCGCTGTGAAGCCGATGCGCCGCGATCCACCGCGGCGCGTCACACCGGAACTGCTTGCCTTCCATGTCAAGCAAGCGCACGCGCTCCGGGCCGAGGCTTATCGCGATATGATGCGCGCGTTGTGGGATTGGCTGATGAAAGCCCTCCGCGGGCAATGAGCCCAACCACCTCCACCGTCATTCCGGGGCATCGCGCAGCGATGAACCCGGAATCCATTTCGCCGCGCGCGCAAGTGGCCCAATGGATTCCGGGTTCGCGCTTCGCGCGCCCCGGAATGACGGTCGAAACTAGACCGTCGCGCCTTGCGCCTTCGGCCGGCGCAGGTGCTCATCCAGCCGCGGCATGATCTCGACGAAATTGCAGGGGCGCGTGCGGTAGTCGAGCTGCGCCGCCAGAATTCCGTCCCAGCCGTCGCGGCAGGCGCCGGGCGAGCCGGGCAGGCAGAAGATGTAGGTCGCGCCCGCGACGCCGGCGGTGGCGCGGCTCTGGATCGTCGAGACGCCGATCTTGGCGTGGCTCAGCATGTGGAAGGCGATCGAGAAACCGTCCATCCGCTTTTCGAACAGCGGCTCGATCGCTTCCGGCGTCACGTCGCGGCCGGTGAAGCCGGTGCCGCCGGTGGTGATGATCGCATCGACGCCCTCGTCAGCGATCCAGCGCTTCACCACCGCACGGATCGCCTCGACGTCGTCAGTGACGATCTCGCGCGCCGCCAGCTTGTGGCCGGCCGCAATGATGCGATCCGCCAGCGTCGTTCCGGACTTGTCGTCGGCGAGCGTCCTTGTGTCGGAAATTGTCAGCACCGCGATGTTGAGCGGAATGAACGGTTTTGATTCGTCTGTGGAGGCCATGACAATCGCTATCCAAATCTCACAGCGCCCCTTGGCCAAAGGTGTTGCAGGCCGACACCGTACCTTGCTGGTAGCCGGTCATGAACCATTGCCGTCGCTGCTGCGCCGAGCCGTGGGTGAAGGAGTCCGGCACCACCCTGCCCGTCGCCTGCCGCTGCAGCGTATCGTCGCCGATCGCGGTGGCCGTCTTGAGCGCCGCGTCGATGTCGCCGGCCTCGAGGAAGCCCGGCCGCTTCTTCTCCTCGCGGTTGACCCAGACGCCGGAGAGGCAGTCGGCCTGCAGTTCGACCTTCACCTGCAGCGCGTTGGCCTCGGCCTTGCTGTCGGCCGCCTGTTGCAGCCGCGTCACGCGCGGGATGATGCCGAGCAGGTTCTGCACGTGATGGCCGGCCTCATGGGCGATGATATAGGCCGCGGTGAACTTGCAGGCGCTGCCCGAGCAGCCACGGAACCGCGTCTCGACCTCGCGGAAGAAGCCGGTATCGAGATAGATGGTCTTGTCCGGCGGGCAGTAGAACGGCCCCATCGCCGACTGCGCCATGCCGCAGCGGCCGCCATTGGTGGCGTTACGGAACAAGACGATCTTCGGACCGGTGAAGGTCTGCCCGCTTTCCCGGAAGATCTCGGTCCAGCGATCGTCGATCTCGCCCAGGACGCCGGAGATCATGCTGCCCATTTCATCGGTCGGCGCGCCGGTCTTGCCGGACGCCGTCCGGCGGTCGGTCTGGTAGGTCGGCGCCTGACCGCCGCCGGTCAGGATTTCGGCGCCGCCGATCAGGATGCGCGGGTCGATGCCGAAGGCATAGCCGAGCAGGCCGAGCACGATGATGGTGCCGATGCCGAGCCCGCCGCCGCCCATGGGAATGCCGAAGCCGCCGCCTCCGCCGCCACCAGATCCGCCCTGGTCGCGACGATCCTCGATGTCGTCGCTGCGACGGAAATCATCGTAACGCATGGCGGCTTCCCCTTAAGTCCTGTCCTGTGTAAACGCGGAACAGACGTAAAATTTCCGTTCCGTTAATCAATAGCCTGCCCGGCAATTATTGCCTAGTGCGACGGCGCGCCATCCGCGCATGGCTGATGCGGCCAACGTCCTCACGAATCGCGTGAGCTTGCCGGCAAACGAACCCGATTTTCGATTCTTCCGATTCCGCCGTCGCTGGCGCAATTCGCATAATGCATGCTGCAAGCGCTCGATTTCGAATCTGAAAACGCCGCAATCGAAATGCGCAGAACTTGTCGCGTGGCATTTTCGATTAAGTCGATTTTTACTTTGGCGGATCATGGTGACGCCAGTCGGTTGTTTAGTCCCGCGTCGCCGACAGCGTCGCCTGAGTCAGAGTTATGAGTCATGGTTGAGTCGCGTCGCGGGGCGTCTGCAAGGGCGCCCCGCACTAAATTTGAATCCACGTCTTCGAGTCGAATCGTCATAGGCGATTGCGTCGCCGAGATGTCGAAGCTTGCAGCCGGTTCTGTCGACGTCGTGTTCGCAGACCCACCCTACAATCTGCAGCTCAAGGGCGACCTCAAACGCCCCGACGAATCCCATGTCGATGCCGTCAATGACGACTGGGACAAGTTCTCCTCCTTTGCCGCCTATGACGACTTCACGCGCGCCTGGCTGCTCGCCGCCCGTCGCGTCATGAAGCCGTCGGCGACGATCTGGGTGATCGGCTCCTATCACAATATCTTCCGCGTCGGCGCCATCATGCAGGACCTCGGCTTCTGGCTCCTGAACGATATCGTCTGGCGCAAGTCGAACCCGATGCCGAATTTCCGCGGCCGCCGCTTCACCAATGCGCACGAGACCATGATCTGGGCTGCGCGTGATGAGAAGGCCAAGGGCTATACCTTCAATTACGAGGTGCTGAAGGCAGCAAACGAGGACGTGCAGGCGCGTTCCGACTGGCTGATCCCGCTCTGCACCGGCGAAGAGCGCCTCAAGGGCAAGGACGGCAAGAAGGTGCACCCGACGCAGAAGCCCGAACAGCTTCTCGCGCGCGTGCTGCTCTCCTCGTCGAAGCCCGGTGATCTCGTGCTCGATCCCTTCAACGGAACCGGCACCACCGGCGCCGTGGCGAAACGTCTCGGCCGCCGCTATCTCGGCATCGAGCGCGATGCGGCCTATGCCGCCGCCGCCGAAGCGCGCATCGCCGCCATCGAGCCGCTGCCGCAGGAAACGCTCGCCCCGTTCATGACCGCGCGCGAGGCGCCGCGCGTCGCCTTCTCCGAACTGATCGAGCGCGGCATGATCATGCCGGGCGCGAAACTCGTCGACGCCAAGAAGCGGGTCGGCGCCCTCGTGCGCGCCGACGGCGCCATCATGTTAGGGGACAAGGTCGGCTCGATCCACCGCATCGGCGCCGTTGCGCAAGGATCAGGCGCCTGCAACGGCTGGACCTTCTGGCACGTCGAGACCAAGAACGGCCTCAGGCTGATCGACGAGCTGCGCGCCGAAATCCGCTCCGGGATGGCCGTGGGCTGATTTTCGCCGAACGGCAGGGTGGGCAAAGCGACTTGTCCGCCGAAGCTCAACAAGCGAAGGCGGAAGCGTGCCCACCAACATCTCAACAGACCCGGCATTGCGCGCCAAGATGACGCCGTGTTGAACGCCCTTGCCTTGATTCGGCGCGAACAAGGAGCCTAGAATTCGAACGTCGGTCGCTGTTTCGATTGGATTGCCCGATGCGCAGACAATCCGAAACGTTTCTGCTTGTGCCGCTGTTGCCGATCTTCTTTGTCGGCATGTTCCCGATATTGCTTTTCGGTCTGCTCGGCTTTTTCGGCCTCGGCATCTTCGGCGTCCTTCTGGTCTCCGTCGGACTGACGAGCGCGCTGGAGGCGCATGGCCATTTCACCGAGGACATCATCACGCACGGCTATGGGCGCAGCGCCGAGCGTGCCGCTCACGTCTCTGATTTGCACACAGCAACCCGTTTTGCGGCGCTATTGGACCTGGCGGGCGTCGCGCTGATCGTCGCGAGCGCGGTTGGTCTGTTCTACGTCGGCTGATCGACGCTGCACGCCGTCCGCTCCAAAAGCAGCGGGCAGTCGCAGGCACGATCAGCGCGAGCGACAGACAGCGCCCTTGCTTTCGCCGGTCTCTTCCACGATCACGCAGGAGTGTCCCGGATCGCCTTCAGGATACGGCGCCCCTTTCATAATAAGGAAAGTGACGGAATGCGCGCCATAGAGCCCCGGTGGAAAGCGGATGTTCTTGCGAACGATGAATTCGCCTGAGCTGTTCTGCGTCACAGTTCCGTTCGCGAGCAACTGCACCAGGCCCGCCTGCGCGGGAAGCACTTCATAGGTTGCAACAGGCTCGCTGGCGACGACCGCCTTCGGATCAATTTCGACAACTCCGCCGGGCCAGTAGCTCTGCATATCATCTCGCGCGCGGCTGGGGCCGGCCTCGATGAGGATGTTGCTGGTATTGCCGATGATGTTGAGTGTGCCCTCGCTCTTGCGGATGACGAGCCCCTGCTTGCGCTGCTCTCTCACCGTGTCGATCCTTCCGGACGGAATGTTGTAGGCGCCCACCGAAAGTTTGGCCGCAACAACGTCCGGCGACTTGCCCGCCGAAAGGCGAATGGCGGCAACCGCCTGCAGCGACCCGCTTGAAGGAGCTTCGCTGAAATAGCTCAAGCAGTTGGATCGCGAGAAGAGGCTGATGCGCTCACGCGGGATACCTGTCGCGCCGACGGCCGGTGACTGCTGCGCATTGCCGCTGCTCCGACCGCTACTCAAACTGGTCAGCACCACCCGCTCGACCCGCTCCACCGCGCCGCTGAATTGCCAGATGGTTGGCCTGTAGCTTGCGATCACCACATAGAGTGGATCGTCTCCCGGCTCGACATTGACACGTCCCGCATGCACAACGGCATCCTGCGAGCCGATGGTGACGCTCGATAGCGCCTCGGTCTCGTAGGAGCCCAAAAGCACAATTTTGGCTTTCTCGGAAGCCGCTGGCATCGCGCATGCCGCCCGTTCCGCGTCGATCGCCTCCTGCTTCTTGCGCGCGATCTCCGCCTGCTCGCGCAAGTGCTTCTGCGCGGCTTCGGCCGCGTCATTTCCGGACTTCGCGTCGGCCGGCTCGGGCCTACGCCTATAGTTGTCCAGTTCCTGCGGCGAGATCTTGCCGTCATTGTCCGCGTCGATCTTGCGAAACAGCATTTCACCCGCCGCCTGATAGTTGGCGAGCGATAGCTCTCCCGCCGCGCCCTCAAGTGTCAGCGCCCGGCGCACGCGCCCCGACTGACCGTTCAGCGCGACGTACTGCTGCTTGCTGGACTGGCGGAATTTACCGGCTTCGGCAAGACCGACCTTGCCATCCTTGTCGGTATCGAGCTCCATGATCGAACCGACGATCCGCTCGACGAACTCCTCAGCGTTGCCCGGCGGTGATTTGCCAAATGCGGCCGCCGCGCGAGACGTCCTGTGGTCGTACCTTGCGACGCGGCGGGCTTCGTCCTCGGTCACCGAGCCATCTCCGTCGAGGTCGTAGCGCATCACCGCTGTCCACGAATTGGTCCGCATCTCGATCGTTTCCATCAACGTATGCAGATCGGCATCGCGCTGTATGATCTTTCCGTCGCTATCGGCATCGAGGATGAAAAAATCGGTGCGCAATTGTTCGAGATAGCGGTCGAGCGCCACGCTGGTGGGCATCTGAGAGAGCAGCAGCATCTCCCCGTCCGGTATGACGGCGCGCGCCGCTGGAGGCTGAGCGGTCGATCCCTGCGAAACCGCCGCCGTCGGGCCAGCAACAATGGCGGCGACGAGACCAATCAAGCGGGCAGAGCGCAATTGCGGAAACAGATGCATGTCCATATCTCCGAACCTGTCGGCCAATAAGCGAAAGATGCACTCAAAGCAAGTTGCTACCTGTTGTTGAAACGCGGGACAGTAAACGCTTGATTGCCGAGGCATGCGGCATTCCCGGTTCGGTCCTTACTATTCGACCGCCGGATCGCCCGTCCTCACGACATCTTCGGTTGCACTTTCGAAGGCGCCGACGCATGAAGGCGCCCATCCTGACCTACCAGCAACAAGCATAAGGGAGAGACTTGATGCTCAAATTCTACTTCAACGGAGCACCGAACCCGAACAAGGTCGCACTGTTCCTGGAAGAATCCGGTCTCGCCTTCGAGGCAATACCGGTCGACACCCGCAAGGGCGAGCAGTTCAAGCCGGAATTTTTGAAGGTCAACCCGAACGCCAAGGTGCCGGCGATCGACGATGACGGCGTGTTCGTGTTCGACTCCAACGCGATCCTGCTCTACCTCGCCGAGAAGACCGGAAAATTCCTGCCCGCCAACACGCCGGCCAACCGCGCCGCGACGCTGTCCTGGCTGATGTTCATCGCCAGCGGTCTCGGCCCCTATTCGGGTCAGGCGGTGCATTTCAAGACGGTAGCGCCAAAGGAGCTGGAATACGCGCATAACCGCTACCAGTACGAAACGCATCGTCACTACAAGATCCTTGACGAGCATCTCGCCAAGAGCCGCTACATGGTCGGCGACAGCTACAGCATCGTCGACATGGCGTTCTGGGGCTGGGCGCGGCTGGCGTCGTTCGTGCTCGGCGAGGAGGGCTATGCGAAGTACCCGAACGTCAAGCGCCTGGTCGACGGGATCTCGGCGCGGCCAGCCGCCGCACGCGCGATCGCATTGAAGGACAAGTTCACCTTCAAGGCCGAGATGGACGACGAGGCGAAGAACTTCATGTTCGGCCACCTCAAGACCAAGGTGGCTTAAGCGCCCTTCCGGCGTGCCGGCACGCGCCTCGCGTGTGAATCGCGATGCAAATTGGGAAGGCGGGCAAAGGGCCACGCACCGTGCCCACCTTCCGATTGCGTCAGATCATCAGATCGTGCGGCGCATGGGGGACGACAGCGTGCCCTGCAAGGTCGGGAACGACACCGAAACCGTCAGCCGAGTGCTGCTCGTGCAAAACTAGCTCGATGGGCTGTGCGCCCTCTCGTCCGTGGCTTCCGGCAGCGTCTTCGTGATGGCTGCTCGATGCCGGGCCATGGTCGGCATTTCCGAGGTCGAAGCCGTCTGAACCTCCGGGACCTGAGTTCTTGTCCTTGAAGTGGAATGCGTCTCCAAGCACGCGCGTTCCAGCTGCCTCTGACCCAAACATCGCATCGGCAGTCGAGGATCGCTGGAAATCCGCCGCGCTGCCACCATGCTTGGCAGCAATGCCATCTGTGCCTGCTTCGCCTGGGGTCGAATGACTGCCGCCGTCAGCAGACAGGGCACGCCATACGAAATCGTCGGGGTCTGCGTCACTGGCGCCTTTGATGGTGATCGTCACCACCTGCGCGGTGCCATCTATGGTCTTCGCCGTGAAGGTGTCGGTCAGGTGGTCGCAGGCGTCGAGCGCCCGCACCGTGCAGTTGGTATTGTCGAGCGTGTAGGTCCACACGCCGGCCGCCGTCATCGTGAAGGTGCCATAACCGCCATCGCTCTTCGTCGGCGAGCAGACCGCGGTGAAGGTATTCGCCGGATTGTCAACGTCGGTATCGGTAAGCGCGCCGGTCGCGGTTGGCGTGCCGGACGTATCGCAGCCAGCTTCGGTCACCGTGCCGGTCGTCGTTCCCGAAACGACGGCCGCGTCGTTGGTGCCATGGATGGTAATCGTCACCACCTGTGCGGTGCCGTCGATGCTGGTCACCGTGAAGCTGTCGGTCAGGTGGTCGCAGGCGTTGAGCGCCTGCACCGCGCCGCTGGCGTTGTCGAGCGTGTAGGTCCACTCACCAGCCGCCGTCATCGTGAAGGTGCCGTAGCCGCCATGACTTGCCGTCGGCGAAGTGACCGCCGTGAAGGTGTTGGGCGCATTGTCGACGTCGCTATCGGTGAGCATGCCGGTCGCGGTCGGCACGCCCGGCTTGGCATTGGCGACGCCCCCAGCCTCGATCACGCAGCCCATGGTGGCGCCAGAAATGACGGCCGCGTCGTTGGTGCCGTTGATGGTGATCGTCACCACTTGTGCAGTGCCGTCCGCGGTGGTCACCGTGAAGGTGTCGGTCAGGTGGTCGCCGACATTGAGCGCCTGCACCGCGCTGTTGGCGTCGTTGAGCGTATAGGTCCACGCACCGGCCGCGGTCATCGTGAAAGTGCCGTAACCGTCATGACTTGCCGTCGGCGAACTGACCGCCGTGAAGGTGTTGGGCGCATTGTCGACGTCGCTATCGGTGAGCGTGCCGGTCGTGGTCAGCTTGCCCGGCTCAGCGCCGCTCGCCTCGATCACTGAGCCGGTCGTCGCGCCGGAAATGACGGCCGCGTCATTGGTGCCGTTGATGGTGATCGTCACCACCTGAGGGGTGCCATCCACGGTGGTCACGATGAAGGTGTCGGTCAGATGGCCGCCGACATTGAGCGCCTGCACCGCGTGGTTACTCTCGTTGACCGTGTAGGTCCACACGCCGGCCGCCGTCACCGTGAAGGTGCCGTAGCCGCCGGCACTCGCCTTCGGCGAGGCGACCACGGTGAAAGTATTCGGCGGATTGTCGACGTCGACGTCGGTGAGCGTGCCGGTTGCGACAGGCATACCGTGCCCAGCACTCCCCGCCTCGATCACCGCGCCAGTCGTGGAGCCCGAAATGATGGCCGCGTCGTTGACGCCATCGATGGCGATCGTGAAGACCTGATTGGCCGAGCGTGTGCCGTCTGACACCGTGATAATGAAGCTCTCAGTCGTCGGCGAGGTCAGCGCATTGATCGCGCCGCTGTCCGGAACGAAGGTGTAGGCGCCGGTCGCGCTGTTGAGGTAGAGCCTGCCATAGGGACCGGCGCTCGATACATCGTATGTCACCCCTCCCAGCACCGTGCTGCCGGCGATTCCGCCACTGATGCCAAAGGTCAGTGCAGCGCCGCTGTTGGAGCTGCTGGCAGCGAAAGCTCCGCTCGTTGCAGCGAAGTGGTCAAACACCGATGTATCGATTTCCGTCGGCCCCGTCGCGACGGTGAACACCGGCGGCGAACGCAGGACAAACAGCTCAGGAACTACCGTCGACGACGGCAGCGGCGGGAGCGAATTATGGATCTGGAGAGTATCGGTCTGAATAAAATTGATCGGCTGCACCGGCAGCACATTGATCGTCGAGGGAGGCGTGCTCGACCCGGGCGGCACCTGTTCCTTCGCGAAATTGGCCAGCACGTCCTGCCGGGCGGCATGCAACTCCTCCATTCGAGTCGCACTATTCGCGGTTTGGTTGACGCTGACCGAGGACCCTCTCCTGCTCAGGATGGTCGTCTCTCCGGGATCCTCGACAATGATGTGTCGCGGGATCGGCTCTTTGGTCACGAGCTCGAATACGCCATGCTCGAGATCCTTGTATGCGATGCTGTCGTCATCGAGATATGTGACGTCCGGCTCTGCCGCATGGACTTCGTTCATAACGGCGAAGGCCAGTGCCGCGAGCGTCAACGTGCCGATCCCGCCGCCATGAGCGCGGCCCCGAATGCTTCCAACAGGCGTATCAACCGTGAGGCAACCAGTCGTTGCCACCCGTCCGGCAACGAAAGCGAAGGTGCCTCTGGTCACGCCAAACAGGGCCGAATGCGAGGTGCCGTTGGCGTCACAGATCAATTCGTTCAACACCATACGGGTGCCGGGAGAGAGGTTGAACACAGTGCCGTCGATAAAGCGAATTCCGACCTGCGCGTCGTCCGCCGTCTCGATCACGTCTCCCTGATAAACGGGATCGCCAGCCGTGAGTTGAACGGCAACGCCGGTCGCGCGGCTGAGGGTGCAGCAACCGATCGCGATCTGAACATGGCCTATGATCTGGGGAAGCTGGGCGACAATGGCGTTGCGGTCGCCCCCGGACTCGACGCAAGACGCAACGAACATGATTTCGACCTCGCCTGCTGAGTACTTTCAGGCCCAGCGTGGTGCCGCACTTTTCTTGCTCTGGCTTTGCCTACGCCACGAGGTCAAAACAATCTTGGCGTCGGCAACCCTAGGCTAGCCCGCCGCAACATCCTGATCCAAATTTAATCAAACATATCCGTAACATCCGATGCATTCAATGCCTGATTTAAATCGCCCGACGCAGGAATTAAATCACTTTTCCCTGGAGCGCGTCGTTTCCCCTCTCTGGAGCGCCGCAATTATAGCCGCCTCAAGATGCAACGTTTTGGTAGCATTTGAACCGGCTCCAGGATTAATATGACAAAAATTTAAAATGAGGTGGCCACTCATGGCCGCCCTGACATTGCACGTACTGCATGAATTATAGCGACCCGGCTGACCATTGAAGTCAGCGGGCTGTCACGCGGCAAAAAGGATCTTCTCAGGAAGGGGATCATGCGCACGCATACGATTATCGCGTCGGTGGCGAGTTTGGCTCTGGCATTGGCCAGCCTTTTGGTTGATGCAGCCGATGCGCAGACCAATCCTCCCGGGCCGGCTGTTCAGGATCTCGCATCAGCAAAACCCATCGGAACAGTTGTAACCACAACCGGCTCGGTGACGATCGAGCACGCGGGTGCGATGGTCATTCAGGCAAATGTCGCCGGCCAGATCGTCCAGACGAAGGTGGGTGATATCGTTTACCTCGGCGATGTGGTGCAGACCGGGGCCGATGGCCGGGTCGGGATCAACTTTGCCGATGGCAGTTCGTTCAAACTATCGAGCAACGCCCGTATGGCGTTGGACGAATTCGTGTACGACCCAAATGGGAAATCCAACTCGACCTTGTTCAAGGTAACCAACGGAACACTTACGTTTGTCGCCGGCAATATCGCGAAGACCGGCGACATGAAGGTCGATACCCCAGTCGCAACAATGGGTATTCGGGGCACGACTCCACATGTCGAAATTTCGGATGACGGGACAGTCAAGTTTTCAACCCTTATCGAAGAGGGCAAGAACAAGCTTACGAAAAAGCCCGGCCCATCGACAGCGCAGCAATCCGAACAGAAAGCCAATCGCAAGTCCAATCTGAACATCTGCCGAGGGTGCTAGGCCATTTGTTCGGAAGCCAGTCTCGGCGCAGGGCACCAGCAGGACGTGACGCCTTTCCGCGAAAAAGCGACGATCGCGGATTCCCCAATTTCCAAAGTCAGGAAGCCTGATATGGACGCGAGTACTAGGGGAGGCATCATTGACGGCGTCGCATGCATGCTCATCCTGCTGTTGCTCGGCTCACCTGCGGCGGCGCAGGAGGATGCAAAGAAGAGCAACTACCTGACTGACATTGCGTTGTGCAACGGCACGGATCACGCCTCGCTTGAAGCCAGGGTCAATGGCTGCACGGCGCTCATCGCTTCCGGTCACGGCAAGACGGCTGCCTTGGCAATCGCCTACAACAATCGTGGCAACGCCTATGCGGCAAAGGGAGACTACGACCGCGCCATCCAGGATTTCGATCAATCGATCCAGCTCAATCCAACTTACGTCAAGGCCTTCAACAATCGCGGCGTGGCTTATTTGAAGAAAGGCGAATACGACCTTGCCATCAAAGCCCTCGATGGCGCGATCCAGCTCAATCCCAGCTACGGCAGCGCTTTCGCCAACCGTGCCAGAGCCTACCTGAAAAAGCACGAGTATGATCGCGCGGCCCGGGACTATGACGAGGCAATTCGTCTTGAACCCAATTTGGAAGCCGTGTGGAGCGGACGCTGTTGGACGCAGGCGATCCTCGGCGCGTTGGAGGCGGCACTGGAGGACTGCAATAAGGCGCTTCAATTAGCGTCGAACAACGCCGCAACGTATGACTCGCGTGGGCTGATCTACCTCAAAATGGGCAAATTCGATGCGGCTATCGATGACTACAGTTCTGCGCTGCAGCACGACCCGAAGCTGGCGAGCGCACTCTATGGGCGCGGGCTGGCCAGGCTGAAGACGGGCGACAAAGCGGGCAGCAACGCCGATATTGCATTGGCAAAGACGATCCAGGTCAAGATCGGCAACGACTTCACGCGCTATGGGGTGCGGTAGGTACCAGCGACGGTTAGCATTGTAGGGTGAGCAAAGGCGCACCGCGCCGTGCCCACCATCCCTTGCACGGACAAGAATGGTGGGCACGCTTCCGCCTTCGCTCTTCGAGCTACTGCGGACAAGTTGCTCTGCCCACCTGACCAATTGCTTCCGTCATTCCGGGGCTCGCGAAGCGAGAACCCGGATTCCATTTCGCCTCGGCACCGGGAGCGCGATGGATTCCGGGCCTGCGCCTAGCGGCGCATCCCGGAATGACAGCGGAGGAAGCCTCAACGCGCCGCGCGGACCTGCGGCGCCGGAAACTGCCCCAGCGCCTTCTCGGTCAGCACCGAGTCGCAATACTCCCTGATCTCCCTGATCTTGCCGTCCTCGAGCCGGAACACCAGGCAATAGTCATTGTCGTAGCGAACGCCGTCCCTGGTGACATTGTCGCCCTTGGCTTCGACCACGACATGGTCGCCGTCGGCGATGAAGCGATGGGCGACGGTACGCGTGCGTTCCGCCAATAGCGAACGAACGTGACCGTGCAGATCGTTGAGGATCGATTGCTTGCCGCTGAACGTGCGCGACCAGGAATACTGTCCCGTCACCGTCCATGTCGCATCCTCGGCAAGGCTCGTGGTGAACAGCGCGCGGTCGCGCGCATCGGGATCGGGATTTCCGGCTGCGGCAAAGATCTGCTGCATCAGGTTCTTGTTGTCGGCTGCGCTCATGGCGACGTCTCCAGTGACTGACTGAGTACGCCTCTTTGTGCCGCGGTAGAGATCATTCTTCAAATCGATAGCCGATATGATATCTATTCACCCGATGAATTTGAATTCGCTCGACCTCAACCTCCTGATCGCGCTCGACGCGCTGCTGCGGGAAGCCAGTGTCAGCCGCGCCGCGATGCGGCTTCGTCTGTCGCAGCCGGCCACAAGCCACGCGCTGCAGCGCCTGCGCGATCTGATCGGCGATCCGCTCCTGGTGCGCAACGGCGCCCGCATGGAGCTGACGCCGCGGGCGCAGACGTTGCGCGCGCCGCTGGCGCAGGCGCTCGACCAGGTGCGCGCGCTGTTCGTCCCCGACGCGTTCGACGCCATCAGCAGCGACCGGCATTTCCGGCTGATGATGCCGGACCTCGGGGTCGAGCTCCTGATGCCGCCATTGATGGAGAAGATCACGCAGATCGCGCCGCATGTGACGATCGACGTGGTGCCGTGGCGGGGGCCCGCGATCTTCACCGCCGAATTCGCCCGCACCATCGATCTCGTGATCTCGATCGGCGACGCCTTCAAGGGCTTTCACCGCCAGCGCCTCTATGTCGACAGCGACGCGCTCGCGGTGCGCCGCGGCCATCCGGTCGGCGCGAGATTGAAGAAACGCGAGGCGTTCCTCGCGGCAAGGCATGTCGCCGTCGTGATCCGCGGCCAGAACGAGGATCTGATCGATAGCTGGCTGCGCTCCAAGGGCATCGAGCGGCGCATCGCTCTCGTGGTGCCAGGCTATATCGAGGCGCTGCATGTCACAGCCCGCACCGACCTCGTCGCCTTCGTGCCGCGCCGCCTGATCGCAGCGCTCGCCAAACAATTGTCACTGCTGACCGTGACGCCACCGCTCGATCCCGGCATCGACGAGCAGTACATGTTCTACCCCACCCGCGCCCAGATGGATCCCGGCTCGATCTGGCTCCGCCAATTGATGCTGGAGACGGGACGGGAGTTGGGCGGGCGAAAAATGTAGGTCCGCATTGGGAAACGCAGCGTGCACCCCGCCCTCCGTCATTCCGGGGCGTCCGAAGGACGAGCCCGGAATCCATTGCGCCACCGGCGCGAGCGGAGACATGGATTCCGGGCTCATCGCTTCGCGATGCCCCGGAATGACGGCGGAGAAAAATTCACCAGCGATTCCAACCTGATTTGCCCCATCCAGCCCTCGCGCAAAAAACATTCCGCTTT
>NZ_PSRR01000175.1 GCF_004296405.1 Bradyrhizobium sp. Leo170
CTTCGCTTTGCCCACCCTACGCTTTAGCTGCGCGGCTCCGTCAATACCCCGCCGCGTCAGCGCCGCGGGTGCGGGGATCGGGGGCGCCGAGCGGGCCGTTCGATGTCACCAGGATCGAGTTGGCGGAGGAATAGCCGAGCGGCTCGACGAGCTTGTGGCCTTTGGCCCTGAGCTCGGCCAGCACGTCATCGGGAAATCCCTTCTCGATCCGCACTTCATCCGGCAGCCATTGATGATGCACGCGCGGAGCGGCGACTGCGGCGGCGATATCCATCTTGTAGTCGATGACATCGACGATCACCTGCGTCACGGCGGAGATGATGCGGCTGCCACCGGGCGTGCCCGTCACCAGCACCGGCTTGCCGTTCCTCAGCACGATGGTCGGCGACATCGACGACAACGGCCGTTTTCCCGGACCGGGCAGATTGGCCTCGAAGCCGACCAGGCCGAATGCATTCGAGGCGCCGGGCGCGGCGGTGAAATCGTCGAGCTCGTTGTTGAGCAGCACGCCGGTGCCCTCGGCGACGAGGCCGATGCCATAGGGGAAGTTCAGCGTATAGGTGTTGCTGACCGCATTGCCGTGTTCGTCGACCACGGAATAATGCGTGGTGTTGGAACCTTCGCGCGGCGGCACCGCGGCCGCTTCGGCCCAGGGCGTGGCGCGGGCAAGATCGATGGTGGCGCGCTGCTTGGCGGCATAATTCTTGTCGAGCAAAGCGACCGTCGGCGCATTGATGAAGGCGGGATCGCCGAGATAGCGGGCGCGATCGGCATAGGCGCGCTTCATCGCTTCGATCATGACATGGAGCGAAGCGGCCGAGGCCTGCTTCATGTCGGACATCTGGAAACCCTCGAGGATGTTCAGGATCTCCAGCAGCACGATGCCGCCCGAGGAAGGTAGCGGCATCGAGACGATGTCATAGCCGCGATAGGTGCCGCGCACCGGCGTGCGGATCACGGGCTGATAGGATTTCAGATCATCCAGCGCCATGATGCCGCCGGCATCGCTGATAGCCTTGACGAGCTTTTCCGCGACCAGCCCCTCGTAGAAGCCGCGCGGACCCTGTTCGGCGATCGCGGTGAGCGTGACCGCGAGATCGCTCTGGATCAGCGTGTCGCCCTCATGCAGCGGCGAGCCATCTGCGCGGGAGAACGTTCTGGCGGAGTTCGGCCAGCGCGCCATGCGGCGATACATGTCCGACAACGTGTCCGCGATATCGTCCGCAACGGGAAGTCCATCGCGCGCGAGATCGATCGCGGGTTTGACGATCTGCGCCAGCGTGAATTTCCCCGAACCATATTTCTCCAGCGCCAGCGCGAGGCCGGCAACGGTGCCGGGCACGCCGATGCCGAGCGCGGAATTGCGCGACTTGTCGGGATCGGGCTTGCCCTCGGCATTGAGGAAGATGTCGCGGGTGATGGCGCCAGGGGCGGTCTCGCGATAGTCGATCGCGATATCCTCGTTGCGGTCGGCGAGGTGGATCACCATGAAACCGCCGCCGCCGATATTACCGGCGCGCGGATAGGTCACCGCCATGGCAAAGCCGGTCGCGACCGCCGCATCGACGGCATTGCCGCCCTGGCGCATGATGTCGGCGCCGACGCGGGCTGCAAGTTTTTCCTGTGCCACCACCATGCCATGCTCGGCGGCAATGCCCCGCATGGTGTCGGCAGCCGGTGGCATGTAGAAGCGGCGCTGTTCCTGCGCGGCCGCCGGCATGATCGTGAAGACCACGAGCACAACAGTCGCGACAATCCTGCGCCAACGATTTGAGGAAGCTGTCATCAATATTTCGCCGCGGTTGGAGCCGAAGTGAAGCGCTCGCGTAAGCGCCGCATGCTATATGGATTTGAAGCCGACAGGCAAAGCGCCTGTTCGTGATTGGGGCAGGACGATTTTCGCATGGACATGGCAATCAGCGAGGCAGGCAACGCGGAGTTGCCGAAGGAATATCCAAGCCGTGCCGCCGTCGTTAGCTGGATCTTTTTCGACTGGGCCGCGCAGCCTTATTTCACGCTGATCACGACCTTCGTCTTCGCGCCCTATTTTGCAGGTTTCGTCGCGCCCGATCCAGCGAGCGGGCAGGCGATGTGGGGCTTTGCCACCGCTGCAGCGGGACTTGCGATCGCGCTATTGTCGCCGGTGCTCGGCGCCATCGCGGACGCCAGCGGTCGGCGCAAGCCGTGGATCGCGGGTTTCGGCGCGCTGCTCGTGCTCGGTTCCTCGCTGATGTGGATCGGCCGGCCCGGCGATGCCAGCATCATCCCGCCGCTTCTGTTCGCCTATGCGCTTGCCTCTGTCGGCGCCGAGTTCGCCACCGTCTTCAACAATGCGATGATGCCGACCCTGGTGCCGCCGAACCGGATCGGGCGCCTCTCAGGAACCGGCTGGGCCACCGGCTATGTCGGAGGCGTGCTCAGCCTGTTCCTGGTGCTCGGCTTCCTCGCGGCCAGCCCTGACAGCGGGCGCACGCTGTTCGGTTTCAAGCCGCTGTTCGGGCTCGATCCCGCCACGCATGCGGGCGACCGCATCACCGGACCTTTGACCGCCCTCTGGTTCATCCTGTTCGTGACGCCGCTGTTTCTGTTCACGCCGGATTATCCGGCGAAGCGGCCGGTGCGGCAGGCGCTGCGCGAGGGTTTGCGCGAATTGAAGCAAACGATCGGCGAACTGCTGAGGCGGAAATCGCTCGCGACGTTCCTGCTCGCCAACATGATCTACGCCGATGGACTGGTATCGCTGTTCGCGTTCGGCGGCATCTACGCTGCCGGCACCTTCGGCTGGCGCACGATCCAGATCGGCACCTTCGGCATCATCCTCGCAATCGCCGGTGTGTTCGGCGCTTGGCTCGGGGGCAAGCTTGACGATCTCCTGGGCCCGAAGCGCGTGATCGTGGGCAGCTTGATCATCCTCTTGTTCTCGATCGCGGCTATTCTGCTCGTCGACAAGGATTCGATCCTGTTCGTGCCGGTTGCGCCGCCCGAGCCGGGCGGTGCGCTGTTCGCCGGTGCGGCCGAGCGCGCCTATCTCGTGCTCGGCTGTTTGATCGGCGCCGCCGGCGGGCCGTTGCAGGCGGCCTCGCGCACGCTTCTCATCCAGCTCGCGCCGAAGGATCGCATCGCGCAGTATTTCGGATTGTTCGCGCTGACCGGCAAGGTGACGTCGTTCATGGGCCCGCTCCTGATCGGCGCCATCACCGCGGCGACCGCGAGCCAGAAGGCCGGCATGGCGGTGCTGGTGCTGTTCTTCCTCGCGGGGCTCGCGCTGGTGACGCGGGTGCGGGACTAGATCGCTCGTCGTCCCGGGCTTGACCCGGGACCCATACCGCGTGATCTATCTTTTTTGCGCTGAGGGCAGTTGCCGCTTCACCAATTTAGGCCTGTGGTTATGGGTCCCGGGTCAAGCCCGGGACGACAGCGTGTGGCGTGGATGCAGCGCTGCGTAATCCGGGCTACGCGTATCGGCTCAATGTCGGAAATGCCTGACGCCGGTGAAGACCATAGCGATGCCGTGCTCGTCGGCGGCCTTGATCACTTCGTCGTCGCGCATGGAGCCGCCGGGCTGGATCACCGCGGTTGCGCCGGCCTCGATGCAGGCGAGCATGCCGTCGGCGAACGGGAAGAAGGCATCCGAGGCGACGACCGAGCCCTTGGTCAGCGGCTCGGCGAGCTTCAACTCGGCGGCGGCATCCTGCGCCTTGCGCGCGGCGATGCGGGCGGAATCGACGCGGCTCATCTGGCCGGCGCCGATGCCCACAGTGGCGAGATCCTTGGCGTAGATGATGGTGTTCGACTTCACGTGCTTTGCAACGCGGAAGGCGAATTGGAGATCGCGCAGCTCGGCATCCGACGGCGCGCGTTTGGTCACCACCTTTAGCGCCATGTCGTCGACCACGGCATTGTCGCGGCTCTGCACCAAAAGCCCGCCAGCGACGGTCTTGGCGGTGAGGCCTACCGCGCGCGGGTCGGGCAAGCCGCCGGCGAGCAGAAGACGGAGATTCTTCTTCGCCGCAACGATCTTGATCGCTTCATCGGTCGCGTCGGGCGCGATGATCACCTCGGTGAAGATCTCGGTGATCGCGCGCGCGGCCTCGGCGTCGAGCGTGCGGTTGACGGCCACGATGCCACCATAGGCTGAGGTGGAATCGCAAGCCAACGCCTTGCGATATGCGCTGACGAGATCGGCGCCTTCGGCGACGCCGCACGGATTGGCATGCTTGACGATAACGCAGGCGGCGGTGCGCTTGGCATCGAACTCGCCGATGCATTCATAGGCCGCGTCGGTGTCGTTGATATTGTTGTAGGACAGTTCCTTGCCCTGCACCTGCCGCGCTGTGGCAACGCCGGGACGTTTCTCCGGCGTTGCGTAGAATGCGGCGCTCTGGTGCGGGTTCTCGCCATAGCGCAGCTTCTGGATCAGTTTTCCGCCGAAGGCGCGGAAATCCGGCGCCTTGGTCTTGAGCTCTTTCGCGAACCAGTTCGAGATCGCCGCGTCATAGGCTGCGGTGCGCGCATAGGCCTTCGCGGCGAGGCGGCGGCGAAGCGCGAGCGTGGTCGCGCCCTTGTTGGCGGCGAGCTCGTCGAGCACCGCTTGATAGTCCTGCGCCTCGACGATCACGGCGACGTCGTCGTGATTCTTCGCCGCGGCGCGGATCATCGCGGGACCGCCGATGTCGATATTCTCGATGCACTCCTCAAAGCCGGCGCCCTTCTCGACGGTGGCCTCGAACGGATAGAGATTGACGACAAGCAGATCGATCGGCGCGATACCGTGGGCCTGCATTGCCGCCGCGTGCTCCTTGTTGTCGCGGATCGCAAGCAGGCCGCCATGCACCTTGGGATGCAAGGTCTTGACCCGGCCGTCCATCATCTCAGGGAAGCCGGTCAGCTCGGATACGTCTTTCACTTTCAGCCCGGCCGCGGCGATCGCCTTGGCCGTGCCGCCGGTGGAGACCAGCTCCACGCCGTGGCTCGCCAGCGCCGTAGCGAACTCGATCAATCCGGTCTTGTCGGAAACGGAAAGGAGCGCGCGGGTCACGCGGCGAAGCTGTTCGGTCATGTCGGGAATCCCTGGCTGTTAGAGCGTTTTCGAGCGAAGTGGGTACCGGTTCGCGTGAAGAAAACGCGTCAAAACAAGAATCTAGACCAGCCGGGTAGCATGGTTTTGCGGTCCATGAAACCGCTCGCCGGCCCATGCGGTAAAATTTGACCCAGGAGCAACGAGCAAGCCCCAAGATGGTGCCATTCGCCCCGTCAGGCGGCTCTTGCCTTGATGGTCGGAATGTGACGGACGTCCTCGGTCCGCTCTGCATGCCAGGTGTCGTAGGCGGCTTGCATCCGGGTCCAGATGCCTGCTCCGTCGCCGAAAAGCTTGCCGAGCCGCACCGCGATAGCCGGCGAGACCGGTTTCCTTTCCTGCAGAATGTCATAGAGGTGCTGCCGCGAAATCCCGAGCAGGCCAGCGATCTCAGCCTTGGTCCGACCGGTCGCCGGGATGATGTCATCGCGGAGCAGAGCACCGGGATGGGTGGGACAGCGCGTCTTGCTGCGCTTTGCGACATAGACCATGTTCGATCTCATTTCTTGTTTGGGCAGGATTTTTTCGGATCATGCCTAGTGATACTGCTCGAAATCAACGCGGTGGGCATCGCCATCTTCGAATTCGAACGTGATGCACCAGGGGCCATTGACGTGGACCGTGTCGCTTCGGATTGAAGCCGTGCAGCGTATGAAAGTCGAAGCCCGGAACGTTCATTTCCTCGGGCCGAACGGCCACGTCGAGGCGATCAAGCCTCGCGAGAATGCGCTTGTGCATCTTCGCGTCGATTTTTGAGCTCTTGCCCTTGGCCCAAAGCTCCGACAGAGCCTTGCTCTTGAAGGTCTTGATCACGAGTTCATGTAAGCAATTGGCTTACATCGGTCAAGCAGTATGGCACATGCCGCGCTGGATTCATCTACAACGGCAGTTCCGGCTCGCGGCGGGCGTTGCGGCGGGCATTGGTCTGGGCTGCCGAAGTGCTCGAGCGGACGAAACTCCAGCGGATGGTGGAGACCTGTCTTGCATCCTGCCGGATCACGATCTGAGAGGTGCGGCGCGGGCCGTCATTGCCGGCGAGGAACACGCTGTCCTCGAGATCGACCTTGTCGTCGACCGCCTCGAAGGTCCAGACGTCGCGGTTCGGCAGCACCAGCATGACGCCGCGGGCATCCGAAAGCCGGCTCGCCTTCACCGACGGGTGCAGGTGAAACCGTAACGCGTATTCGCTGTCATGACCCCGGATGCGGCCGCCTGATGGCGGCGACAGCGTGTCCTCGCCGTCGAGCCGCGAGCCGTCCTGCGCCGCGATCAGCACGCGGTGATGGATGACGCCGAAGCGCGAGAGATAGCCGTCATGCGAGGTCGTCAGGACATCGCCATTGCTGGTTGCCTCGCGATAGCTCTCGACATTGCTCGGGCCGCTGGTGATCGGCGCGCCCCTGAGCAGACGCTTCATCGCCGACATCTCGACGAACTGGCAGGATGAGGTGTCGTGATAGGTCAATGTCGAATGCGCCGCCGTCGAGCGCGCGAATGGCCGCCAATTGTCGCGACCGGTGGCCGGCATGCCGCAATTGACGACGATCCGGCTCGGTCCGGATGAAAGCTCGAACGACAGACATCCGGCATGGGCATCCTGGCTGACGCTCGGCGGTGGCGGCGGGCCGGTGTCGATGATCACGGTCATGTTGCCGGCATCGAGCCGCTGATAGCCGGTATGCGGCATGCTCGCCATCGGCGCGCCGTGGGCGTCGTCATAGGCCAAGAGCGTGGCGACGAGGTCGGACGGCGCGGTGCTCATGCCGTTGAACAGCGCGAAGCTGCCATCGCCATGGCGGAAGAAGCGCAGCATCGGCATCATGCGGTCGATGGCGTTGAGCAGCGCCGGCGGAGGGGCGATGTTGCGGGCGGCAAAGGTCTGGCGCAGCGGTAGCATATCGCTGAGCAGTTCCACCAGCGCGCCGGGATTGCGCGAGATGTGGCCGCCATCGGGCAGGATCTGCCGTTGCAATTCGTCGGACAGCCGTCGCGTCGCCGAGCGGACGTGGCGGGCCTGGTTGGCAAGGCAGAGCGAGGCGTAGCACAGCGCGATCAGGACCTGCAGCCGCGGCACCCCATCGGCGACATCGACCATGCCGTAGCGCAAATGGCGGATCTCGCGCCCCAGCCCGCGCAGATATTTCCGGTAGAATTTCCCGTCGGTATCGCTGAGCACCAGAGGCGCCTGGGACAACAGCGAGATGACGCGCCGCGCCCGCACGTCCGCGCGGCGCTCCAGCGGCCGCTTGCGGGACGCGTTCGACATCCAGTCGTCGATCAGGGAACGCGCATTGGCCCGGGTCAGCGCGGTATCGGCGACGCGCAGATGGCGCAGCCAGCCGAAGCCGAGCAGGGCCGCCTCCCAATCCTCCGATGGCGGTTCGAGGTCGAAGATCGAACGGCCGTGGCAGGTCACGATCTTGCCGGCGAACACGAAGCGGCCGGCATAGATTTCCGCGGCGCGCGTGGCATCCGCCGTGCGCAGGTCATGGGGGGCGATGATCAGGCGGTCGCTGCGGCCGGGCCACAATCGCGACAGCGCGACGGTTCCGCCGCTCGCGCGCGCGGCCACGCTCCGCGCGAAGCGGCCAGCGATCAGCGTCGAGATGCGTCTGCGTTGGGCGACGGACACGCCTAACCTTTGAGGGGAGAAGGGGTTCTGGCGAATCCTTTTAATCCGGAAACGCCGCCAAGACACCATCTTGAAACGCCGCGAATCAAGCGCAGCGCGATCCGGACAAGGGGGCACCGGTTTTCCTCGCGCCAACCGCAAGGCATTGGCGTGGAGATCGGGCTCCAACGAAGGTGAAAATCCAATGAAATCAGGATTTAACCAGCCGCGCAGCGTAGAATCCGTCCAATCCGCCGAGCCTCGCATCGGCATGGGGCAGATGGCAGGGCAGCGTGCGCAAGTCGCCGTCGGCGGTGAGAAGCTCGGAGAGGCCGGCGACCTCGCTTGGAGTGATCGGCACGCGGCGCAGCCCTGATTCGCTGCCCAGGAGCGCCGCGATGGGTTGCTCGCCCTCCTCAGGCTCCAGCGAACAGGTGCAATAGACCAGTGTTCCGCCTGACTTGAGCAGCGTGACCGCCTTTTGCAGCAGCCGTTTCTGCAGGGCGGCCAGCGTCGCGATCTCGGCCTCCTGCCGCAACCAGGCCACGTCGGGGTGGCGGCGGATGGTGCCGGTAGAGGTGCAGGGCGCGTCGAGCAGGATGCCGTCGAAGCCGTCACCGTCGCCCGGCCACTCGACGGCGTCGGCGACGATGCATTCTGCCGAAAGCGAAAGTCGCGCAAGGTTGTCGCGCAGCCGCGCCATCCGCGCCGGCGAGCGATCGACGGCAGTCACCTGCGCGCCGGCATAGGCGAGCTGCGCCGTCTTGCCGCCGGGCGCGGCGCAGAGATCGGCGATTCGCTTGCCTTTGATGTCGCCGAACAGCCGCGCCGGAAGTGCCGCGGCGGCGTCCTGCACCCACCATTGCCCTTCCGGAAAACCCGGCAGCATCGTCACCGAGCCGTGCAACAGCGTGCGCACGGTTCCCGTCGGCAGCATCTCACCGTGCAGTCGGCTCGCCCATTGCGCGGGGTCGGATTTCACGGTGAGGTCGAGCGAGGGTTCATTGGCGATGGCAAGCGCCATTTCGCGCGCGGTGGCTTCGCCGTAATGAGCGGCCCAGCGCGCAAACAACCAATGCGGGAGATCCAGCGTCTGGGTCCTGACCTCGTCGACCAGCGCATGGCCCTCGCGGGCGCAACGGCGCAGCACCGCATTGACGAGGCCCGCATATTTCGCGGCGCGCCGGTCCGACTGCACGAGCCGCACCGACAGATCGACCGCGGCATGATCGGGCACGTCCATCCAGAGGATCTGCGCGGCGCCGATCAGCAGCGCGCTCTGCGCGCGCGGCGCGTCGGTCGGGATGCCGCGGTCGAGCAGGCGCGACAGCAGATGGCCGAGGGTTCCGAGCCGGCGCAGGATCGTCGACACCAGTCGACGCATCAGCGCGCGATCGCGATCGGCAAGCGTCTTCAGGCCGGGATGGGCGCCAGTGCCATCAAGCTGGTCATCGAGCGTGCGATGCTTGTGCAGGACGCCGTCCAGAATGTCGGCTGCGATCCGTCGCGCCGCGAGGCCGGGCACTTCGATCGACGCTGCAAATCTTGAAGGGGGCATGGAGCGGGAATATCTCAGTCGGGAAAGCCGGATAGCGCCTCGGCTCATGCCATCTTGGGAGGAAGGGACAAAAGCTCTGGCATGCGAATATGCCAAATGTAAGAAGCGGTCTTCTGATTTCTTGATCGTGATGCCAAAGCTTTGCGGATATCCGCGATATAAAATCTGTTGCAGGAAGACCGTATCATGACTGACCATGCGCCACCGCCGGAACGCAAGCCGCTGACGCCAGCGGCGCAACGTGCGCTTGCCGAAGCCGAAGCGCGACGGAAGGCCGCGACAGCAAGCGCAACGCCGATGCAGAAGGAGGTTCAAGGACCAAAGGGACCGGAACCGACGCGCTACGGTGATTGGGAGAGCAAAGGCATCGCGTCGGATTTCTGACACGGCAGTTTCGTGTCACCTCACCCGGCTCGATCATGTTTGGGCATGATCTCCGCGCAAACGCTTCGCGTTTGTCGCGAGGGAAATCCGGATTTCACTTTTCCGGATCATGCCCCAGAGCGTTTTCAAGCGAAGCCTGTCCCGCACTTGATGCGGGATGGAAGCCGGTTCGCGTGAAGAAAACGCGTCAAAATAAGAATCTGGAGCTTCGGTTCTGATTCAATCACGACCGAATATGCTCTAGCGTGGGGCGATGCCTCCCGACGAGCGAATCAATCCATATCGGCGATCGTTTCGCCGCGCTCCATTTGGCCGTCGGTTCTCGGCTGCTTTGCCATGGGTGTTCGTGATCGGTATTGCGCTCGGCACCCTGCTTCCAATCCGGCAATGGGTGCCTTGGCAGCTTCCGCATTGGGGGAGTGGCCGCGTGCAGGATACCGATGCGATCTGGCAGCGCGGCGGCACTCCAGATGTCCGCCGCACTGTCGACGTCATCAGGACGATCGACGGCGACACGTTCGAGGCGCGCGTGCATCTGGAGCAGGGACGCGATCTCATGACCCATGTCCGCTTGCGCGGCATCGATGCGCCGGAGTTGAAGGCATCATGCCAGGACGAATTGGAAAGGGCCGAGGCCGCGACCGATGCCTTGCGCAATCTTCTCAGCCAGGGCGGCGTCGTGATCTACAACATCGGTCCCGACAAATATCAGGGGCGCGTCGTCGCCGACGTCGCGACCAGGCGTACCGACAACGTGTCGGCGGCACTGCTCGCGGCAGGCCATGCGCGCAGCTACAATGGCGGCCATCGCTTTGGCTGGTGCGCGAGAAGTCGGCGCTTCTGGCAATGAAAAAAGCCGTGCAACGGCGCGGCTCTTGTTCATTCGCGTGCTCGATCGGTTCAGCCCTGTAGCCCGGGTGGAGCGGAACGCATAGCCCGGGACATCTGCGTCAGCGTTTACGAGCGGTCCCGGGTTACGCTGCGCTTCACCCGGGCTACTGAAAATCAGTGCGTGACGACCACGGTGGCGCCGACGGGGACGCGGGAGTAGAGGTCGGTGATGTCATCGTTCAGCATGCGAATGCAGCCGTAGGAGACGAAGCCGCCGACTGAGCCCGGCACGTTGGTGCCGTGGATCGCATATTCGCCGCCGGCGAGCGTCATCGCCGCAACGCCCATCGGATTACGCGGCGAGCCGCCGGGAATCACGTCGGGCATGGAGGGCTTGTCCCGCTTGACTTCGGCGGGCGGCGACCAGGCCGGGTAGCGGTATTTGCCGTCGATCTGCGTGGTGCCGGCCCACTGCTTGCCGGCCTTGCCGACGCCGACCGGATAACGCATGGCGTGACCGTAATCGAGAATGAGATAGAGGCGCCGCTCGCCGGTCCTCACCACGATCGTGCCCGGAGAATAATGATCGTCGTGCATATCAACCATTTCCGGCCGTGCTTCGGCCGCCGTCGGCATCAATGCGCCCAGCCCGAATACGCCCAGCCCAAGGGTGGCAGCCACGGCCACCGTGCTCCTCATCGACATGAAGCTCTCCACTTCCAGCCGCCCAATTCAGTGCCCTGAGATGTCAGGGGCTCTCAAATCTCGCGCCGGCCGGCGAAATACCGGCTCGCCGCTCGCACCAGGCATTCTCGACCGCGTTTGTTAACCGGCTATTTTTTGTGTCGGGCGCGGGACGGCTCGCGATGGGTCGAAGAAAAGAAAAGTCGAAAATAAAGTAAATGACCCGGAAACAACGCCCGGCGGCAACCGTGCGGCCATGGCGGCAGAATGCCTGACGGTCGCGTGAGAAGATGTCGATCGTGGTTGCGCGGCGGCTACTTGCTCGACTTCTTCTTCTTGGCCGCCGGCGGCTTCTCCGGCTTCGGCTCCGCGGCGCCCGGCGCTTTCTTGCAAGGACCGGCATAGTCGACCGCGACCTTGACGTGCCGCGCCTCGCACTCGTTCGGATAGGTCTTGCCGTTGCAGCCGCAAACCGGCCGGTGAATCCGGATGCAGAAAGCCGGGGCCTTCTCGCAGGTGCCTTTGGCTTCCTCGACGCCGCATTGTCCGGCGTCCTTGCGGCAGAACAGTGCCGAGTTGCACGTGATCTTCTCCGGCCCCCCGCAGGCTTCGTCGAGATTCGCCGCGCGCAAGCTCGGCACGCCGACCATGAGGCCAACCGCGGCAATCAGCGCCGCGGCGGCAAGACGACCAAAATGCAACCCCATGAACTTCCCCCTGCCGCGGTCTTAAACCGCGGCGCCCTTCTTGTTCTGCCGGTTCTTGACGAGATCATCAACCACGGCGGGATCGGCCAGCGTCGAGGTGTCGCCGAGGCTTGACGGTTCGTCCTCGGCGATCTTGCGCAGGATGCGGCGCATGATCTTGCCGGAGCGCGTCTTGGGCAGGCCCGGTGCGAACTGGATCAAGTCGGGCGAGGCGATCGGACCGATGTCCTTGCGCACCCAGGCAACCAGCTCCGTGCGCAACTCCTCGCTCGGCTCGGTGCCTGCCATCAGCGTGACATAGGCGTAGATGCCCTGACCCTTGATGTCATGGGGATAGCCGACCACGGCGGCTTCCGACACTGCCGCATGCGCCACCAGCGAGCTCTCGACCTCGGCGGTGCCCATGCGGTGGCCGGAGACGTTGATGACGTCGTCGACGCGGCCGGTGATCCAGTAAAAGCCGTCGGCGTCGCGCCGGCAGCCGTCGCCGGTGAAGTACTTGCCCTTATAGGTCGAGAAATAGGTCTGCTCGAAACGGGCGTGGTCGCCATAGACGGTGCGCATCTGGCCGGGCCAGGATTTGATCAGGCAGAGATTGCCGGTCGCCTCGCCCTCCAGCACCTTGCCGTCGGCATCGACGATGTCAGGCACCACGCCGAAGTACGGCCGCGTCGCCGAGCCCGGCTTCAGCTTGGTGGCGCCGGGCAGCGGGGTGATCAGGATGCCGCCGGTCTCGGTCTGCCACCAGGTGTCGACGATCGGGCACCGGCTGTCGCCGACCACGCGATAGTACCATTCCCAGGCTTCCGGATTGATGGGCTCGCCGACCGAGCCGAGCAGCTTCAGGCTCTTGCGCGACGTCTTCTTGACCGGCTCGTCACCACCCTGCATCAGCGCGCGGATCGCGGTCGGCGCGGTGTAGAAGATGTTGACCTTGTGCTTGTCGACGACGTTCCAGAAGCGGGAATTGTCCGGATAGTTCGGCACGCCTTCGAACATCAGCGTGGTCGCGCCGTTGGCGAGCGGACCATAGAGGATGTAGGTGTGGCCGGTGACCCAGCCGACGTCGGCGGTGCACCAGTAGATGTCGCCGTCGTGATAATCGAACACGTATTGATGCGTCATCGACGCGAACACGAGATAGCCGCCGGAGGTGTGCAGCACGCCCTTGGGCTGGCCGGTCGAGCCTGACGTATAGAGGATGAACAGCGGATCTTCGGCGTGCATCGGCTCGCACGGGCAGTCCGTCGTCACCATCTCGGCCGCCTCGTGGTACCAGAAGTCGCGGGTCGGATTCATGTCGACGGCAGCGCCGGTGTGCTTGACCACGACGACCCAGTCGACGCCCTCGGTCTTGGAAAGCGCCGCATCGACATTGGCCTTCAGCGGCACCTTCCTTCCGCCGCGCAATCCTTCGTCGGCGGTGATGACGATCTTGGATTTGCAGTCGTTGATGCGCTGGGCGAGGCTGTCGGGCGAGAAGCCCGCGAACACCACCGAATGAATGGCGCCGATCCGCGCGCAGGCCAGCATCGCATAGGCGGCCTCGGGGATCATCGGCAAATAGATGGTGACGCGGTCGCCCTTTGCGACGTTGCGGTTGCGCAGGATGTTGGCCATCCGGCAGACTTCGTCGTGCAGCTCGCGATAGGTGATGTGCTTCGACTTCGAGGGATCGTCGCCCTCCCAAATGATCGCGGTCTGGTCGCCGCGGGTCTCGAGATGGCGGTCGATGCAGTTCCAGGCGACGTTGAGCACGCCGTCCTCGAACCATTTGATCGAGATGTTGCCGGGCGCGAAGGAGACGTTCTCGACCTTGGTGTACGGCTTGATCCAGTCGATGCGCTTGCCGTGCTCGGCCCAGAAGCCGTTGGGGTCGGAAACCGAGCGCGCATACATCTCCCGGTACTTGGCGTCGTCGACATAGGCGCGCTTGGCCCAATCGGCTGAGACGTCATAGATCTTCTCGGACATCATTCCCTCCACTCGACATCCGGCCCGCGTGATCCCGGTGTTGCGGGCCGTCTTGATCGTTACGGTGATTATGCGTCGCCGGACAATGCCCGGACAAGCGCTGGCGACTTGGACCTTGGTCGGCTCTCCTGCCGAAGCCTTGGTTCCAGTTGAACGGAGCGATCAAAATCACGTTTTGAGCGAAGTCAAAATCAACGTTATCGCGCGAATGGCACCCATGAGCGGTAATTAGAAACCGTTAATGACTGATTCGCGACTCGCAAAAGGTAAAGGAACCCCCTAAATGGCGTTTCCGGGGCCAGACGGCCCTCCGGAACCAAGCCATAAAAATCGGCATTACCGATAAACAGTGGAGCCAAGGCGTCAACGGTCATGACGGATCAGCAGAATTTTGTGGCTACGCGGCCCGTTTCCGCCGATCCAACCCTGCCCCTGGCAAAAGCGCTAGGCCAATGGCCGCGCAAGCTGCCCACCCCCAAGCAGAAGATCACCGTCAAGACCTCGGTGAGGGAGCTGGCCGAGGAACTGGGCCTGAAGCTCGGCGACCAGGCCCTGCTCACCATCCGCCGTGTCAAGCGCGGCAAGAGCTATTCCTTTGTTCGCGCCAACGGCTCGCACATCCGCGATACCCGTACCATCCGCCGCCTGCACGCGATGGCAGTGCCGCCGGCCTATCGCGAGGTGCGCTATTCCCACGATCCCAGCTCGCATTTGCAGGCGATTGGGCGCGACGCCGCCGGACGGCTGCAATACCGGTATCACGCCGACTGGGAGAAGGTGCGCGAGCATCGCAAGGCGCATCGGCTGGCAAAGCTGGTGGGGGCGCTGCCGAAGATCCGGCGCAACGTCTCGAAATACCTGTCCGACGACGAGCCGACGCGCGAATTCGCGCTGTCGGCGGTGATCGAATTGATCGCGCGCACGGCGATCCGCCCGGGCAACGAATCCTATGCGCGGCTGAACGGCACTCGCGGCGCCACCACGCTCTTGAAGTCGAACGTCACGCTCGAAGACGACTGCGTGGTGCTGACCTTCAAGGCCAAGGGCGGCAAGGCCGTGCGCAAGGAATGCGACGCGGCCAAGCTGGTGCGCGCGATCGGCATCCTGCGTAGCGTGCCGGGCAAGCGCATGTTCCAGTACCGCGACAGGTCCGGCACCGTGCGCGCGGCGTCGACGACGGCGGTGAATGCGTTCCTGCGCGAGATCGCCGGCATCAAGATTTCGCTGAAGGATTTTCGCACGCTGATGGCTTCTGCGGTGGTGCTGGAATCGCTGTCGCGGATCACGCCGGCATCCAGCGCCCGCGGCCGCAAGAAGCAGGTGCTGGAAGCGGTGCGTGCCGCCGCCGACGAACTCTCCAATACGCCCGCGATCTGCCGCAAGAGCTATGTCCACGACACCATCGTCACCGCCTTCGAGGACGGCATCCTGGAGCGATTTGCCGCGACCATGAAGGGCTACCGCACGCAAGCCAAGCGCGAGCAGCTATTGGCGCAGGTGGTGACCGCGGCGGCGGTTTGAAGATTTTGTAGGGTGGGCAAAGCGAAGCGAGCCCACCATCCGCACTCCGCAAGAATTGGTGGGCACGCTTCGCTTTGCCCACCCTACGGAGTTACGCGGCGGCGCTTGTCACAGCCCGCCCATCTTGCAGACGATCTTCCACTCATCTGCGGTCACGGGCTGAACCGACAGGCGCGAATATTTGACCAGCGCCATATCGGCGAGCTTTGTCTCGGCCTTGATCGCTCCGATCGTCACCGGCGTCTTCAGGGGCTTGTCGGCCTTGATGTCGACGCAGACGAATTTGCCGGTTTTGTCGGTCGGGTCGGGATAGGCCTCCTTGATGATCTCGGCGATGCCGACGATCTCCTTGCCCTCGTTGGAGTGATAGAAGAAGGCCTTGTCGCCTTTCTTCATGTTCACGAGATTCTGGCGCGCGGTGAAGTTGCGCACGCCGGTCCAGGCTTCGCCCTTGGCGCCCTTCGCCACCTGCTGCTCCCAGGACCAGCTCGACGGTTCGGATTTCACCAGCCAGTACGCCATCGTCATCCCTCCGCCTTGAACGGCCGCGTCAAGAGGCCCTCGATCGCAGCATCGATCGTCAATTGCTTGGTAAGGATCGCTGCGATCGCATTTGATACCGGCATCTCGATGTCTTGCGAAGCCGCAAGCTCGATCAGCACCGGCGCTGTGAATTCGCCTTCGGTGAGCTTGCCCGTCGCCGGCCGTTCGCCGCGGCCAAGCGCAATGCCGAGTGCGAAATTACGCGACTGCGGGCTGGAGCAGCTCAGGATCAGGTCGCCGAGGCCGGACAGTCCCACCAAGGTTTCGGCGCGGGCGCCGCAGGCGCGGCCGAGCCGCGCCAGTTCGGTGAAGCCGCGCGTGGTCAACGCGGCAAGCGCCGACGCCCCGAGCTCGCGGCCAGCCACGATGCCCGCCGCGATCGCCAGCACGTTCTTGGCGGCACCGCCGATTTCGACGCCGCGGACGTCGGTCGTGTGATAGGGCCGGAAGGTCGGCGATCCCAGCGCCTGCACCAGCAAGCTCGCCAGCGCTTCATCTCTCGTCGCCAGCGTCACCGCTGTTGGAAGTCCGCGCGCGACATCGTCGGCGAAGCTTGGTCCCGACAATATCGCCGGCGTCGCGTCGGGCGCGGCTTCCGCAATCACGTCGGTCATGAATTTGTGGGTGCCGCGCTCGATGCCCTTGGCGCAGGCGATCACAGGGGTCGCCTTCGCAAGTTGCGGCGCCAGATGCATGACGGCCGCCCGCAGATGCTGCGCGGGGGTGGCGACCAGGATGAGATCGGCGCGGGCAGTCGCGGCGATGTCGGCGGTTACCTTGACGCTGGCATCGAGAAGCACGCCGGGCAGTCTTGGATTGGCGCGCGTCGCCTGGATCTGCGCAGCGTGCGCCGCGTCGCGCGCATAGAGCGTGACATCGCGACCGGCGCGTGCTGCGACAGCGGCGAGCGCCGTGCCCCAGGCGCCTGCGCCGATCACGCCAACGGATTGATGCGCCGGCATCAGGCAGACTCATCTGAACTCCCTCTCCCCGCTCTTGCGGGGAGAGGGTTGGGGTGAGGGGCTGCTCTCCGCGAATCCGCAAAGTGAGGTGTGCGCGGAGGCTCCCCCTCACTTGGATTTGCGCTACGCGCAAATCCGACCTCTCCCCGCAAGCGAGGCGAGGTGGCACGGCGTCTGCGGCGTGATCCTTCAAACATCTCAGAATCCCGCGCGGGTGTTGGCGTAGCCCGCGG
>NZ_PSRR01000176.1 GCF_004296405.1 Bradyrhizobium sp. Leo170
AAAGTGAAGCAAAGCTCGGGCGCATCACGCCGCGAGAACGCGAACTCACATCCTCTCACCACTACTCCACCGTCATGCCCCCGAAGGCGGGCATCCAGTATCCAGCAGCCTCTCGGCTCAAGCACTGCTGTTTCTGGAATACTGGATCGTCCGCCTTCGCGGACGATGACAGCGGAAAGCTGTTTGACAGTTGAATCAGAACCCACCCCGCGTGGGGCAGATGGCGCCCTAACCCGCGCCGACGGCTTTCTTGCGCCAGGCGAGATGGACGGCGCAGGTGCAGCCGGGTGGGTGCGAGGTGACATCGTTGGCGGGAGTGGCGACCGGCGCGAGCGCCGGCGTTGCCTGCTTCGCGTCCTGCGAGGGGATGTAGTTCAGCACGGGCGCGAGCCAGCGCTCGATCTCGGCAACCGTCATGTCCTTGCGTGCGGCGTAGTCCTCGACCTGGTCGCGCTCGATCTTGCCGACGCCGAAATAGAAGCTCTCGGGATGGCTGAAATAGAGGCCGGAGACCGAAGAGCCCGGCCACATCGCAAAGCTCTCCGTCAGCGTCACGCCGGCCGTATTCTCCGCATCAAGCAGTGCGAACAGCGTCTGCTTCTCGGTGTGGTCGGGCTGTGCGGGATACCCTGGCGCCGGGCGGATGCCGTGATACTTCTCCAGGATCAACTCGTCCGACGCCAGCGCCTCGTCGGGCGCGTAGCCCCAGAATTCCTTGCGCACGCGCTGGTGCATGCGCTCGGCAAAGGCTTCGGCGAGGCGGTCGGCCAGCGCCTTGCACAGGATCGAGGAGTAATCGTCATTGGCGTTCTTGAAGCGGTCGGCGACCGCGTCCTCGCCGATCCCGGCGGTGACGACGAAGCCGCCGATATAGTCAGGCACGCCCGAACCGACGGGCGCGATGAAATCCGACAGCGCGGCGTTGAAGCGGCCTTCGCGCTTCTCGAGCTGCTGGCGCAGCGTATGGAAGGTCGCGATCTTCTTTTTCCGTGTCTCGTCGGCATAGACGGCGATGTCGTCGCCTTCGGCATTGGCGGGCCAGAAACCGATGGTGGCGCGGGCCGTGAACCATTTCTCCTCGATGATGCGCTCAAGCATCTTCTGGGCATCATCGTAAAGCGAGCGCGCGACCTCGCCGACCTTGGGATCGTCGAGAATGGCCGGGAAGCGCCCGGTCAGTTCCCAGGTCTGGAAAAACGGCGTCCAGTCGATGAATTTTGCAAGCTCGGCCAGATCGTAGGCGTCAAAGCTCTTGCGCCCGAAGAAGGTGGGCTTCTTCGGCGGCACCTTGGCGAAGTCGATCTTCACGCCATTGGCGCGGGCTTGCGCAAGCTTCAGGCGTTTCTTGTCCTGCTGCGCACGGAAATGCGCGGCGGAGATCTTTGCGTATTCGGCGCGGATATCGGCGGCATAGGCCGTGCGCTTCTCGGGCGAGAGCAGCGAGGAAGCGACGCCGACGGCGCGGCTGGCGTCGTTGACATGCACGACCGGCCCGCCCGGATAGTTCGGATCGATCTTCACGGCGGTATGGACGCGGCTGGTGGTGGCGCCGCCGATCAGGAGCGGCAGGTTCAGGCCCTCACGCTCCAGCTCGCCGGCGAGAAAGCTCATCTCGTCGAGCGAGGGCGTGATCAGGCCGGAGAGGCCGATGATATCAGCGCCTTCGGCCTTCGCCGTCTCGATGATTTTTGCCGCCGGCACCATCACACCGAGGTCGATGACCTCGAAATTATTACACTGCAGCACGATGCCGACGATGTTCTTGCCGATGTCGTGGACGTCGCCCTTCACCGTCGCGAGCACGATCTTGCCGGCGGCATTGCGGCCGTCGCTGGTTACGCCATTGGCGAGGTTGCGCGCCTTTTCCTCTTCCATGAACGGCATCAGATAGGCGACCGCCTGCTTCATGACGCGCGCCGACTTCACCACCTGCGGCAGGAACATCTTGCCGTCGCCGAAGAGATCGCCGACCACGTTCATGCCGGCCATCAACGGGCCTTCGATGACGTCGAGCGGACGGGAAGATGCTTGTCGCGCCTGCTCGGTATCGGCCTCGATGAATTCGGTGATGCCGTGCACCAGCGCGTGGCTGAGCCGCTTCTCGACCGGCCATTCGCGCCAGGCGAGATCGGCTTCCTTGCTCTGCTTCTCCTTGCCGCGGAATTTCTCGGCGAGCGCGAGGAGGCGCTCGGAGGCGCCGGGGTCGCGGTTGAGGATGACGTCCTCGCACACCTGCCGCAGCTCGGGATCGATGTCGTCATAGACGATCATCTGCCCGGCATTGACGATGCCCATGTCCATGCCGGCCTTGATGGCATGATAGAGGAATACCGAGTGCATCGCCTCGCGAACCGGCTCGTTGCCGCGGAACGAGAACGAGAGATTGGAGACGCCGCCGGAAATATGCGCGCCGGGGAGGTTCTGGCGGATCCAGCGCGCGGCCTCGATGAAGTCGACGCCGTAATTGTTGTGTTCCTCGATCCCGGTCGCGATCGCGAAGATGTTGGGATCGAAGATGATGTCTTCCGCCGGGAAGTCGAGCCGGTTGACCAGGATGTCATAGGCGCGCTTGCAGATTTCGGTCTTGCGCGCAAACGTGTCGGCCTGCCCGGTCTCGTCGAATGCCATCACCACGACGGCCGCGCCATGGCGCTTTGCGATCGTGGCCTCGTGGATGAATTTCTCCTCGCCCTCCTTCATCGAGATCGAGTTCACCACCGGCTTGCCCTGGATGCATTTCAGGCCAGCCTCGATCACGGCGAATTTCGACGAGTCGACCATCACAGGCACGCGGGCGATATCGGGCTCGGCGGCGACGAGATTGAGGAACGTCACCATCGCCTTCTCGGAATCGAGCAGGCCCTCGTCCATGTTGACGTCGATGATCTGCGCGCCGTTCTCGACCTGGTCGCGCGCAACCTGCAGCGCGGCCGTATAGTCGGCTGCGGTGATCAATTTGCGGAAGCGCGCCGAGCCCGTGACGTTGGTACGTTCGCCGATATTGACGAAAGGAATGGCGTCGGTCAGCGCGAACGGCTCCAGGCCCGAGAGCCGCAGGCGCGGCTCGATCTCGGGGACGACGCGCGGCTTGTGCGGCGCCACCGCCGCGGCGATCGCAGCGATATGGTCCGGCGTGGTGCCGCAGCAGCCGCCGACGATGTTGACGAGGCCATCGCGCGCGAACTCGCCGATCAGCCGCGCCATATATTCCGGCGTCTCGTCATACTGCCCGAATTCGTTGGGCAGGCCGGCATTCGGATAAGCGCACACCAGCGTAGCGGCGACGCGGCCGATATCGGCGATGTGGCTGCGCAGGTCCTCCGCGCCGAGCGCGCAGTTGAAGCCGATGGTGATCGGCTTGGCGTGCCGCACCGAATTCCAGAACGCCTCCGGCAACTGGCCCGAGAGCAGGCGGCCGGATTTGTCGGTGATGGTGCCCGAGATCATCACGGGCACGTCGATGCCGCGCTCTTCAGCGATCTCGGAGATCGCGTAGAGCGCGGCCTTGGCATTGAGCGTGTCGAAGATGGTTTCGACCAGCAGCAGGTCGGCGCCGCCGTCGAGCAGGCCGTTGATCTGCTCGCCATAGGCCTTGCGCAGATCGTCGAACGTCACGGCGCGATAGCCGGGATTGGAGACGTCGGGCGAGATCGAGGCGGTACGGTTGGTGGGCCCCAGGGCGCCTGCGACGAACCGCGGCCTGCCGTCCTCCGCACTCACCTTCTCGGCGGCGGCGCGCGCGAGTCTGGCGCCCTCGCGGTTGAGCTCATAGGCGAAGTCCGACATGTCGTAGTCGGCCTGCGCGATCGAGGTCGAGGAGAAGGTGTTGGTCGCAACGATGTCGGCGCCGGCGCGCAGATAGGCGGCGTGGATGTCCTCGATCGCCTGCGCTTGCGTCAGGATCAGGATGTCGTTGTTGCCCCTGATGTCGCGGTGGAAATCCTTGAAGCGTTCGCCGCGGAACGCAGCCTCGTCGAACTGGAGGCCCTGGATCATCGTGCCCATGGCGCCGTCGAGCACGAGGATGCGCTCGCGTGCAGCGGCGATGAGGGCGGTACGCTTGGGAGAAACGGGTACGGTCATTTGATCAGGCAGCTTTCTTCGCGCCGTTCGGACGGATGCCGAGCAGATGGCTGATCGCGAACACGGGATCGGCGCGGTTCATGGTGTAGAAATGGAAGGTATCGACGCCGTGTTTTGCGAGCTTCTGCACCTGGCCGGCGGCAACCGTAGCCGCCACCAGTTTGCGGGTTTCGGCGTCGTCATCGAGGCCTTCGAATTTTGCGGCGAACCAGTCCGGCACCGTGGTGCCGGCGCGGGTGACGAAATTGCGGGCCTGCTTGAAATTGTGCATCGGCATGATGCCCGGCACGATCGGGATCTCGATGCCGCGAGCCCGCACCCGGTCGAGGTAGCGGAAATAGAGATCGTTGTCGAAGAACACCTGGGTGATGGCGCGCGTCGCGCCGGCATCGACCTTGGCCTTCAGCGTGTCGATGTCGGCGTCGAAATTCGCGCTCTCCGGATGTTTCTCCGGATAGGCCGAGACCGAAATCTCGATATCGGGATGACGCTTCTTGATGCCGGCGACCAGCTCCGGCGAGCTCTGGTAGCCGTCCGGATGGGTGTAATAAGGCGTGCCGATGCCGCCCGGCGGGTCGCCGCGCAGCGCCACGATGTGGCGGACACCGACCTCGTGATAGCGGTCGACGATCTCGTCGATCTCTCCGCGCGAGGCGCTGACGCAGGTCAGATGCGCCGCCGGCAACAGCGTGGTTTCGTTCAGGATGCGGGCGATGGTCGAGTGGGTGCGCTCGCGGGTCGATCCGCCGGCGCCATAGGTCACCGAGACGAAGGTGGGCGACAGCGGCGCCAGCCGGTTGATCGTGTCCCAAAGGTTGCGTTCCATCTCCTCGGTCTTCGGCGGGAAGAACTCGAAGGAAATGGCGGGAGTCCTGAACGGCGGGGCGGCAACCTCGGTCATGGCTCTCACAAACTCCACGGGACAATCGGCACAGGCTGGGTGGTCAAGACGGTAAGATAGGGCAAAGCGGGGCGGGCAAACAGCCCATCAGGAATGGGAAATGGCCCACTTTGAGTGAATCTGTTAGCTCAGTGCGAGAACTTCAATTTGCGGTGGGCAGGAGTATAGGTTTCGCGGCTTATCGCAAAAATCCAAAAATTATAGCCTGTTTCTATAACGTTCCGGTCAATTCGGTTCCCTCCTTGGGTGTGGGCAAGGAAGAATTGTTACGGATTAACGACGTTTTGTCCCACTGTCGACGTGGCCGCTCCGCTTCGGGGCGTCGCGGAGCTGATCTGCACGCGGAGGGGCTTTGTGGTTTCAATGTGCCGCCCTAGCTTACCGCGATGATTCCGCTTTCCGTCCTGGACCTTTCGGTCGTCACCACAGCCACAAAGCCCGCCGCAGCGCTGCGCAACAGCATCGATCTGGCGCGCCATGTCGATGGGCTCGGCTATATCAGGTATTGGCTCGCCGAGCACCACAACCTCGCCTCCGTCGCGAGCCCCGCGCCGGACCTGATGATCGGGCAGATCGCTGCCGTCACCAGGAACATCCGCGTCGGCTCCGGCGGCGTGATGCTGCCCAACCATGCGCCGCTGGTGGTCGCCGAGCGCTTCAAGATGCTGGAGGCGCTGTTCCCCGGCCGCATCGACCTTGGCCTCGGCGCGCGCCCGGCACTGACGGCGCCACGGCCTACGCGCTGCGGAGCCGGCTCGATCGCCGCGAGGGCGATGATTTCCTGGAGCGACTGCATGAACTGACGCTGTGGGAGACGCGCGAGTTCCCGTCCGGCCACCCCTTCAACAATGTGGTGGCGATGCCCGACGATTCGCCGCTGCCGCCGATCTGGCTGCTCGGCTCCAGCGGCTATTCGTCCGAGCTCGCTGCGCAGGTCGGCATGGGTTTCGGCTTCGCGCATCATTTCGCGACCCATGACGCGGTCGATGCGATGACCAACTACCGCGCCCATTTCAAGCCGTCGCCCTGGCGCCAAACCCCGCAGGCGATCCTCGCGGTGGCAGCCGTGGCGGCTGAGACCGATGAAGAGGCGGAAAAGCTGGCGCTATCGATGGACCTCAACCGGCTGCGCCGGGATCGCGGCCAGTATCTGCCGCTGCCGAGCGTGGAGGAGGCGCTGGCCTATCCCTACACCGACGCCGAGCGCGCTTCGATCGCCCGCAACCGCTCGCGCTTTTTCGTCGGCAGCCCGGCGACGGTGATGGCAAAGCTGCAGCCGCTGATCGCGGCGACCGAGGCGAATGAGCTGATGATCATCACCGCCGTGTATGACCACGAGGCGCGGAAGAAGTCGTACAGCCTGCTGGCGGATGCGTTCGGGCTTGCGAAGAAAGCGGCGGCCTAACGGTGTGTATCAATCCGCCTTCTCGCTGAAGGTTGCGCGGAAGGGGTGGGCGGGATAGACGCCCACGATGCGGAATTCGCGGGAGAAGAATTTCAGCTCTTCGAGCGCGAAGGCCAGCCCACGATCATAGGGGTGGCCGTCGACGTCGGCATAAAATTGTGTGGCGAAGAAATTGCCGTCGACCATGTAGCTTTCGAGCTTGGTCATGTTGACGCCGTTGGTGGCGAAGCCGCCGAGCGCCTTGTAGAGCGCCGCGGGCAGGTTGCGCACCCGGAATACAAACGTCGTGACCAGCGGGCCCGAATCCTGCTCGGCCCATCTGGCTTTGCGTGCCAGCACCACGAAGCGGGTGGTGTTGTGGGCCTCGTCCTCGATGTCTTCGGCCAGGATATCGAGGCCGTAGATGTCGGCGGCAAGGCGCGAGGCGATGGCGGCGACGCTTTTGTCGCCACGCTCGGAAATGTCCCGAGCGCTGCCGGCGGTGTCGCCGGCGACGATCGGCCTGACGCCGAGCTTGCGGATGATGCGCCGGCACTGGCCGAGCGCATGCACATGGCTCTCCACGCTCCTGATGTCGGAGAGCTTTGTTCCCTTCACCGCCATCAACTGATGCCGGACCGGCAGGAACCATTCGCCGACGATGAACAGGCCGGAGGCCGGCAACAGATGGTGGATGTCGGCGACGCGGCCGGCGACCGAGTTCTCGATCGGGATCATGCCGAGATCGGCCTCGCCGGAGGAAATCGCCGACAGCGCGTCCTCGAAGGTCGGGCAGGGCATCGGCTCGGCGTCGGGATAGGCCTCGACGATCGCGATGTGGGAATTGGCTCCGGGCTCGCCCTGGAAGGCGATTTTCAGCTTCTTGGTCATATCGTTTTCCTGGCGAGGTTTTAGATCATGATCCGATTCTTCGGAACCGAATCATGATCTCATCTCTTTGTTTGAGCATGATCTTTTCGGAAAACCGGTTTCCACTTTTCCGGATCATGCTCTAGCAGCGGTTCAGGTTTTGGCCAGTATCCGCCGGGCGGTTTCGAGGTCGGCCGGGGTGTCGACGCCGCGCGGCACCGTGTCGACGATGGTGACGTCGATCCGCATCCCGGCCTCCAGCGCGCGGAGCTGCTCGAGCTTCTCCTGCTGTTCCAGGGGCGAGGGCGGCAACCTCACGAACCGCTCCAGCGCGGCGCGGCGATAAGCGTAGAGGCCGATATGGTGGTAGCGCGGCCCGTCGCCGAACGGCGCCGTGGCACGGGTGAAATAGAGCGCGCGCAGCCGTCCTGCCGTGATCGGCGAGCCGACCGCCTTCACCACGTTCGGGTTGAGGCTTTCCTCCTCGGTGTGGATCTCGGAGGCGAGGGTCGCGATATCGACTGCGGGGTCGTCGAGCGGCGGCAGCACGGCGCGGATCGTGTCCGTCGTGATGGTCGGGAAATCGCCCTGCAGATTGACCACAATCCCCGCCTTGCCTTGCGGATCGAGCGTGGTTGCGGCCTCAAAGATGCGGTCGGAGCCGGAGGGGTGATCGGCGCGGGTCATCACCACCTCGCCGCCGGCCGCCGTGACGGCAGCGGCGATCTCCGGCGTATCGGTCGCGACCGCGACCCGGCCGATGTTGGCTTCTTCCGCCCGGCGCAATACGTGGACAATCATCGGCTGGCCGGCAATGTCGAGGAGCGGCTTGCCCGGCAGCCTCGTGGCCGCCATGCGGGCGGGAATCAGCACCAAAATCCGCGAGTCAGCCATCGTATCGAAACCCTGCCGGCGGCAGGAATCAGGGTGGGGACAGGGTAAAAGCCGGCGCGTTTATACGGGTTGCCAGAGCGCAGGCAAACCGATATCTCAACTCTGCTCGGGGGAGGCGCGACGAGGGCTGATTCCGAGGCTCACCCCCGCGGCCATTCGGCCCGCCTGAAGTCGACATTTTAGGCCTGGAGCCTGATCCGAAATGGACTCCTTCGAACTCAACAAAATTCTCGGTGCGATCCTCGGCACCTGCCTCATTGTCCTGGTGACGAGCTTTGGCGCGCAGGCGGTGTTCACGCCGAAGCCGCTGGAGAAGCCCGGTTTCGAGATCGCCGTGAAAGAGGCGAGCAAGGGCGGACCGGCGGAAGCCGCCGCACCCTCCGAGCCGATCGAGAAGCTGCTGCAGACCGCCTCTGTGGAAAAGGGCTCGGCGGCCGCCAAGAAGTGCGCAGCCTGCCACACCTTCGAAAAGGGCGGCCCGAACCGCGTCGGCCCCAATCTCTTCGGCATCGTCGGCGAGCCCCGGGGCGAAGGACGCGGGTTCAACTTCTCGGCCGCGATGAAGGCCAAGGGCGGCACCTGGACTTTCGACGACCTCAACAAGTTCCTCACCAATCCGAAGGGTTTCATTCCGGGTACCGCGATGGGCTTCGCCGGTATTCCGAAGGACAGCGAGCGCGCAGACGTGATCGCCTACCTGAATTCGCTGTCGGATCATCCCCAGCCGCTGCCGACCGCGTCGAAATAGCATTTCCCTCATGGATTCAATCGGAACGGCCAGGCATTGCCTGGCCGTTTCCGTATGGATCGCAGGTTGTCATCGGGACGTTTCGCCGCACACGTGATGGCCCCCAGGCTTCCAAGATGAGGAAAAAGCAACATAATCCGCCGAAACCTTGCCCTATATTACGCACTTAGTGCGTAACCCCGGTTCACGACAGGAAGCTCCCCTTGGCCATTACCCGACGACACCTTCTGCAGACCGGCGCGGTGGCCGCGCTGACCCCCATGATGGGCATGGCAGCCGGCATTCCGGCGATGTCGAGCGCGCAGGCGGACCCGGGAGGCAGTGAGCCGGCGTGGCGCCACGCGCTGTCACTGTTCGGCGATATCAAATATCCGGCCGGCTTCCAGCGTTTCGACTATGTCAATCCGGATGCGCCGAAGGGCGGCGTCGCGCGGATCATCTCGCTCGGCACGTACGACAACTTCAACGTCGCGGTGATGGGCGTGAAGGGCTCGATCGCGCCGGCCGCGATCATGATCTATGAGACGCTGATGTCGCGCTCGCAGGATGAGATCGCGACCGAATATGGCCTGCTCGCCGAAGGCGCATCCCATCCCGACGACTATAGCTGGGTGATCTACCGGCTGCGCAAGGAAGCGCGCTGGCACGACAGCAAGCCGGTGACGCCGGAGGACGTCATCTTCTCGCTCGAGACGTTGAAGAAGCAAAGCCCGTTCTATTCCTCCTATTACCGGCACGTGACCAAGGCCGAAAAGACCGGCGAGCGCGACGTCAAATTCACCTTCGACGCTCCCGGCAATCGCGAATTGCCGCACATCGTCGGCGAATTGCTGGTGCTGCCGAAGCATTACTGGGAAGGCACCGACAGCCAGGGCCGCAAGCGCGATGTTTCGGCGACTACGCTGGAGAAGCCGCTCGGCTCGGGCGCTTATCGGATCGCTGATTTCGTCGCCGGCCGCTCGGTCCGGCTCGAGCGCGTGAAGGACTATTGGGGCGCCAAGTTGCCGGTCCAGATCGGCCAGAATAATTTCGACGAGCTGCGTTTCGAATTCTTCCGCGACAACGTCGTCGCGCTCGAAGCTTTCAAGGCCGACCAGGCGGACTGGATCACCGAGAACTCGGCGAAGCAGTGGGCGACTGCGTATGACTTCCCGGCCGTGACCGAGAAACGCGTCGTCAAGCAGGAGTTTCCAATCAACGATTCCGGCCGCATGCAGGGTTTCGTGCTCAACCTGCGCCGCGCTCAATTCAAGGACGCGCGTCTCCGGCGCGCCTTCAACTTTGCGTTCGATTTCGAGGAGATGAACAAGCAGCTCTTCTATGGTCAGTACAAGCGCATCAACAGCTATTTCGAGGGCACAGAATTGGCCTCTTCCGGCTTGCCGCAGGGGCAGGAGCTCGAGCTCCTCGAGACCGTGCGCGACAAGGTGCCGCCGGAAGTCTTCACGACGCCGTACACGAACCCGATCGGCGGCAACCCCGAAGCGGTGCGCGCCAATTTGCGCGAGGCCACCAGGCTGTTGAAGGAGGCCGGCTTCGAGGTGCGCGAGCGCAAGCTGGTCGATCCGTCGGGCAAGCCGGTGACCGTGGAGATCCTGGTGCAGGATCCTTCCTCCGAGCGGATCGCGCTGTTCTTCAAGCCGTCGCTGGAACGCATCGGCGTCACTGCCTCGATCCGTGTCGTCGACGACGTGCAGTACGAGAACCGCATCCGCAGTTTCGATTTCGACATCATCACCGACCTCTGGGGCCAGTCGCTCTCGCCCGGCAATGAGCAGCGCGAATTCTGGGGCTCGCAGGCCGCGGATCAGCAGGGATCCAAGAACACCATCGGCATCAAGAACCCGGCAGTAGATGCGCTGATCGAGAAGGTCATCTTCGCCAAGGACCGTGCCAGCCTCGTCGCCGCGACCAAGGCGCTGGACCGGGTGCTGCTCTGGAATTTCTACGTGGTGCCGCAGTTCGGCTATCCCTACGCGCGCTATGCGCTCTGGGATCGCTTCGGCCACGCGGAACTGCCGAAATATGCGCGCTCCGGCCTGCCCTCATTGTGGTGGTATGACGTGGACAAGGCAAACCGGATCGGCAAACGGTCTTGAGGGGTTTTTCGCGCATGGCGCTATTCACCCGTCGGCACGCGCTCGGTCTCGGCATCGGTGCGCTATGCGCGACGCGGCTTCGTCCGGCAGCCGCCGATAATGGCGTCGAGATGCATGGCATGTCGGCGTTCGGCGATTTGAAATATCCCGCCGACTTCCACCATTTCGACTATGTCAACGTCAATGCGCCGAAGGGCGGCATGTTCTCGCTGATCCCGTCGGTCCGCGACTATAACCAGTCCTATTTCACGTTCAATTCGCTCAACGCCTACGTCCTCAAAGGTGAGGGGGCGCAGGGCATGGGCATGACGTTTGCGACGTTGATGGGGCGCGCCAGCGACGAGCCTGATGCGATGTATGGGTTCGCGGCGAAGTCGGTGCGGATTTCGCCCGACAAGCTCAGCTATACTTTCACGATCCGCCCCGAGGCGCGATTTCATGACGGCTCGAAGCTGACTGCCCACGACGTCGCCTTCTCGCTGAACACGCTGAAGGAAAAGGGCCACCCGATGGTCCTGGTTCAGCTCCGCGATTTCATCAAGGCCGAGGCGCTCGACGATGCGACCGTCGTCGCCAGCTTCGCGCCGAAGCGCGCGCGCGACGTCCCGCTTTATGTCGCGGGCCTGCCGATCTTCTCGAAGGCCTATTACGCCAATCGGCCGTTCGAGGAATCGACGCTCGATACGCCGCTCGGCTCCGGGCCGTACAAGGTCGGCCGGTTCGAGGTCAACCGCTTCATCGAATATGATCGCGTCAAGGACTGGTGGGCTGCCGATCTTCCGGTCTGCCGCGGCAGCTTCAATTTCGATACCGTCCGCTACGAGTTCTATCGCGACCGCGACGTCGCCTTCGAAGGCTTCACGGGCAAAAACTATCTCTATCGCGAGGAACTCACCGCCCGCATCTGGGCGACGCGCTATGATTTTCCCGCGATCAAGGACGGCCGCGTCAAGCGCGAGCTGTTGCCGGACGAGACGCCGTCGGGCGCGCAGGGCTGGTTCATCAACATGCGCCGCGACAAGTTCAAAGACCCGCGCGTGCGCGAGGCGCTGATCTATGCCTTCGATTTCGAATGGACCAACAAGACCATCATGTACGGCGCCTATGCGCGCACCCATTCGCCGTTCCAAAACTCGGACATGATGGTGTCCGGCCCGCCGTCGCCGGAAGAGCTGGCGCTGCTGGAGCCGTTCCGCGGCCAGGTGCCGGACGAGGTGTTCGGCATGCCCTTCGTGCCGCCGGTGTCCGACGGTTCGGGGCAGGACCGGGCGCTGCTGCGCAAGGCGGCGCAATTGCTCAACGAGGCCGGCTGCGTGGTCAAGGACGGCAAGCGGCTGTTGCCGAACGGCGAGCCTTTCACCATCGAATTCCTCAACGACGAAGCCTCGATCCAGCCCCATCACGGGCCGTACATCAAGAACCTTGCCGTGCTCGGCATCGACGCCACCTTCCGGCTGATCGATGCCGTGCAGTATCGCGCGCGGCTGGAGGATTTCGATTTCGACATGACCATCCAGCGCTTTTCGATGTCGGCGACGCCGGGCGATGTCATGCGGGCGTTCTTTTCGTCGCAGGCCGCCAACACCAAAGGCTCCTATAACCTCGCAGGCATTTCCAGCCCGGTGATCGATGCGTTGGTCGAGAAGATCATCGCCGCCGAGACCAGGGCGGAACTGACCACCGCCTGCCGCGCTTTCGACCGGGTGTTCCGCGCCGGGCGCTATTGGGTGCCGCAATGGTACGCCAACACGCACAAGGTGGCCTATTGGGACCTGTTCGCCCATCCGCCGAAGCCGGCGCGCTACGCGCAAGGCGTGGGAGCGCCGGAGAACTGGTGGATCGACCCGGCCAAGGCCGCCAACGCCGAACAGGCGAAGTAAGACATGACCGCCTATATCGCCCGCCGCATTCTCCTGATGGTGCCGACGCTGCTCGGCATCCTCTTCGTGTCCTTCGTGGTCGTGCAATTCGCGCCCGGCGGGCCGGTCGAGCGGGTGCTGGCGCAGCTTTCCGGCGCCGATACCGGCGGCTCTTCGCGGGTTTCGGGTTCTTCCGGAGGCGATTTTGCCGCGCGCGCGCCAGGCGGCGCCTCGGCGGACGCCGTCAACTCGAAATATCGCGGCGCGCAGGGGCTCGATCCCGCCTTCATCAAGAATCTCGAAAAGCAGTTCGGCTTCGACAAGCCGGCGCCCGAGCGCTTCGCGCTGATGGTATGGAATTTCGCCCGCTTCGATTTCGGCAAGAGCTATTTCCGCGACGTCAGCGTGATCCAGCTCATCAAGGAGAAGCTGCCGGTGTCGATGTCGCTCGGCATCTGGATGACGCTGCTGACCTATCTGATCTCGATCCCGCTCGGCATCCGCAAAGCCGTGCAGGACGGCTCACGGTTCGACACCTGGACCTCGGCGGTGATCATCGTCGGCTTTGCGATTCCCGGCTTTCTGTTCGCGATCCTGTTGATCATCCTGTTCGCCGGCGGCTCGTTCTTCAACGTGTTCCCCTTGCGCGGATTGACCTCGGACGGCTGGTCGCAATTCCCCTGGTACTGGAAGATCCTCGACTATTTCTGGCACATCACGCTGCCCTTGATCTCGATGGCGCTCGGGGCGTTTGCCACCATGACGCTGCTGACCAAGAACTCGTTCCTGGACGAGATCCGCAAGCAATATGTCATGACCGCGCGCGCCAAGGGCTGCAGCGAGACGCAGGTGCTGTACGGCCACATCTTCCGGAATGCGATGCTGATCGTGATCGCCGGCTTCCCGAGCGCGTTCATCCACGCCTTCTTCTCCGGCTCGCTTTTGATCGAGACCATCTTCTCGCTCGACGGGCTCGGCCTGCTCGGCTTTGAGAGCGTCCTGAACCGCGACTATCCGGTGGTGTTCGGCACGCTGTTCATCTTTTCGCTGGTCGGCCTGGTCGTGAACCTGATCTCCGATCTCGCTTACATGTGGATCGATCCCCGGATCGATTTCGAGGCGAGGGAAGTCTGATGACGATGCTCGCGCCCCAACCCGTCGAGACCACCACGCAATCGCCGCTCGGCGAGGCCGTGCCGCCGAGCCGCCATCCCTTCGAGCCGTCGCCGCTCAACAAGCGCCGCTGGCAGAACTTCAAGGCCAACCGCCGGGGCTACTGGTCGTTCTGGATCTTCCTGGTGCTGTTCGTGGTCTCGCTGTTCGCCAACTTCATCGCGAATGATCGCCCGCTGATGGTCAGATATGACGGCCGGCTCTATTGGCCGGTGCTCTTCAACTATGCGGAGACGACGTTCGGCGGCGATTTCGAGACCACGGCTGACTACCGCGATCCCTACTTGCAGAAGCAGATCGCGGCCAAGGGCGGCACCATCATCTGGCCGCCGATCCGTTATTCCTACGACACCCACAATCTCGATCTGCCGACGCCGGCGCCGTCGAAGCCGACCTGGCTCCTGACCGAAGAGCAGTGCAAGGAGGTGGTCGAGAGGAAGCACCTTAGCGGCTGCCGCGACCTCGAATACAACTGGCTCGGCACCGACGACCAGGGTCGCGACGTGGTTGCGCGCCTGATCTACGGTTTCCGCATTTCGGTGCTTTTCGGCCTGACGCTGACCATCCTGTCCTCGATCATCGGCGTCGCCGCCGGCGGCGTGCAGGGCTATTTCGGCGGCTGGATCGATCTCACCTTCCAGCGCCTGATCGAGGTCTGGACCGCGATCCCCTCGCTCTATCTGCTTCTGATCATCTCCGCGGTGCTGCCGCCGGGCTTCTTCATCCTGCTCGGCATCCTCCTGTTGTTCTCCTGGGTGTCGCTGGTCGGCCTGGTGCGTGCGGAATTCCTGCGCGGGCGCAATTTCGAGTACATCCAGGCGGCGCGCGCGCTCGGCGTCTCCAATGCGGTGATCATGTTCCGCCACCTGTTGCCGAACGCGATGGTGGCGACCATGACCTTCCTGCCGTTCATCGTCTCATCCTCGGTGATGACGCTGACCGCGCTGGACTTCCTGGGCTTCGGCCTGCCGCCGGGCTCGCCTTCGCTCGGCGAGTTGCTGGCGCAGGGCAAGGCCAATGTGCAGGCGCCGTGGCTCGGCTTCACCGGCTTCTTCTCGGTCGCGATCATGCTCTCGCTCCTGATCTTCATCGGCGAGGCCGCGCGCGACGCCTTCGACCCGCGCAAGACGTTCAGGTAGGGCAGCTCATGGACGCCATCAACCAGCCGCTGCTCGATGTCCGCGACCTCTCGGTCGCGTTCGGCCCGTCGATCGCGGTCGACCATGTCTCGTTCTCGATCAAGCGTGGCGAATGCCTCGCGCTGGTCGGCGAATCCGGCTCGGGCAAGTCCGTCAGCGCGCTGTCGGTCCTGAAATTGCTGCCCTATCCGGCCGCGTCGCATCCTTCCGGCACCATCCGCTTCAAGGGCCGTGACCTTCTTACCGCCTCGGAGCGAGAGATGCGCGAGGTGCGGGGCAACGACATCTCGATCATCTTCCAGGAGCCGATGACCTCGCTCAATCCGCTCCACACCATCGAGGGGCAGATCGGCGAGATCCTGTCGCTGCACAGCGGCGTGCGCGGCGCGGCGGCGCGGGCGCGCACCATTGAGCTCCTGACGCAGGTCGGCATTCCCGAGCCTGAGACGCGGCTGCAGAGCTATCCGCATCAGCTCTCCGGCGGCCAGCGCCAGCGCGTGATGATCGCGATGGCGCTCGCCAATGAGCCCGACCTTTTGATCGCGGATGAGCCGACGACGGCGCTCGACGTCACCGTGCAGGCGCAGATCCTGGCGCTGCTGGCCGAGATCCGCACCCGGCTCGGCATGAGCATGCTGTTCATCACCCATGATCTTGGCATTGTCCGCCGCATCGCCGACACCGTCTGCGTCATGAATGGTGGCAAGATCGTCGAGCACGGCCCGGTCGAGCAGGTCTTCACCGCGCCCAAGCATCCCTATACGCGCGATCTTCTCGCCGCAGAGCCGAAGCCCGATCCGGCGCCGCCACGCCCGGACCAGCCGGTGGTGATCTCGGCGGATGATCTGAAGGTCTGGTTCCCGATCAAGCGCGGATTGCTGCGCTCCACTGTCGGTCATATCAAGGCGGTCGACGGCGTCAGCATCGCGGTGCGCAAGGGCGAGACGCTCGGCGTGGTCGGCGAATCCGGCTCGGGCAAGACCACGCTGGGGCTCGCGCTGCTGCGATTGATCTCCTCCGACGGGCCGATCGTGTTCTTAGGGAGCAACATCCAGGGCCTGCGCTTCAAGCAGATGCGCCCGTTCCGCCGCGACATGCAGATCGTGTTCCAGGATCCGTTCGGCGCGCTGAGCCCGCGCATGTCGGTCGGCGACATCGTGGCTGAAGGGCTGACTGTTCATCAGCGCCAGTTGTCGGCCGGAGAGCGCGAGGCGCGGGTGATCAAGGCACTGACGGATGTCGGCCTCAAGCCGGAATGGCGCTTCCGCTATCCGCATGAGTTCTCCGGCGGCCAGCGCCAGCGCATCTCGATCGCGCGCGCGGTGGTGCTGGAGCCGAATTTCGTGGTGCTGGACGAGCCGACCAGCGCGCTCGACATGCTGTTCCAGGCGCAGATGGTCGACCTCTTGCGCGAATTGCAGCGCAAGCGCGACCTCACCTACATGTTCATCTCGCACGATTTGCGCGTGGTGGCGTCGCTCGCCAGCCATCTGATCGTGATGAAGTCCGGCAAGGTCGAGGAGGAGGGGCCGGCCTCCGAGCTGTTCAAGAATCCGAAGAGCAACTACACCCGCGCCCTCTTCGCCGCCGCCTTCCGCCTGGAGACGGCCGGCAATGGCGCGGTGGCGACCTGAGTGACAGTTGGGCCTCATGGTTCGAGACGGCGCGAAGCCTGTCATCGGGCCGCGCTTCGCGCGGACCCGTTGGCGCCTCCTCACCATGAGGGGCGGGCAGTTTAGCCTGCGGCAACGTCTGACCGTCCCGAGAGCACCGTGTTTCCCCTCATCCTGAGGAGCCGCGAAGCGGCGTCTCGAAGGATGAGGCCCCCGTGCTCGACACGCATTGGCGTCGTAGCCCGGGTGGAGCGTCAGCGTAACCCGGGGCCGCTGGTGGTGG
>NZ_PSRR01000177.1 GCF_004296405.1 Bradyrhizobium sp. Leo170
GTACACGACAAATCGGACAGCATACTGCGAATGTCGGCTGAAATCAGCGGACACACTCTGCGAGGGCTCCTTGCCTAACTTGAGTCGGGTTGCCGATACGCTCGGCCAACGCCAACAGCTGCTCGGTCCGGCGCTCGGTTGGAAACTTCGGCGGAGGATATGCCATCTTAGAAGGCCCCGCGGCCGTCAGCGCGTCAGCATTAGCGCTGCCATGTACATCGGCAAGCTCGAAGCCGATGATCCAGCGGCAAGGTGACGGCTTCCCGCTCGACCAGGGCCGCGTTGCCTACCTGTGATTCCTGCGGCGCGAGAGGCGGCAGTCGCCGCGCAGTGAGGCTGACGCTGATCACGTCAAGGTCAAGACCGAGATGCTGCAACTGCGGTTGATGGAGAAGAAGCGCGAACTGGTGCGCCGGGCGGATGTCGATGCACTGATCGACCAGATCGCTGGCACAGTGCTGATGCATCTGAGCGGCATGGCGGCGCGGTGCTCGCGCGACATGCAGGTCCTGGTGCGTCAGGTCCGCACCGAGATCGCCGAAGCGTGCAGCAAGATCGCCGACGAGCGCGGCGAGCCGCCGCTGGAGCAGCAGTGAAAGCGGTGCGCGATGTGGACCATGTCGCCGGTCGACAAACAATTTACGCATCAGACTCTATATCTACCAAAACTTCCCCGGCGATGATTTCGGGCTCTCCAAGATTAAGGTCAAACAGGCTTGCTTGAACAAACTTCATTACTTTATCCTGCGCCGCAATGGCGCTTTCGCGGTCCTCGAATATCATCCCAGCGACACCGACGCCTTCGCCCCCATCCAGTACGTAATAAGATCTGAATCCGTGCGATTCCCTTAGGATCTGACCGATGCCGCTTTTGGCGCGGCGGGCAGCATCCGCAACCGAACGAACCTTGGTGTACTTTCGAATGACTATGTACATGAGGCCGCTCATGCGTCTCAGTGCTAGCCCTCCGCATCAAAGCATATCGGGCCGCTATTGGACTAGGGCATACTTCCGAGATGGGTCAAAACCGGCCGGTCGAGACCCGCGTGAGAGTAGTCAGGTCTACCATGAGAGCTGATGTGCAGGCGATATCGAGCTTCTTCGGCTTGGGGCCAAGAAGAGACTGGCTACAGCGCCGAGGTACGCGCGCCCGAGACGTTAACAAGCTTCGTTTCAATTAAATGGCGGCCGCGGCCAGCAAAAAAGCACCGCCGAGCGCGACTAGCACAAGTCCAGGCCAATTTGATTTGAGTTCGAAGCCGCTCCCCGGTCTTTCCGGTTCCAGCGTGTCACGCCCGGAGCGAAGCGGCCTTCCGCCGCTTAATCGGCCGCGCCAGATTGCCTGAAAGACCATCTGGAGCACGCCGCCGAACACAAAGAGCATGCCAAGCCATATGAGGGTCATGCTGTCTCCTGCACCAGTGAATGCCAAGAGGTTGCTCCGCCGAGAACCGTCGTCCGTTCGACGTCTGGCCATGCACTTGGGATTAGAAGGGCCATGGAGCCGCCAACGCGCAGCACGTGGGCCGCGGATAACACTCTCCAACGCTCAGGCGATGCCAATCCTAAGCATCCTGCTTAGCCTTCGTCCGGCTCGCGCACGACCGGCGGTGCGTCGGTTCGGTTCTCTTCGTCGTCGTCCTCCCCTTCGTCGTCTTGGTCGCCGTCGTCCTCTTCATCAGGATCTCGGGGTGGCATCGTGTTGCCGCCGATCGCGGAGACATACCAGTCGATCCTGGTCGGAACCACCTCGGGAATTTGTGGGGTCATGTTGTTGCTCCTTGAATGTGACCTTGGGACATTCAATCCCTTTTTCGGAGTTGGGCGACGAGCGGGATTAGGGCGCGCTGAGCGACGTCCGGTCTACCGCGGCGAGCCGATGTAGTGATCTTCGATGCGGTCTCCAGCTATGGGCACGAACGGACGTTGACGGAACGGCGGATCGTTCCCCAGGATCACATCCGTTCGTGGCGGCTACGGGGGGTAAAGCGGACGTGCTCCGCGCTGGTCGTCACTTTTGACTCTGACCCACCGTTGAAGCTGGCAACCAGTACTCACCCTCAGTCTGCAGCTGGTTCACGTTCTTGTCGGGCTCAAACACAGCGTGGATCCTTAAGAAGCCGCGAATACCCTAGTATTTTCCGGTGCCGCCGGTGTATTGAGTGACACCTGTGAAGGTGCTTTTCTTTGAACCATCGGGTGCGACCGTGGTTTGGCTCGTTCCATCAAATTGAGAAAAGATCTTGTCGCCATTTTCGAGCAAGGTTACGTCGTATCCCCAGGTTCGGCCATTGCGATCGATGTAGTCGGAATAACCTCGGCTCCATAACTCGGTGCGCTTGAGGTTCTCGCAGTTTGGCTTGTCGTTCGCATAGGTACGGTGGAGCTCGTAAACTCGGATCTGATGCCCAGGTACATCACCGACGTCGAGCACATGTTGCTGAGTATAGTTGGATTTAGCGGCCGTGGCATCCTCACTGACCTTGCATCTTTCTTGGGCCGACACCGTGGAGAAACAAATCGGGCTTAGCGCCAGACCGAAAGGTATGACGTACATAAAGGGTGTCTTGTTTGACATGGCGTTCCCTCCGGTTAAGGAGCGCGTGCCCATTCGAAGCCGAATTGATCCGTCAAGCGGATGCTGCGGCTCGGCACGGTTGTTTATTGGAACGAGGTTCGTCGCCGACACTGCCTCGAATGCCGAACGCGCTAACCCAGCATGGACCCCGTCCGAGAGGGTGTCAACGGCAGCGCGGCTGCAGTTGCGATGTCTAAGTGGGGTCAAAAGCGAGGACAGAGCGGTCATCTGACCGTGTCCGGCAATCCCATGAAAGCCGACATCCCCGACCGTAAGTCGCCATTCGGCAAGTGCCAATGACCGGCATCAGCCTCGGGCCGGGCATCCCGTCCAAACGCGTTTGGCACCGCCGTTCGATCCGTCGTACAGTGGGCCGTGGGTTTGGATTGCGAGCCATGGTGCAAGAGCGGCCAGTCCGGGTCGAGCGGCGGTTGTCGGCGATATTGGCCGCTGACGTCGCAGGCTATTCGCGGCTCCTGCACCATGACGAAGAGGCTACGCACGCCAAACTGGCAGCGCTGCTCGCGGACTGTGTCACGCCCGCGATGTCCGAACACGGCGGCCGCATCGTCAAGAACACTGGCGACGGGTTCTTGGCAGAGTTTGCAAGTGCGGTCGAAGCGGTTCGGGCCGCTGTGCAGTTCCAGAACCGCGTCAAAGGGCTTACAAGCGCTGATGCGGAAGACAGTCGTATTGCCTTCCGTGTGGGCGTCAATATAGGCGACGTTATCCTCGAGCGGCATGACATCTTTGGAGATGGCGTCAACATCGCGGCGCGACTTGGGAGCATCCCAAAGCCCGGCGGCATCTGCATCTCGGCGTCAAGTCCGGGGCAAGGTAGGGGTAGAGTTCACCGATTTAGGCGAGCAGGACCTCAAGAACATCGAGCGCCCGGTTCGCGCGTACACCGTGTTCAGCTATGGACCTAGCCAAGCGACGCAGGCCGATCGATCGAGGTCGGGTCCACACACGCCACCGCGCCTTTCTATCGTTGTGCTGCCCTTCGCCAATCTCAGCGGCGATCCGGAGCAAGATTACTTCGTCGATGGTGTAACTGAAAGCCTGACTACAGACATATCGCGCATCTCAGGCTCGTTTGTGATCGGCCGACACACCGCATTTACGTATAAGGGCAAGGCAGTTGATCTCAAACAGATCGGACGCGCGTTGAACGTCCGGTACGTGCTTGAGGGCTCCGTGCAGCGTGGTGGCAACCGGCTTCGGGTTAATGTACAGCTGATCGACGCCGAAACCGCCAATCATCTTTGGGCGGAGCGGTTCGATAAGCCTGTCGCCGATCTGTTCGACATGCAGGACGAAATTGTAGCGCGGCTGGCCAACGCGCTAAATGCTGAGCTTATAGCAGCCGAAGCGCAGCGAGCCGAACATGCTGCAAATCCAGACCCGATGGATCTGTATTTCCAAGGCATGGCTTTCGCGAACAGGGACACTACCCCGGAGTACATGATGCAAGCGCGCGGGCTCTTTGAACGAGCTTTGGCACTCGACCTCGTTTGCATTGAGGCGCTGGTCGGCAGAGCAACCGTCGATGAGACAATTGCCAGCGCCCTTTTAACCGACGACGACCCCGTTTCGCGCTTGGCGGCGGCCGAGGCAGCGCTGAACAAGGCTCTGTCGCTGGCGCCGCAGCATGCGTTGGCGCACCTGATGTTGGGCATCATCCAAATTCTGACTTACCGTGCAGCTCACGGCATAGCTGAATGTGAACGGGCGTTAGTGCTGGACCGCAATTTGGCCCATGCTCACGCTTGGATCGGCCTCGCCAAAATGTTTATCGGTCGTGCCACGGAAACTGAAACCCATGTCCATGATCAGGAGGCCATACAGCAGCCGGAACGAGACTGTCGGCACGACGAACAGGTCCATCGCGGCGATGCCATCCGCATGGTTGCGAAGGAAGGTCTTCCATCCCTGTGACGGAGGGCCCCTCCTCCGCGCCATGTATTGGCGACGCTGGTCTGGCCGACACCGATGCCGAGCTTGAGAAGCTCACCATGGATTCTCGGCGCTCCCCACAACGGGTTGGCGGTGCTCATCTCGCGGATCAGCCGGCGAATTTCCAACGGCACGGTTGGTCGACCGCAGCGGCGTCGCGATTTCCAGTGCCAATACAATCTGAAACCGGCGCGGTGCCAGCGGATCACCGTATCGGGTCGGACAATTGCAAGTGCATCATACGTCTTGGGAAACATCCGGCAGACGCCTCCCAATATCAGCCTGTCAATCGACCCGAATGGAAGTCTCCTGGGATTGGCACGCCGCAGCACATTGATCTGCTGCCTCAGCACCAAAATCTCAGCCTCAAGCGTTGCTCGCGACCGTAGCAGATCGATCACTGTCCCAAAGATCAGTTTGCACAAATCTAACGTCGAGCAGCAGCATCGCTCGATTTTCGATCAACCGCCAGCGGATTGGATTTACGATAGGCACAGGGTCTCTTCGCCTGGCCATGTACTTGGCCACGCTGGTCTGTCCGATCTCGATGTCGATCTTGAGAAGTTCTCCATGGATCCGCGGCGCGCTCCCCACAGCGGATTGGCAATGCTCATCTCGCGGATATGCTTGCGTATCTCAGGCGCTACAGTTGGGCGGCCACCACGGCGCCGCGACTTCCACCGCCGGTACGATCTGAACCCGCCGCGGTGCCATCCAATCACGGTCTCCGGCTTCACGATCGCCAGCGCATTGAGAACACTTGGTACCAAACGATATAGCCCAACAAAGATCAGGCGATCCATGGCACTGAAGGTTAGTCGCTTCGGCAGATGCCGCCCTGGATGTTAAGTTGATGACGAAGGACCAGGATCTCAGCTCCAGCGAGGCCCGCGACCGGACCAATAAGACCAGCACCGACCAGACCAGGCTGCAAGCTTCTCTCATAAGGCAGAAGCATTGCGCGATTCGGCTTTACTTGCCAGCCGGATTACATTTCCGATAGGGACAGGCGAATCCTGGACCAGGTTTTTAATATCGGCATTTCAACGCAGAAGAAACGGGGCTACTCCGGCGGGCCAGATCGCGCTCGAGCTTCACCGGTCCTCCGACTTAAGTTGCCATCGCGGACGCACAAGTGATCGGTCACTATCGTTCCTATAGGAATTAAATGGCGCGTCTCCCAATAAATAATAATTAAATCGGAGAGCTATAAGCGCCTCGATTAATCAGTCAAAAGGCGACCTGCTACCTAGCGCGCCAGCCGGTTCGGTGCGGAACGATCAACGGTCGAAAGGCTTATGTTAACGTGCCAGGATCTGCCCGGCACTCTGTGTTTAAAAGGCCCCGGGCGCTTTTGGCGCCAGAGGGCTCCCCGGTTGTAGCGTTAGGAGGGGAGCATGAGCGCCATCGAGCAAACGACATACCGCCCGCCTCCGGGGTCGGATGCTTGGACATTCGATGAGCCCCGAAGAGACCCGCAATACTCACCTGTCTCCTCGGATGAAGATTCTGTCCCGTTGTTTCTTTCCGACCCTCGTGATCAGCCGGATCCGCAAGAGTTTGCGCCTTTGTTGGCACAGCAACGGACAGGCATCCTGCCATGGATTGTGGCTGGCGCACTGGCGGGTTCGGTGTTCGCCGTTTCGGTGGCGATGTTCGATTCCGATATCATTCGCATCGTGAGCGACAAGGCAAATGGATCTATGGGAAGCGCGAAGGATCAACTACCAACGCGAACCGAGAACGCCGACAAGAGCGCGCCGGAACTAGGCGCGCCGAGCCGCGATGCCATAGTAAACGCCTATCAGATGGCCCTGCAGAGTGAGGTTGCCGCACCCGCGCCGACACCGAATGAGCCTGTTGCGCCGCCAAAAGCGCTCGATCCCGAAACGATGGCCGCGCTGACGACGCGCGCGAAGGGCCTGCTGGCACACGGCGACATTGGTGGGGCGCGGCTGCTGCTCGAACGAGTTGCCAATGCGCGGGACGCGACGGCGGCATTGCTGCTGGCACAGACCTATGATCTGGCTGTGCTTGGAGTGCACGACCCGCGAAGCGTAACACCTGACCCTGCAGTGGCGCGCGACTGGTACCGCCAGGCCGCCAATTTCGGCTCAACCGAAGCCCAGCAGCGTCTCGCTCAACTTGGCGACTGATTCTCCACATCGGGAGGGTACCGTGCGTCAGAACCTCAGAATGCTTGCCGTGCTGCTCATGATGGCTCCCGGCGCTGCGGCTCACGCCGAACAGATTGACTATGATCCGGCCAAGGTCAGCGACAGCCTGAGGGCTATCTTCCAGTTCGGCTCGCTCTCTACCAGGAAGGCGCTTAACGCTAACACGGTTACGCTGCTGACCGGCACGATTGGCGGCACCTATGTGCAATTCGGTGCCGACCTCGCCTCCGTGCTCGATGATGCAAATAATCTGCGGGTCCTGCCGATCATTGGTCGGGGTTCGGTGCAAAGCGTCGCTGACATCCTTTTCCTGAAGGGCGTCGATCTCGGCATCGTGCGCGCCGACACGCTTGACTACCTCGAAAAGAAGGGCTTCGCGACCGGCATCAAGAAGCAGTTCACCTATGTGACAAAACTCTACAATGAGGAGATGCAGGTCATCGCACTAAGGACTATCAACACACTGAACGATCTCGAAGGTAAGACGGTGAGCGTGGACCTGCCCGATGGCGGCACGTTTGTGACCGCACTAACGGTGTTCGAGCGGCTGGGGATCAAAGCCAACTTTGTTTATGTTGAGCAGCGGATCGCGATGGAGAAATTGAAGAAGGGCGAGCTCGACGCTGTCATCGTGGTTGGCGGTAAACCGTACCTGTCTGTCACCACGTTTAGCAATGACGGCCGCTTTCATCTTGCAACGGTGGAGTATTCGAAGCCCTTGCAGAGCGACTATCTGCCGACGAGCCTGACTTCGAAGGACTTTCCGAACCTGATTGCCGAAGGGGAAACGGTGGAAACGATGGCGGTACCATCGGTGCTTGCAGCGTATAATTGGCCTCCTAGCACCGAACGTCGCCGCAAGCTTGGCCTCTTTGTGGACGCCTTTTTCACGAAATTCTCGGCTTTGCAGAACCCGCCCTTTCATCCCAAGTGGAAGGAGGTCTCGCTGGCGGCGCCGCTCACCGGCTGGAGTCGCCTGCCGCTTGCGCAGCAATGGCTCGACAAACATGGCATTGAGCCGGTAAAGCGAGAACGCTTTGAGGCATTTCTGCGCGAGAATCAGGCAACAGCGACCAACGTCGAGTCGGAGACCGACAAGGAAGCACTATTTCGGCAATTTCAGACTTGGGAGGCAGGAAGGGAGGCGCGCGCAGAGGAGAGTTCGCATATAGGCTCCCAGAACAGTCGAGACCGGGACCATGCCCGGAAATCCGGAAAGCAAGCTGCGCCTCCGCGCTACCCGCCGCGCCGATCACATTCTGCAAGACGGGCATTTGACACCTCGAACCAGCAAGGCGCGGCGACCGGATGCCGGCTTGACGGCCACCGCAACTTTTCTACCGACCCAGATGCCTGCGGCCGCGCGAGCGGAGAAGCCTGGCGGAATCCGTTTCCCGGCACCACTCCGGTTCCTGATGTCACTCGAGACATGTCGACTACCTATCATCCGTTTAGTGGCTTCGCTGATCGACAGCCTGTCTACCGATAGCAGAGCCCTCGTGTCGCGCCCTGCCCAGGCTTGCAACGCCGTTTTTGCAAGAGGATTTTGGCAGAGCCAATCGAGGGCATCTCTTGCGCGTGCCCGGTTGATCGCTGTCACGGAGCAAGTCATTGGAGCGATACCGTTTTCGGCAAGCCACGAGCTGCGCCCATCTCGCTGTTGAGCGAGAGTAGGCAAGACTCCTAAACGTGCTGGAGCTCACGATAAGCTTCGTGAGCGCCACGCCAAAGAGATTGTGGTGCTGCTACTAAGGTTAAAGCCCGGAACTATCCTGCCTTACTGACGATTTTGGCAAACCCGTCTGTCTTTGCGGCGGGAGCTGATTCCATGTCTAAATACTTAGAAGATTTGCAGATGCTCCGCCTGATCAAGGCGTTCCAAAAACTCAAGGCGCCCGACACTCGCAAGGCCATCGTCGTGTTCGTTGACGCTGCGCTTAAGGAAGAGGAGGAGAAAAGAAAAAAGCGCCCGTGACTCACGTACGAATAATAAAAGACGGCGCCGTGAGCGCGGCTTGTATGAAATTTCATGATGCAGAGCGTAGCCGACCAGAGGGAAGGAGCTGTGTGTACCGAAAACTAAAGCTCGGCCATAGTGGTGATGAAGCCCGCCCAGGATGGCGAATGACCTGACCACACCGATTCGCTGAACCGGGCGAGAAACGGGCGCATCCTTATCCAAGGCCATGCGTCCGAGTTTCATTATAGTAGCGAGCGTAAGATTTTAGAATCCGGCGCAGATGTGCCTCGCCCAGGACAATGATGTGGTCCACACATTCACGGCGGGTTGACCCGATCAGCCGCTCGGCAAAGCCATTCTGCCAAGGTGAGGCCGGTGCAACAGGCTTGTCCCGGATGCCCATGGCACGCCGTCGGCGTGTGACGACGGTGCCGTAGATCCGATCGCGGTCTCGGATCACGTAAGCGGGAGCCGCGTCCCAAGGAAAGGCCTCGGTTATCTGACGTGCAACCCACTCTGCTGTCGGGTTGGTCGTGACGTTGATCCATGCGAGGTCCCTACGATCGAGCCGCACGATGATGAAGGCATAAAGCAGGTCGAAGCCAGTGGTCGGGACAACAAACAAGTCCAAGGCGGCAACGTCCGGAGCATGATTACACAGGAAGGTTCGCCATCCCGGGCCGGGTGGCCCACGTCGTTTAACCATGTACTTGGCGACGCTCGACGGCGCGACTTCAAACCCGAGCTTGAGCAGTTCGCCGTGGATACGTGGCCCGCCCCAAAAGCGGATTTTTGACGCTCATCCGCCGGACCAAGACGCGCAGCTCCGTTTCGATCTGCGGTCGCCCTCGCCGTGGGCGCGACTTCCAACGCCAGTGGCCGCGGAATCCGGCTCTGTGCCAACCCACGAGCGTCTCGGGCCGGATGATTGTGAGAACCTTCAGGATTGCTGGAAACCAGCGATACAGCTGGATAAAGAACCAGCGATCAAAGTTCGTGAGCCGAACGCGACCACGCGGCCTGCGCCTCAAGACAATAACTGATGTCGCAGCACCGCGTTCTCGGCTTCAGACCGTAACTTCGACTTGAATGGCGAGGCAAGGACGGCGAGAGCGAAGCAGAACAGCCCGATCATCACGCCAGCTTAGGCGATTCCAACGCGGCATCACACTCGGATGAGGTTTTCGGTACACACAGGTCACTCTTGGCGGCCGTTCTTATTGTGACGCCGATCCGAGTGGCGAAAAGCAACTCGCATTCGTGAAGGGTCAGTGCTCCTTCCGTGGCTTTCCGGCCGTCAACGAAAATCCAGTGCTATAAGAAGGGAGCTGGTTTGTTTGCGTTTGCGTTGGTTGAGGGACGGAACAATGCCAATGAGTCCGCTATTGAACAAGCGCAAACCGGAAGAAATCGAGCTTTTGAACGAGGCCCTCAACCACGCTCTAAACTTGGTGGTCGTTCTTGATCGTAACGACCCGTCAAAATGGCGCTCTTGACTCAGAGCTGGCGTCAGCTGCCTCGTAAACGCGCTCGCTCCTCGAACCCGCTCGAACTACATCAAAGCACGATACGAATGGCGGCGGTCTTCGTACCCGTTAATCACTCTTTGATACTGCCTGCATCAGGAGTGCAAGCGCTTTCCTGAAGCTCGCCGCTCCAGGCGCGGCACCCTTGTAATGCCCGATGCGCACGACGGTTAGATCGTGTGACGGAATAATGAGCGTGGTCTGACCACCTGCGCCTGCCATGTAATAGGCATTCTTCGGTACCGGAAAGGTGCCGTTACCGTTGATCCAGAAGAAGGCGCCGTAGATCGGCTGCCCGTCAGCTTTCCAGGCAGGCGCAGGCGTGCTCGCGAATTTGACATAGCCCTCTGGAAGAATCCGTTCGTCGTTCCAAACACCATCGTGAAGATACAAATTTCCAAGACGCCCAGTCGCGTCCTGACCCCAAATCATATCCCTGCCCGAGAAAGTTTCCAAATAGATCGGTTTCGATCACCATCGTGCGGATGCCGATCTTGTCGAACAGCGACGCTGCGGGAACGATAGATAATCCTCACCACGTTTCTCCCTGCCAGTCGTATCAGATAATTGATCAGCACCGGATCTGTGTTGTGGTAGCGACCGATCCTATTTGGAGGCCATTGCAATGGGCGCGTTGCGGCGTAGTGACAGGAGACGATGCCTCCGGTGTACAGGTAAACGTGGTCTGGATACGGACCCGAAGGATCGTAATCGGGATCCTGCGGCGCTTTGATCCGGAGTCCGCTCGACATGTGAAGAAGGTTGGCAACCCGCATCTTTGCACGGGTATCATCCGGCGTTTGCCACTCCGGAATCGGTGCCGGCTGCGAGAGGTCGTAGCGTGTGCGCAGTTATGCCTGGACCGTAACGTTCGGCAATAAGCTGGCCTTTCCACGTGACCACAAAAGCCGCGGTCATCGCTTCGGCCGGCTCCAAGGCTGCGTCCACGGCCTGCTGAAGCTTCGCCGCGTCGATCTCCCGCGGCAGTGGCTCATCGCCCAGCACGTCGCCCATCGGCCATCGCTGCGTGGCAGGGTCCGGCAACCCGCTCTTCACGGCAAGCGGCTTGAACTTCACGGTCGTTGCGCCGACCGGCAGTGTGACGCAGCCTTGAGAGCCGAGATATAGGGGCCCGTGAGATATCCCACATTTTCGGCCGCAAACTGGGGATCAAGTCCCGTAATGAAAACCGCCGAGCACATGACCTTGGCAAACCCGGCCGTATGATGCTCCAGCGGATCCCCGGGAGGCGGCGCATAGGGCATGTCAAGCTCAAGCGATCTTGCGCGAGCGATGAGAGCATCTTGGGCGGACAGAGGCTCCTCTGCTGCTGCCATGCAGATGCCTAGAATCGCGACGAACAGGGCAAGCAAAGCTCTGGTCATGGCCACCTCCGATCAAAAGACTTTAGAATTGTAGTCCAGATCGCACATAAAAAGATTCAAGGCGACTCAGGAGCTATGTGCTAAAAAAACTTAAACGCGGGGGATGGTAGAGACGAGCTTTGAAGCGGTAGGCCATGCGTACGTTCGATCGACAGAAGCGGGTTTCTGATTCGGAGCTTGACGCGGCGAGAAAGCTCGCGCGAGCCTTTCGAAATCCTCCGGCGGAAGAGGGCGGCCAAACAAATAGCCTTGGTAATTGAGCCGCCCATACCGCGCTAAGAAGGTATATTGCTCTTCCGTTTCCACGCCCTCGGCGATGACGGAAAGACCAAGGCTTCTGCTAAGTGCGATGATCATCTTGGCTATCGCGGCACTATTAGGATCGACTAAGACATCCTTGACAAAGCTGCGATCAATCTTGAGCTGATCGATAGGAAGACGCTTTAGGTATGAGAGGGACGAATAGCCGGTTCCGAAATCATCGAGGCTAAAGCTGATACCGATTGCTTTCAACTTATCCATCTTGGCTATTACGTCGTCGACATTGCTGACTAGTGTGCTTTCGGTAAGTTCAATTTTTAGGCGACGAGGATTAGCACCGGTTTGCTCGATGATCGTACGAACTTGATCGACGAAGTTCTTCTGGCGCATCTGCAGTGCGCTGACATTTATCGCAACACTTAAGTGCTCGGTTGCGGGATCTGACGACCAACTAGATAGCTGCCGGCAAGCGATTTTGAGCATCAAAGCGCCGAGCGGCAGGATAAGACCTGCGCTCTCCGCCGCCGGAATGAATTCGCTTGGAGAAACCATGCCTTTCTGCGCATGTGGCCAGCGGGCCAGCGCCTCCGCGCCCAATAACCTTCCTCCGTGATCGACCTGTGGCTGATAATGCAGCAGAAACACTTCCCTTTTTAAATCTTCTCGCAGATCTGTCTCAAGGGCTGCTCGCGCCGAAATCATAGTCTGCATAACGGGATCAAAGAACCGGAGGCCATTCCGGCCAGCGGTTTTTGCGTCATACATCGCTAGATCTGCCCTTTTTAGCAGTTCGTCGACGTTGTTATCCTTGGGAGAAAATAGGGTCACACCGATGCTGGGCGTGCATGGATATTCATATGCGTTAAGGCGAAAGGTATCAGTGAAGGCGGCAACAATCTTTTCTCCAATTGCCTCTGCTTGCAAAGCAGCGGTTTTTGCCTTTTGGGTACCGAGATTGGCAAGAAGAACCACAAATTCATCGCCGCCGAAGCGGGCAACTGTATCTTCTGCCCTTACACATCGAGCGATGCGCTGAGCCGCCGCTTTCAGCAGGAGATCGCCCATGTCGTGGCCAAGCGAGTCGTTCAGAGTCTTAAAATTATCGAGATCAATGAAAAGCACAGCGCCGTAGGATTTATGACGACTATTGGCATTGAGCGCCTGACGCACGCGGTCGATCAACAAGACACGGTTCGGCAAGCCTGTAAGTTGATCGAAAAAAGCTAATTCCCGGATCTTTTCCTCAGCGTGCTTGAGTTTGGAAATGTCATAATAAGAGCCGATGTAATTGGTAACTTCCCCTGCCTCGTTTTTCACGGCGGATATCGTCAGCCAGCGCGCGCAATGTTCTCCGCTCTTCGTCCTGATACTCATATCGCCCTGCCAGCTACCGGTGCTCTGAAGGGAGTGCCACAGGCTCTGGTAAAACTCAGCGTTGCGACGATGCGACTGGAATAGACGTGCCGTTTGTCCAACCAACTCTTCCATCGCATAACCAGTCAAGGTGACGAAGGCGCGGTTGGCACTCAAGATCACGCCCTTGGTATCGGTGACAATCATTCCCTCTTGAGCATTGAAGGCGGCAGCGGCGATGCGCAATTCAGCATTTGTCTTGTCAAGCGCATCGCTCTGCCGTTGCAGGTCGATCTCAATCGCTTCGCGACGCTTAATCTCTTGCGAGAGTGCACCGTTATGTTCGGCCAACTCCGCTCTGTGACGATTGGATTCAACGAACTTAATTTGCAGTCGCGCCGAATTCTGACGCATTCGTTCGAAGCCGATGGCCAGCACGAATAGCGCGATAGCGAGGAGACCCAGACAAAATACAGAGGTCGGCGAAAGTGTAGTGCCGTAAAGTTCTTCTTCGCTCGCCAGACGCAGGACGGAAAGCCGTGTGCCACGAAGCGGCAGGCGCAGCGCAAAATATCCCTTCAGCCCGGGAGCCAGGACAACTGATAGAGCCTGAATGCGGCCAGCCGGCAGAGCGGCCAGCGCGGCGCCGCTGGTAGCAACAGGCGAGTGTCCGAGCTCGACCGGGAATAACACCTCGCCGTCATCGGCCAACAGGAATTCATGGGGCTGTCCCAGATCGTTGCTAGGTACTAATGATGCAAGCAGATTGAGGTCGCTTATACTCTGCACCGTTCCCCGTACCCCGCCCTTCTGCAACACCGGCGCACTGGCTACAAGCAGGCGGCGCTTCTCGTCGATCTGAACATTCGGCTCGACGAGGTTCCCAATGGGAGAGAGCGTTGGCACGCCGGATGCGCCGACATCAGCTTGCGTCACGCCGTTGTTGTCGAAGAAAGTCAGGCGCGAGTAGCAGGGTTGGCCGCGATATTTATCTTCATCCAAGGTAGTCTGGAAACGACCCTCGATTGCAGCCAGATTAGCAAAGAGTCCATACTTGACGGACATCCCGAGATCGAGGTTGCTGAAATAATTGGAGATGTCCTCACTGGCGGCGAGCCGCGCGACGGCCTGCCGGCGCTCGATCAAAAATTCGCCAATCTGGCTGGTCCGCGCTTCACCGATTGATAGAAAACGCGCATCGGCGTTTTGACGTAATTCCACTTGCGATGTGTAGAGATTGACAATCAGAAACAATATTGACGGCAGAAAGGCCGCGGCTGCTATGAATGGCCAACGCAGAGCCAGGGATCGACTAAAATTGGCCAGCCAAGGCTGCATCAATTCGTCTTTGCATAAAATTCCGGAAAGAAGCGGCGGATGCCGGGATAGTATTTGTTCACGAGCCGGTCATAGGCGCCGGAAGCTTTGAGGTCCCTCAAATAGGCATTGAATTCGTCGCGCAAAGCCGTCGCATCTTTTGGAAAGGCAGTTGCCAACATCTGCGGGCCGGAGATCGGTCCTAGAATCTTGATCCTGCCAGCCCATTTTCGCAAATCGAGAATGGCGTCTGGCACGTCAAGCAGCGTCAGCTCAGCTTCCCTGTTGAGCATCGCCGGCACCATCTCGTTGAGGTTCGAACTCTTATTGTAGGCCTTCAGGTCGATACCGACATTGACCAGGTCGTAGTTGGCTGGGTCCAAGCAGGTGCGCTCCATGACGAGCACGCTCCTGGAGCCGATGGCTTTCCGCGTCTCAGCGATATCTGCCTCGAGATCGGCGCTACCCTCGATTGGCTTTAGATCAGACTCGGCTGGCGCCACTAACAAAACCTGGGAGGGAAGGGTCGGATCGGAATATAGGAGAACGGCCTCTCGCCACGGCAGTATGGTGAAACCGCTCGAAATCACGTCCCCCTTGATGGGATAGTCGCCTGTCAGCGCCACCTCGCCATTTTTGCGCACCGCATCTTTGCCGAGCAGATCGCGGATCACCGAATAAAAATCTGAGTAGACAAGCTTGTAAGATACGCCGATCCGTTTAGCGAAGCCCTGCATCAACTCCACGTCGAAACCGTCACCAGCGCCGGTGACGAAATTAGCGTAGCGGATACCGATATGGCGAATTTCGCCGCGCTTCTTGATCTCCGCGAGATCAGCTGCCCAGCTAGAGGCCGCAAACAAACAAGCCATTGCGCCGCTGAGCGACCCAAGCACGAAACGCTTCGAGAACATGAAGGTACACTTTGCTTTTACAGCGATAAAAATGCACCCTAAAAGTCCGGCATTAAGAAAAGATAGCGAAAAACAGTTAAGTGCAATCCAATTCGGCCACCAAAAGCTGGCTTGGCGGCGATGGATTACGGGCTCGTCGCTGGCTGTAGTGGAAGCGAATCCTTCAGGTTCTTGAGTTCGTTCAGCACCGACCTCCAAGGACCGATCGCGCTCAACAACGTACTTAAGGTTAATATGATGACGTATCCTGAAAATTCGTGCCAATGAGGAGTTACGCGAGACAAGTATTGGTGCCCTTGCTGTCCTATCTGCGCATAAAGCAGTACGAGCGGCGCACTGCCTAACACACTCGTTGTCAGGTATTGGAGGGGCGAGACACGAAAGACTGCAGCAAAGAAGTTCGCCAATGGCGCTGGCACGAGTGGCGAGAGGCGTAATCCGAGCAAAGTCAGCCAAAGCTTGACAGCGGAGTAGTGATCTAAGCGACCGCTAAGACGTTGCTGAATCTGCTTCCGGTAAAACAAAAACGCGCTCAAACCGCCAAAGGTACTGCCGAGCAAGACCGTTGCACCTCCGGCGAATCCATCCATGTAAAAGCCTGCCGCCAGGTAAACCATGGGCATGGAAGGAAACGCCAGAAAGGCAAGCGCGGCTGATGCAAGCAGAAACGTCAAAGCTGTTACGAGCGGATTCGCTTCCGCCAATGTCCACAAGCCTGGGAACAGCTGCGAGGCTCCTTCTCTCGACATGGGCGACGCAAAATACGCCGACGACAGAAGGAGAACAGCCGACAAATAGAAGATTACCGCTTTGTGACTACGCATAACACTAGCCCAAACCGGATAAGAGAGACGGCGTATAATCAAAGCTGTTGTAGGTGTTCCAAAACAGGACCTTCTTGTTATTCAGTGTCCCAGTTCGAGACAAGGCGAGCAGCGACCGCCAAGCCTTCAACGTAAATACCGGATCGAGGTTGAGCCCTGCCTCCTTCAATTCCTCCGCCCACACGGTATCGACGCTTTCGACCAAACCGTAGCCTGGACCCCAGCTGTTAGAATCCGGGACAAAAATTTCCTCCCGCACACGACGAAGAGTGTTGGGCGAAATGCCTGGAAAGCGGATCTTTTGCAGCCAAGCCGCCGTGCTGCGTGCGAGCTGGGTGACGTTTCCTTCCACAAAGGGCAGAGAGGGCTGCCGATTGACCAACCATCGTGTCAAATAAGGTTTGTCCTGATCGGCCACCCCTACCACCTTGGTTTGCCATCCCATCAGGTGGACGCCGAAGAGCAGGCCGAGCACAGTCGAACCGCTGCCCATGGGAACAAAGATCACATCGGGCGGCGTTTCCCATGCCTGAGCGGCGTCGAGCCACTGCGCCAGCTCGGCGACCGCATTCATATGCCCCAACACGCTTAATTCGTTCGAACCGCCTGGCGGAACAAGCGAATCCGTGTCCGGATGCAGCCAGTGCCTTGCAAATTCGTGAGCCGCCTCGCCCACCAATTCGACGTCGTTCTTGGTTATGGCAACGCGCTGAACTAG
>NZ_PSRR01000178.1 GCF_004296405.1 Bradyrhizobium sp. Leo170
TATTCGGCCGCGACCATTGCCCGCGGCAAGGAACTGGCGGCGCTCGGCGCCTGCGCCGTGTGCCATACCGAAACGGGCGGAATGCTCAATGCCGGCGGCCGGCCGCTGGAAACGCCGTTCGGCGTCATCTACGCGACCAACATCACGCCTGACGTCGAGACCGGCATCGGCGCGTGGTCCTATCCCGCCTTCGAGCGCGCGATGCGCGAAGGCATCCATCGCGACGGCCGGCATCTCTATCCGGCTTTCCCCTACACCCATCCAAGGCTGATGATGCTGATCTGCAGGCGCTCTATGCCTACCTGATGGCGCAGGCACCGGTGCGCGCGACGACGCCGGAACACGAACTGAAATTTCCATTCAACCTGCGCCCGCTGCTCGCCGGATGGAATGCGCTGTTTCACGATACAAAATCATTCCAGCCCGATCCGACCAAGTCGGAGATCTGGAATCGCGGCGCCTATCTGGTCGAAGGTCTCGGCCATTGCAGCGCCTGCCATTCGCCGCGCAACGCGCTCGGCGCCGAACTCCAGAGTGCCTATCTCGGCGGCGGCTTTGCCGAGGGCTGGGAGGCGCCGGCGCTGACGTCGCTTTCGAAAGCGCCGATCCCCTGGAGCGAGGACGAGCTTTACGCCTATTTGCGCACCGGCCAATCCCGCTTCCACGGCGTGGCGGCCGGACCGATGGCGCCGGTCGTGAAGGAGTTGGCCGCGTTGTCAGACCAGGATATCCGCGCCATGGCCGTCTATCTCGGCTCTTTCAATGACGCGGCCACCGACGGCTCGGCGCAGGAAGCCCTCGCCGTGAAACTCGAACATGCGACGGCCACGAGCGCGGTCGTGCCCGCCTCTTTCGGCGCCCGCCTCTATCAGGGCGCCTGCGCGGTCTGCCACGAGGTGGGCGGACCGCCTCTGTTCGGCAGCCGGCCCTCGCTGTCCCTCAACAGCAATCTGCACAGCGCGGTGCCGGACAATTTGATCCAGGTGATCCTGCACGGCATCCGCGAACCCGCGACCGGCGACCTCGGTTATATGCCGGGGTTCAAAGAGAGCATGACCGACAGCCAGGTCGCCGAGCTTGTTTCCTATCTCCGACGGCAGTTCGCCCCGGACAAGCCGGCTTGGACCAGCATCGAGACGGCCGTCGGCAGGATCAGACAGGGAACACGCTGAGCTGCCCTGCCAGAACTCCTGCCATAACCCACTGGTTGGGTGGCTTTTGGCAGGCTAAGGTTCCGCCATGACGTTTACGGATATTGCAACCCGGACCTACAACCATGGCTGGCGGCTCGACCCGATCGTGCGCAGCCTGCTCGACACCGATTTCTACAAGCTGTTGATGCTGCAGATGATCTGGGAGTTCTACCCGGACACGCGCACGACCTTTTCGGTGATCAACCGCACCAGTCGGGTCCGGCTTGGCGAGGTGATCGACGAGGGCGAGCTGCGTGCCCAGCTCGACCATGCCCGCACCATCCGCTTCAGCAAGAATGAGCTGATCTGGCTCGCCGGTAATACGTTCTACGGCAAGACCCAGATGTTCTCGCCGGATTTCATCAACTGGCTTTCGAATTTCCGCCTACCCGAATATGAACTGCACAAGGTCGACGGGCAGTATGAGCTGCAGTTCCACGGGCCCTGGACCCACACCACGATGTGGGAGATCCCGGCGCTCGCGATCCTGAACGAATTGCGCTCGCGCGCGGCGATGAAGGGCCAGGGCCGCTTCGCGCTCGACGTGCTCTATGCCCGCGCCAAGGCCAAGCTGTGGGCCAAGGTCGAGCGCCTGCGCAAGCTCGAGGGCTTAAAGCTTTCGGACTTCGGGACCCGCCGCCGCCACGGCTTCCTCTGGCAGCGCTGGTGCGTCGAGGCTGTGAAGGAAGGGCTTGGGCCGTCCTTCACCGGCACCTCGAACGTGCTGCTGGCGATGGACAACGACCTCGAAGCGATCGGCACCAACGCGCATGAGTTGCCGATGGTGGCCGCGGCGCTCGCCAATTCGGACGAAGAGCTGCGCTGGGCGCCCTACGCTATCCTCGACCAGTGGCGCCATACCTATGGCGGCAACCTGCTGGTCGCACTCCCCGATGCCTTCGGCACGCGGGTGTTCCTGCGCGACGCGCCGGATTGGGTCGCGGACTGGACCGGCTTTCGCCCGGACAGCGCGCCGCCGATCGCGGCCGGCGAGGAGATCATCAGATGGTGGAAGCAGAAGGGCCGCGATCCCAAGGAGAAGCTCCTGGTCTTCTCCGACGCCATGGATGTCGATTCCATCGAGGAAACCTACCGGCATTTCTCCGGCCGCGTCCGCATCAGCTTCGGTTGGGGCACCAACCTCACCAATGATTTCGTCGGCTGCACGCCCAATGGTTCCGCCGATCTCGACCCGATCTCGATCGTCTGCAAGGTGACCTCGGTTGACGGCAGGCCGGCGGTGAAGCTCTCTGACAATCCGGAAAAGGCGACCGGCATCCCCTCCGAGGTCGAGCGTTACCTGCGCGTATTCGGCAACGCCGGCCGCGTGCGCGCCGCCGTGCACGTCTGATATAAGCCGTATTCACCTCCAAATCCCACCCCGCGAGTTTCAGCATGCCCGCACCCAAGCCGCCTGCGTTCGAAACCCTGAGCCTGCATGCCGGACAGCGTCCTGATCCCGTAACGGGATCGCGCGCGGTGCCGATCTACCAGACGACGTCCTACGTGTTCCAGGACGCCGATCACGCCGCCGCGCTGTTCAATCTGGAGCGTGCCGGCCACATCTACACGCGGATCTCGAATCCGACGACCGCAGTGCTGGAAGAGCGGATCGCGGCGCTCGAAGGCGGCGTCGGCGCGATCTGCACGGCGAGCGGCATGGCCGCGATGCATCTGGCGATCGCGACCATTCTCAATGCCGGTGACCACATCGTCGCCTCGGCTTCGCTTTATGGCGGCACCATCAATCTGCTGGCGCATACGCTGCCGCGCTTCGGCATCACCACAACCTTTGTGAAGCCGCGCGCGCTCGACGAATTCCGCGCCGCGATCAAGCCCAACACGCGCCTGGTGATCGCCGAGACCATCGGTAATCCCGGGTTAGAGGTGCTCGATATTCCCGCAGTGGCTGACATCGCGCATGACGCGAAGATTCCGCTGTTGATCGACAACACCTTTGCGACGCCCTATCTCAGCCGGCCGATCGAATTCGGCGCCGACATCGTCATGAACTCGGCGACGAAATGGCTCGGCGGGCATGGCATTGCGATCGGCGGCGTCATCGTCGACGGCGGCGGCTTCGACTGGCATGCATCGGGCAAATTCCCGCAGCTCACCGAGCCCTATGCCGGCTATCACGGCATCGTCTTCGACGAGCAGTTCGGCAAGGCCGCCTTCATCATGCGCGCCCGCACCGAAGGCTTGCGCGATTTCGGCGCCTGCCTGTCGCCGACCAACGCGTTCCAGCTCCTGCAGGGCATCGAGACGCTCGGCGTGCGGATGGATCGGCATATGAGTAATACGCTCGCGGTGCTGGAATTCCTGACCGCGAACAAGGCGGTCGACTGGGTGCTGCATCCGGCGCTGGAGAATCATCCGGACTACGAGCTTGCGAAGAAGCTGCTGCCGCGGGGCGCCGGCTCGATCGTCAGCTTCGGCATCAAGGGCGGACGCGCGGCGGGCAAGAAGTTCATCGAGTCTTTGAAGCTGATCAGCCACCTCGCCAATGTCGGCGATGCCAAGACGCTGGTGATCCATCCCGCCTCGACCACCCATCAGCAGATGGACGCCGACCAGCTCAAGGCCGCCGGCGTCGGCGAAGAGCTGGTGAGGCTCTCGGTCGGCATCGAGACGGCACAGGACATCATCGACGATCTCGGCCAGGCGCTTCGGGCGTCGCAGAGGGTTTGAGCCATGCAGCTTTCGGTGAACGGGATTGAGACCTTCGTCGTGACCGGCGGAAAGCCGTTCGATCCGTCGTTGCCCACGGTCGTGATGATCCACGGCGCGGGTTTTGACAGCTCCACCTGGGCGCTGCACAGCCGCTGGTTCGCGCATCACGGCTATTCGGTGCTGGCGCCGGATCTGCCCGGCCACGGCCGCTCGTCCGGCAAGCCCTTGCGGACGATCGCCGCGATGGCGGATTGGATCGCAGCGCTGTTGCAGGCGGCCGGCGCCTCGAAGGCGAAGCTGATCGGCCATTCCATGGGCTCGCTGATTGCGCTGGAGACCGCGGCGCGGCACCCGGAGAAAGTAACGGCGCTGAGCCTGATCGGAACGGCGGCGACGATGACCGTTGGGCCTGATCTGTTGAAGGCGGCGGAGGCCAACGATCCCGCCGCGATCGACATGGTCTCGATCTGGGGCCTCGGCTTCAAGGCCGAGCTCGGCGGCTCGCTCGCGCCGGGATTGTGGATGCACCACGGCGCACAGCGCGTGCTGCAGCGTGCGCGACCGGGCGTGCTCTACAACGATCTGAACGCCTGCAATTCGTACCAGAACGCGCTCGCCGCGGCGGCGCAGCTCAAGGTGCCGACGACCTTCATCCTCGGCGAACGCGATCTGATGACACCAGCGAAAGCCGGCAAGACGCTGGCGGCGGCGGCGCCAAACGCGCGCACCGTGGTGCTGGCCGGTGCCGGCCACATGATGATGGTCGAGCAGCCCGACGAATTGCTGGCGGCGCTGCAGCGGTAGTTCTTCCCTTCTCCCCTTGCGGGAGAAGGTGGCGCGAAGCGCCGGATGACGGGTTCTCTCCACGCGCTTCCGTGCTCGTGGAGAGAACCCCTCACCCCATCGAGTTCGCTGCTGACCGCTGAGCTGCCCCATCCCACAAGGGGCGAGGGCACATCAATTGGCAGCTCGAGGGCTGCGATGAATTCCGACCGACGCGGGCACCGCTCTTTCCCCTCATCCTGAGGAGCCGCGAAGCGGCGTCTCGAAGGATGAGGGCACCGGCGGGGCCCTATGGTTCGAGACGCGCTTCGCGCTCCTCACCATGAGGGGTCTGACAGCTTGCCCGTCACTTCGCCGGCTTGCGTTCGATCGGGTGGATGTCGATCGCGCGCAGGCGGCCGAGGCGCAGGACGTCCATGGCCAGCGTGCGGTCGATGCGATCGCGGTCGAGTGCGCGGATCAGATCGTCGACGCCGTTGATGTCGACGCCGTCGAGCTTGATCACGACGTCGCCGGGCAAAAGCCCCGCCTTTGCCGCCGGGCTGTCGGGCTCGATCTGCGCGAGCAGCGCGCCCATCTTGTTCTCAACGCCGGCGAGCACCGCATGGCGCCTCGGGACCGGCGCGGTCTGGCCGGCGACGCCGATGAAGGCGCGGCGGACATAGCCGTGGCGGATGATCTCCGACAGCACGAACTGCGCGGTGTTGCTCGCGACCGCAAAGCAAATGCCCTGCGCGCCGTTGATGATCGCGGTGTTGATGCCGATCACCTGCGAATTCGACGACACCAGCGGGCCGCCGGAATTGCCGGGGTTGAGCGCGGCATCGGTCTGGATCACGTCCTCGATCGTGCGCCCGCTGACCGAGCGGATCGAGCGGCCCAGCGCCGACACCACGCCGGCCGTGACCGTCGATTCAAAGCCGAGCGGATTGCCGATCGCGACCACGAGTTGGCCGCGCCGGAGTTGCTTGGAGTCGCCGAGCGAGGCGTAAGGCAAATCGCGCGCGCCATCGGCCCGCAGCAATGCGAGGTCGGTGTCGGGATCGACGCCGAGCACATGGGCGTCCGTGACGAATCCCTCGGTGTCGCGCAGGCGGATCTCCTTCGACGAGCCGACCACATGGCTGTTGGTCAGCACGAGACCGTCGGGCGAGATGACGATGCCGGAACCGAGCCCGCCACGCTCACGCGGTGTTCGGACCTTCGGGCCGGTCTCGACGCGCACCACCGCGGGACCGACGCGTTCGGTCACGTCGATCACGGCGTTGGAATAGGCGTCGAGCAGCGCCCGGTCATTGCCCGGGGCAGCTTCAGTCGTTCGCGGCGACAGCGCGTCGCCGGCGTTATTTGGGGCAAAATCCAACATGGTGAGGTTCCTTCGGAGAACTCACATGGGGGCCGGGTTCCTCCTGCGCAAGGTACCTGCGTTGGGCGCAGGCCTGCCCAAATGGCTAGGGCGCTGGAGCTCTCTCCACTCGGAGGGACGTAGCCCGGGTGAAGCGCCAGCGTAACCCGGGACCGGTCTTAGCCGCGGATATAGATGTCCCGGGTTACGCGTTCCGCTCCACCCGGGCTACGACTTCCTGCCGTGACGCTAGGGCGCGCGCCGCAGCGTGGCTGGTCGCGCCTTGACCGGATCGAGCAATGACCAGTCGCCCTGCTCCAGCGTGTGGCCCTTCGGGAAGGGCGCGCGCAGTTCGTTGCCGAGCGAGCGCAGCACGCGGTCGTCGCGGTAGTAGCATTGCAGGACCACGCGGACGAGCGTCGCCGCCGCGGCCCCGCCGGTCGCGCGGAATTCCTTTGCGACCTGATCGCGCTGCGCCGTGTCGAGCTCGGCGAGCGGCTTGCCGGCCAAGCGCGCAAGATGGTCGAGCGCGGCGCGCACCTGCTCGGTATCGCGGCCGAGCGTTGCCAGGATATCGGCCTGGATGGCCCGATCATCGGCACCCGGCACCTTGTACTCGGCACTCTCAGGAACGATCATCGCCGCGATGGTCCTGAGATCGTCGCGCTGGGCTGTGGAGAGCGTATCGGCTGACATGGCATCCTCAGTCGAACAAATTGGCAAGACGCTGTTTCATCTGGTCGGCGATATAGAGCGCGATCGCCTGGATGGTCGAGGTCGGGTTGACGCCGCCTGAGGTGACGAACACGCTGCCGTCGACGATGAACAGGTTCTTCACGTCATGCGACCGGCCCCACTCATTGACCACGGAACGCGCAGGGTCCGTGCCCATCCGTGCGGTGCCGAGCAGATGCCAGCCGCCCCAGGGGATCGGACTGTTGGTGCAAATGTCGGTCGCGCCGGCGGCTTCGAGAATCTCGCGGCCGCGCGCCAGCCCATGCTCCATCATCTTCCGGCTGTTATCGCTGATCGTGTAGTCGATCTTCGGAGCGGAAATGCCGTGGCTGTCCTTCAACACTGGATCGAGGGTGACGCGGTTGTGCTCCTCCGGGAGATCCTCGCAGATTGCGGAGACCGCGAGGCGGTGGCCGTTGAGCCTGCGGAAGACGCGGTGATGATCCGCACCCCACGGCAGAATGCCCTTCTGCTCGCTCGCGACGGCCTCGAACACAGGCCCTGCGCCGCGGCCGAACTGAATGCCATAACCGCGGACGAAGCCGCGCGAGAGGTCGGTGTCGTAGAACTCCTTGCTCCACAGGCAGGTCGGCGGCGCGCGGTTGCTGTCGGTCGGCTCCTTCACGAAGCCGTAGATCTGCGCATAGGGATGGAACATCAGGTTCTTGCCGACCAGGCCGGATGAATTGGCCAAACCATTTGGAAACCGGCCGGAGACCGAGTTCAAGAGCAGCCGCGGCGTGCCGACGCCGTTGCAGGCGATGATGACGACCTCGGCCGGCTGAAACTGCTCGACGCCATCCTTGTCATAATAGACGACACCGGAGGCCATGCCTTGCTCGTTGGTCAGGATCTCGCGCACGCGACAATGCGTCTTGAGCTCGACGCCGGCGCGGATCGCATGCGGCCAATAGGTGATGTCGGTCGAGGCTTTCGCGCCCTGCGCGCAGGCCGGCGTGCAATGGCCGAGATTGATGCAGCGCGCCCTGCCCTCATAGTCCATGGTCGCGACCGTGGTGTCCGACGGCCACCAGTGCCAGCCGAGCTTGTTCATGGCCTTGCCGATCAGCGGACCGGAGAGTCCGAGCGGCTGCGGCGGCATCGGCGGGTGCGTCAATGGCGAGCGCGGATCGCCCGTCAGGCCCGATACGCCCATCATCCGGTCGTTCTCTTCGAAGAATGGGGTGAGCGCATCGTAGTCGATCGGCCAGTCATCGGCGACGCCGTCGAGCGTCTTCACCTTGAAATCGGACGGATGCAGCCGCGGCCAATGCGCCGTGTACATCACGGTCGAGCCGCCGACGGCGTTGAAGTTGACGACCTTGATCGGCGAGTTGTCGTCGTTGATTGGATAGTCCTCAGGACGACCGCGGACGTTCGGGCTGGTCGACCAGTCGCTATAGAACTTGGCTTCCCAGTCTCGCCCGGTGCTCGGATATTCCGCGGGATTCATCCAGCCGCCTTGCTCAAGGCAAAGGATGTGCATTTTCGTCTCAGCCAGCGACCATGCCACCGCAGCGCCGGACGCGCCGGCGCCGATGATCAGGACGTCAACGGGATCGTTCATTGGGGTTTCCCCTGGGATTATTTATCCGTCATTGCGAGCCACCGGGTCGGCGCGAAGCGCCGCCCGATGACAGGCTCCGCGAAGCAATCCACGCCTCAGCGGGCGGAGAGATGGATTGCTTCGCCACGCTCGCAATGACGGCGCGTTGTTGGCTAGACGATAGGGGAAAACCGGATGCGGAGTAAAGCGGCGGCAGCGATCACGGCGTGCGCGGCACGATCATGACGTCGAGCCCGCGGATTTCGTCCGGCGTTGCGGATCGTGTCATCGCGCCCGGCGCTTCCACCAGCACCTGCAGCCGAAGCCGCTTGTTGACCACATTCCTCGACTGAACTGGGAAGGTTTCGGAACGGGTGTCATTCGGCCCCGGCACGCCGTAGGTCATAATCGAGCCGATCACGTCGCCCTGCTCGGTCTTCACGACCAGGCGAGCACCGAACGGCAACGGACCGGTTACGACCTTGACCCGGACCGCCTCATTCGGACCGGGATCGCGCGGCGCCAATAGTTCGGTCATCTTGCGGCCCTGTGCCGAGGCCAGGCCTACGCCGGCGAGGCTTGCGAGAAGGAGGGCGATAGAAAAGGCATGTCGCATGTAAAGGCCTCGGCAGGATGACGGTGGTTCGGATTGTCATCCCACTCTGGCCTTTTGTTGGCCGCGATCATGGTCGGAGGTGATCTTTCGGAATGCTGTCGTCCCGGCGAAGGCCGGGACCCATAACCACCGATGTGCGTTGCGGCGCGAGCAAGCGGTTGTAGCTTTGCGCATCACATCCGCCTGTGGTTATGGGTCCCGGGTCAAGCCCGGGACGACACCGGTGTGGAGACAGCCTCTCGCTACCACGCATCAACGCAGGGGCGCTTGCGGTGGGTGCGCGGCTGAGGCTTCGGCACCGAGCGCAGGCCTGACATGATCCAGTGGCGGGTTTGCGCGGGATCGATCACCTCGTCGATCTCGAGCACCGAGGCGATCGAGACCGCCTTGCCGTTGGCATAGAGCTCGGCGACCTTGGCTTGGTAATATTTTTCGCGTTCGACCGGATCCTCGATCGCCTCCATCTCCTTGCGGAAGCCGAGCCGCACGTAACCTTCCAGGCCCATGCCGCCGAACTCGCCGGTCGGCCACGCCACCGTGAAGAAGGAGGCATGGAAACCGCCGCCGATCATCGATTGCGCCCCTAAGCCATAGCCTTTGCGCAGCACGATGCCGAACAACGGCACGGTGAGGCTCGCGCCAGTGACGAACATGCGCGAGACGTGACGCACGATCGCGGTCTTCTCGGCTTCAGGTCCCACCATGAAACCGGGCGTGTCGCAGAGCGAGATGATCGGGATGTCGAAGGCATCGCAAAGCTGCATGAAGCGCGCAGCCTTGTCGCCGGCCGGCGCATCGATCGCGCCGCCGAGATGTTTCGGATTGTTGGCGATCAGGCCGAATGGCTTGCCTTCGATGCGGATGAAGGCGGTGATCATGCCGACGCCGAAGTCGCGGCGGATTTCGAGCACCGAGCCCTCGTCGGCGAGCAGATCGATCACCTTGCGGATGTCGTAGACACGCAACCGGTTTTCCGGGATCGCGCGGCGGAGCAGCCGCTGGTCCGGCGCCTTCCAGTCGCTGACCGTGCCCTGGAAGTAGGACAGATATTTTTGCGCGGCGACGGTCGCCTCCGCTTCGTCCTCCACGAGGACGTCGATGACGCCGTTCGGCGCCTGGAACGACACCGGGCCGACCTCGGCCGGATGATAGACGCCAAGCCCGCCGCCTTCGATCATCGCCGGCCCGCCCATGCCGATCGACGCATTCTTGGTGGCGATGATGACGTCGCAGCAGCCAAGCATCGCGGCGTTGCCGGCGAAGCAATAGCCGGAGACCACGCCGATGACCGGCACGAGGCCCGAGAGCCGCGCGAACTGCACGAAGGATGGGCCGTCGAGCCCGGTCATGCCGAGCCGGTCGGTATCGCCAGGGCGCCCGCCGCCGCCTTCGGCGTAGAACACCAGCGGCAACCGCCATTGCTCGGTCAGCGAGAGCATGCGGTCGATCTTCTTGTGGTTCATATGGCCCTGCGTGCCCGCGAGCACGGTGTAGTCGTAGGCAATCACCATGCAGCGCGCACCCTCCGCGCCGAACTTGTCGGCGTTCACGGTGGCGACGCCGGTGATCAGGCCATCGGCTGGCGTGTTGTGGATGAGATCGTCGATCTTGCGCCGGCGGCGCTGGGCGGCAATCGCGAGCGCGCCATATTCGACAAAGGAGCCTTCGTCGACGAGATGCGCGACGTTCTCGCGCGCGGTGCGCTGGTTGGTCTTGCGCCGGCGCTCGACCGAAGCCGGCCGGTTCTCATCCAGCGTGATCGCATGACGCGCAATTACTTCGGCGAGATCGGGGCGGATGTAGTCGAGGTCGATCTCCGCCTCCTCCGCGACATGGTGGCCGTCCACCTCGGCCGGCTCGAGGAACAGGATCGCCTCGCCATGCATCAGCGTGACGCCGACGCCGCCCGCGACCTTCGTCACCCTGCCGCCATGCGGCGCGGTGACGAGATGCTCCATCTTCATGGATTCAAGCACCGCGATCTGCTGGCCCGGAAGAACGAGATCGCCCTCGGCCACATCGATCGCGACAATGGTGCCCTGCAATGGCGCCGGGACCGCGACCGAGCCTTCCGGGCCGGATTCGCTCGTCGACGGTCCAGCAACGGTACCGGCTCCGCCGTTCACCTCGGCCAGCACCGGTTCATCGGCCTCCTTCGCCGCGGCGACCAGCGAGCCGGCATGCGCGTCAATGAAATTGGTGCTGATCCGGTTGGCGGCAAAATCCGGATGCGCGAGGATCGCGCCGAGGAACGGGATGTTGGTGGCGACGCCGCCGATGCGGAATTCACGCAGAGCGCGTAGCGCCTTCTGTACCACATCGGCCCAGTTCGCGCTCGGCGAATGCACGATGACTTTTGCCAATAGTGAATCGAAAGCGGCGCTGGTCCTGTAGCCGGTGTAGCCGAAGGTATCGACCCGCACACCCGGGCCCGACGGCAGGTCGAACACCGACAGCGTCCCGCCGGTCGGCTTGGTCTCGCCCTTCTCGTTCATCACCTCCATGTTGACGCGGAGCTGCATCGCGTAGCCGCGCGGCGACGGAACCGCAGCCTGCGCGAGACCGAGCGAGGCCAGCGTCGCGCCCGAAGCGACGGCGAGTTGCGCCTTCACGAGATCGATGCCGAGCACCTCCTCGGTGACGGTGTGCTCGACCTGCAATCGCGGATTGGCCTCGATGAAGGCGAAGTCGCCCGCGCCTTCACGGGCGTCGTCGTCGACAAGGAATTCGAAAGTGCCGAGATTGTCGTAGCGCGCAGCGGCCGCGAGCCTCGCGGCGGCTTCGATGATGCGCGAGCGCAGCGCGTCACTCAGCGACGGGCTTGGCGCCACCTCGATCAGTTTCTGGTTGCGCCGCTGGATCGTGCATTCCCGCTCCCACAGATGGCTGATCTGGCCCGAACGGTCGCCGATGATCTGCACCTCGATGTGACGGGCCTTTCGGATCAGCCGCTCGACATAGACGCCTTCATTGCCGAAGGCAGCCTTGGCCTCGGACTGGCAGCGCGCATAGGCCTGTTCGAGCTTGGCAGCGTCGTCGACGATGCGCATGCCGCGCCCGCCGCCGCCGGCGATCGCCTTGACCATGACCGCGCCGCCGGGGCCGAGCGAGGCGAAGAAGGCCCTGGCCTCCTCCAGGCTGGTCGAGCCGCTGGTGCCGGATACGATCGGCACGCCGCAGCTTTTCGCCAGTGCCTTGGCTTTCGCCTTGTCGCCGAACAGTTCCAGCGCGTCCGGCGACGGGCCGACAAAGGTGATCCCCTCCTCCGCGCAGCGCCGCGCCAGCGCGGCGTTCTCGCTGAGGAAGCCGTAGCCGGGATGCAGCGCGTCGCATGTCGCGGCCCTGGCTGCGCCGATCACCGCTTCGATATCGAGATAGGCGCGCGCGCCGCGGCCCGGAATCTCGTGCGTTTCATCGGCCGCTAGGACATGCCGCGACGTCGCGTCATCGGCGGGATAGATCGCCACAGTGGCAAGCCCGCTTTCGCCTGCGGCGCGGGCGATACGGATGGCAATCTCGCCCCGATTGGCGATCAGCAATTTCTTGAAAGGCATGAACGTTTCCGTCGACAAAAGAGCTAGCGATCCTTCATGGTCGGATCGAGCACAATGCGCAAGGACTCTCCGAGCGCGTTGAAGGCCAGGGAGACCACCAGAATGGCGAGCCCGGGCGCATACATTTGCTCCGGCGCGATCTCCATATATTGGTAGGCGCGCGCCAGCATCGCGCCCCAGCTCGGGTTCGGCGGCTGGATGCCGAGGCCGAGAAAGCTGAGGCTGGCTTCCGCCAGCAGCGCGGCGGCCAGCAGCAGCGTCACCTGCACGATGACGGGCTGCAGCGTGTTCGGCAGCACGTGCCGCCACAGGATATGCCAGGCCGGCGCGCCGAAACACCTGGAGGCATCGACATAAAGTTCCTGCCGCACCACCAGCGTCCGCGCTCGGACGATGCGGGCCAGCGCCGGGAACATCACGATGCCGACCGCGATCATGCCGTTGGTGAGCCCGATACCGAGCGCACCGGTCACCGCAATCGCCAGCACGATCGCCGGGAACGACAGGAAGGTGTCGATGATCCGGCTGATGATGTCGTCGGTCCAACCGCCGAAGAAGCCGGTGACAAGCCCGACCGGCAGGCCGATCGCAACTGCGACACACACGGCCAGCACGCTGGCATAGACGGTCGCCGGCGCACCGTAGATTAGGCGGCTGAAGATGTCGCGGCCGAGATCGTCGGTGCCGAGCAGATGCGCCGGACCCGGCGGCGCCAGCATGTTGTTGACGTCCTGCGCGGTCGGCGAATAGGGCGCGATCCAGGGTGCGCCGATCGCGACGATGACGAGCACCAGCAGCACGAGGATCGCGAGCGCGGCCCGAAGATCACCGGCGAGCCAACGGAGGAAGCGCCGCGACCGGGTCGGCTTGGCGGGCAATCGCGGAGAGGCCAGCGCGAGGTCGGTCATTGCTCGATCCTCGGATCAATGGCGGCGCAGAGCAGATCGGTGATCAGGTTGACCAGGATCACCACGATCACCATCGTGAACACGACGCCCTGCACGATCGGAAAATCGCGCTGGATCGCGCCGCGCACGATCAGGCTGCCGAGACCGGGAATGGCGAACACCGCCTCGATGACGACGGTCGCGGCCAGCATCCGGTTCACGAGCAGGCTGATGATGGTGAAGAGGTTGACGCTGACATTCTTCAGCCCGTGCTGCCAGAGAATGCGGCTCATCGACAACCCCTTGGCGTGCAAGGTCCGCACATATTGCGACGACAGCACTTCCAGGAGCGAGCCGCGAAGCTGCCGCGCCACCTCGGCCATGCCGTAGGCCGCGATCGCAATCCCCGGCAACAGCGCGTGCCTGATCGCCTCGATCGGAGACGCGGTGAGGGATTTGGCGCCGGTCGCCGGCAGCCAGTTGAGCCTGAGCGAGATTTCGGCGACCAGGATCATCGCGAGCCAGAAACCGGGAATGGCGACGCCGAGCGAGGCGATCATACTGACGGCCTTGTCGACCCAGCCGTTGGGTTTGATCGCCGCGATCACGCCCATGGGGATGCCGGTCAAGAGCGCGAGGATCAGCGCAATCACCACGATCAGAAGCGTGTTCGGAAAGGCGCGGCCGATCGAGGTCGCGACCTGCTCGCCCGTCAACAGAGATTGCGAGAGGTCGCCCTGGATGACGTTGCCGAGCCAGACGCCATACTGCACCAGGAACGGCCGGTCGAGCCCGTAGATGTGGCGGATTTCGGTGATGCGCGCATCCGAGGCGTTGTCGCCCGCCAGCGTCACCGCGATGTCGCCCGGCACGAGCTTCAACAGCGCGAACACCATGAAGGTCGCGAGCACGATCACGGGCAGCGCCTGCAACAGGCGGCTGCCGACAACCTTGACCGGACTGCGTCGCGCCATCTCCCTCAGCTCTCCAGCCAGACGTCGTCGTATTTCGGCTTGCCGAGAAGGTTCGGGCGATAACCCTGCACCTTCTTGTTCATCGCGACCAGCTCGTACTGGAAAGCGAGCGGCGCGACGAAGGCGTTCTCCATCACCAGCCGCTGCACGGTGGCAAAGGCCTTTCGGCGCTGCTCGATATCTTCCGACGCCCGCGATTCCTTGATCGCGGCCTCGAGCTCCGGCGGCACCGGCGCACGGCCGGCATTGTAATAGGCGTCCTTGGTGAACATCAGCGAATAGGTCAGGCTCGGGTCCGGCCGCCCGGTCCATGCCGACAGCAGCCCGGAGCCGCGCTTCTCGCTGGCGAAGAACGCGGCGGAGGCTTCGGCGATCGGCGCGTTGGCGAAGCGTGCAGTCATGCCCGCCTTCCTGAGCTGCTCGATCAGGATTTCCTGGCGCTGCACCGAGTCCTGATCGGGATAGCCGAGGAGATCGAGCGTGAGACCATCCTTGAACCCGGCTTCCGCCAGCAGCTTGCGCGCCTTGTCGGGATCGTAGGGGTAGAGCCCGGCGACCGATTTGTCGTAGGCCCAATGCGCCTTCGGCAGGTTCATGTAGGCGGGCTCCGCCAGCCCGGCGAGCGCCGCCTTCACGAAGGCCTCGCGGTCGATCGCAAAGTTCAGGGCCTGGCGGACCTTTGGATTGTCGAAGGGCGGCTTGGCCCAGTTCAGGAAGATCTGCAGGACATAAAGCGTCGGCCCGCTCACGACCTTGACGCTGCTGGCGCGCTCGATGATCGCCTTCTGGCGCGGCGGCAGTTGATAGATCAGGTCGTTCTGCCCAGCAGTGACGGAGCGCGCGCCGGTGGTCAGTTCCGGGATGATCGAAAACTCGATGCCGTCGGGAAGAGGACGGTTCGGCTTCCAGTATTTCTCGTTGCGCTTGACGACGATGCGCTCGCCATCCGCCCAGCTCACGAACGCATAGGCGCCGGCGCCGACCGGCTTGCGCGCAACGGTGCCGCCTTCGGCGGCCTTCAGCGCTGATGGCGAGACCATCATGCCGGCGCGGTCGGAGAGGATGAGGGGCAGCGCGGTGTCGGGCGTGCTCAGCTTCAGCGTGACCTGCGTGGGACTCGTAACCTCGACCGACGCCACCGAAGCAAGATCGGCCTTGATGTTGGATTTCTGGTCGCTCTTGTTGCGCTCAAGGTTGAATTTCACGGCGTCCGCATCGAGCGGCGTGCCATCATGGAAGGTGACGCCGCTACGGATGTTGAGCACCAAGGTGTTCGGATCGGTGAACTTCCAGCTCCCGGCAAGGCCGGGCTTTGGCGCCAGCGTCTCGAAATCCCATTCGATCAGCGTGTCGTACATCGTGAACAGGAAGGCGTGGTCGGAGCCGGCGCCGCCGGTGGCCGGATCGAGGCTCGACGGATTGGCGGGCGCCGAGATGCGCAAGGTGCCACCCCGCTTCGGCGCGATATCTGCCCACGCGCGGCCACTGAGCGTCACGCCGGCAATCGCGGCCGATGTCAGCGCGATAGCCTCGCGTCGCGTCATCTCTGTCATGTGATCTCCTCCCGGCAATTCTTGTTAGTTTGGTGCAAAGTTTGGATGTTCGGCGAAGTGGCAGGCAACCCAATGGTCCGGTTGAAGCTCGCGCCAGTCCGGCGTCTTCTCGGCGCAGAGCGGCTGCGCGTAGGGGCAGCGGGTGCGGAAACGACAGCCCGAGGGCGGATCGATCGGGCTCGGGATCTCGCCCTGCAGCATGATGCGGCTGCCCTCGCGCAAGTGTGACGGCAATGGTCGCGGCTCGGCGGACAGCAACGCCTGCGTATAGGGATGCAGCGGATGCTCGGAGACGCGTTCGGTCGGCCCAAGCTCGACGAAGCGGCCGAGATACATCACGGCAATGCGCTCGCTGATGTGGGAGACCACGGCGAGGTCGTGGGTGATGAAGACATAGGTGAGGCCGAGCTCGCGCTGCAGGTCGGCGAAGAGATTGAGTACGTCGCCACGAATGGACATATCCAGCGCGGCCACCACCTCGTCGCAGACGATCAGCTTCGGCTTCAGGGTCAGGGCGCGGGCGATCACCACGCGCTGCTTCTGCCCGCCGGAAAGCTGGTGCGGGTAGCGCTCGCCGACGTCCTGCGGCAGGCCGACACGGTCGAGTGCCTCCCTCGCCTGCCGCTCGCGCTCGGCGCTGGTGCCGGCGCGCGCGAGGTCGAGCGGTTCCAGCACCGACGAGAGGACCGTCATGCGCGGATTGAGCGCCGCATTCGGATCCTGGAAGATGATCTGGTAGTCGCGGCGGTGATTTTGAAATTGTCGGCGCGGCAGCGTGAGCGGATCGATTCCGTCATGCCGGATGGCGCCCGCGCTCGGCTTCAGCAGGAACACCAGGGCGCGGCCGATGGTGGTCTTGCCCGATCCGGATTCGCCGATGATCCCAAAGGTCTCGCCGCGGCGGACGTCGAAATTGACGCCGTCAACCGCCTTCACCGTGGCGCGGCGATCGCTGGTCTGAAAGCGCACTTCGAGATCGCGCACCGAGACGATGGTGTCCTGCGTGATATCGGGAGCAAGCGGCATCATGGCGTCCCGGCCATCGCGGCGATCGGCGCCGATGCCGCGTGCTGCAGCGCGCCCGGCAGATCG